>NZWG01000031.1 GCA_002698235.1 Fidelibacterota bacterium | reverse complement strand
CATACTATGAGGCAGTATTCTGCTAGTCCAACTATTATGAAATATGCCCTTGATTCAGAAACTGCTCTTAATCAATATGGCCATAATGGATATGGATCATTTGAAGATATTCCAGCCTATGAGTGGAGAACCTATATTGATGGATATGGTTACGACCATAGTGGCAACGATGCTGATGATAGAACTTTCTATATTGGCGCTGTTCCAGGTGTGGCGAATAATGATACTACTTATCTTGATGGTGCTAAGAAGCCAACTGAAATGGGATTTTATTTACAAGATAAGATGGAGTTTGATGACTTAGTTGTTAATCTTGGTATCAGGATAGATCAATTAGATCCTTCCGAAACTGCTCCTGCGAATGCAAATGAGTTATATTTTTATAATGTTTCAAAATACGTAGATCCTTCCACATGGAAAGAGGTTGAGACTTATACAGAAATACAACCACGTATTGGTATTTCATTTCCTTTCACTGATAGGACAAATGTCTATGGATATTATGGACGCTTCTCTCAGTTGGTGGATCTGAACTCCATGTATTATACTGCTATGGACTATAGGGATCAGATGAATACTGGTGGGTATTTTTACACTAATCCAGTTGGTTTTGGTCTGGAGCCAGTTCGTACGACACAGTATGAAATAGGTTTTAAGCAGGCCATTTCTAATGACGCTGCTTTAAAGGCCACATGGTTCTATAAGAATCAAAAAGGTCTGATACAAGCCGATAGGGTCGATGAGTATCTGGGTCAGTTGGATGGAGCATATAATTATGTTCGCAATGGTGACTTTGCGACGACCAAAGGGCTAGAACTCTCTCTTGCTCTTAGAAGAACCAATGGCCTTGCTGTAGATATGAATTATACCATATCTCAGGCTGAGGGTACAGGTTCAGGTCGCTCAAGTTATTTAGCGGCTCTTGACAGGCAGTCCGAACCACCATTAATGATCAACCCACTTGATTTTAACCAGGCGCATTCTGGTTCGGTCAATCTTGATTATCGCGTGAGCGGAACCAATACTCAACTCGATGGTATTGGCTCAAACCTACTATTTACTTTCAACAGTGGTCATGCATACACATATGTATATAGGCCAGTTGGTGGGCAGGTGAGTGCATTTGATGCTGGTGTTGATTATATGAACGACACTCGTTCAAGGCAGGCGCTAGAGCCGATCGGTTCTTCAACTACTCCTTGGGTATACAATCTTGACCTTAAGTTAGACAAACGATTTGATATTGGTGGATATGGGTTAACGGTATTTGCGAGGGTCAATAATCTTTTGGATAGAAGAAATGCTTTAAATGTCTATCAAGCAACAGGTTCTGCCACAGATGATGGATTCTACGGGAATGATGTTTATTCAGCATCTTTCATTGACCAGTACGGACAGGATCCAGATGGCGATGGCGTGACCGATTACGAAGAAATGTATAGAGCTATTAACATAGACAACGATGAATCATATAGAACTGAGGTCGGAGAAAGACTAATTAGTGCACCTCGACAAGTGTTCTTAGGTTTCTCGGTTGACTTCTAATTAAAAATTAAAAGGATAGGAATAATATGAAATATCTTCAATATGTGATGACCGGGGCGCTAGTCTTGTCCGGTGTCTTTGCGAAAGATCTTCCAGAGAATCAATCCTGGAATAATTTCCAACTTTCACCAAAACTGGCTTCTGATGCTCCTGCTTTCTCGCTGATCAATATAGGTAACTTTGGTTATTGGCAGAAAGATGATGCTGAATCAGCGCATACGCCCTCTGGAAACAGTGGGGGTATCTACCCAAGAGGTACAGCAGCCAATGTCTATCTAGACGGTGTTTTGGTTGGTGGATATACAGGTGGAAACTTGTTGCATGTCTCTGGTACCATTTATACAAATGGTCTGGTTTCAGGTTATGTAGATGAGTCTGGAACCCTTCAGCAAGGTGGGGACGTAAGGCTTTATAGAATCAGAAAAGGCTGGGAAACTCTCACGCCAGACCAGGTAAGACAAGATGCCGCAGAGATATATGAGACATCGGTCTCTGGTGTAACTGATGCACAAATTCAGGCTGTGCTTGACCAATACGAGACTGATTGGAATAATTGGCCAACCCACCTTGGTGCGCCATTCTATGATCTTGACAATGATGGTGTCTATGAACCTGCAGACGGTGAAACTCCTGGAGTAGCCAATGCTGATCAGGTAATCTGGTATGTTGCCTCAGATGCAGATGTAGGCACTACATCCGCATTATATGGATGTACTCCAATTGGTCTTGAGATTCAATACACTCTATGGGGATACAATCAGCCGGGTGCCGCTCTTGGACAGATCGTATTTAAGAATGTGAGAGTGCTTAATAAAGGTTCTGAAGATCTAACGGATGCGTATATTTCTCTCTGGTCAGATCCTGATGTTGGTGACTTCACCAATGATTTTGTAGGTGTAGATACATCTTTAAGTATGATGTTTTCTTACAATGGCGGACCAGATGATGGTGACTATGCTGCATACGGTTTAGCTCCAGCTGCAGTTGGATATGACTTCTTTGCCGGGCCAATCGTTGAAAGCCCAGGAGACACAGCAATTTTCAACTTAAAAAAGAGACCGGGGTATAGAAACCTGCCAGCGTCAAGTTTTGGTTACTTTGTTGCTGGTGGTGTTTATTCAGACCCAGGTCCTTATGGCGATACTGAAGCAGCAAGAGAATATTATAACCTAATGAGAGGGTTTGCTCCAACTGATGATTTGGATAATCCAACAGCTTGGATCGATTCATCCAGTGGAACTGCGGTTGATACAAAGTTCCCACTTGCAGGTGACCCAGTAGCTGGAACAGGTGATCTAGATGCAAACCCTGCAGATAGGCGTATGCTTATCAACGCAGGTCCATTTACTCTGGCCGTTGGTGACACTCAGGATGTTGTTACTGCTGTTATCGGGGGAATTGGCGATAGTTATCTAACCTCTGTTACAGATGTAAAAAATACCGACGCGGTTGCTCAGACATTGTTTGATGACCTTTTCCAGTCGGTTCCTTCCGCTCCTCCAGCGCCAGTTGTTGATGCAACGCCATTTGAAGATCAAGTATTGCTTGATTGGTCAGGTCTAGCATCTGTAGGTGCAACCGAGAGTTCAAGTATTTCAGGATATGCGTTTGAGGGCTATAATGTTTATCAGCTGCCAAGTGCAACTGCAACTGCTGATGAGGCTGTTCGCATTGGTACATACGATCTAAATAATGGTGTGCAAACCATTATGGGAAATATTTTCGTTCCACAGTATGGAACGACTGTCGAAATTCCAGTGCAATACGGTCTTGATAAGGGTGTCAAAAGACAACTGGTTATTTCACAAGACTTTATGACAGGTGGTCCCCTTTATCCTGGATCTGAATACTATTTTGCAGTCACTGCATACAATTATAATGCAGAACCGCCTCTTATTGAGGACAAGTCGCTTGAAACTGCATTAACACCTATTTATGTTAGGCTGCAGGATGCAGGATTTGGAACTAGATATACTTCCTCTGTAGGAAGTGATTTAGAAATATCTCATACTGGTCCAGGTCAAGGAGAGGTATCAGCTACCGTTACAAACCCCGCAGCTTTGACTGGAGATACCTATAGGGTGTCCTTTGTTGCAGATACATCATATACACACCTTTCTGGCGAAAGTGTTAGTGGGACTCTATGGAGTTTGGATAATATGACTAAAGAAACAAAGTCAGTCGACCTATTTAAGCAAGCTTTAGATCAATCAGATTCTGATCAACCTATTGTTGATGGTGTTCAGGTTGTTGTTAGTGGTCCAGCTCCAGCGACCATTATTGCGATTGAAGAATATGCTTCATGGCCAAGTAATGCAACATTGGTTGATGGAACTACTGATTCACACATAGCACCAAGTTTATCTCAAACGGGTAACATTTGGGATAATAGAGCTGGTGCAGTCAATCTTCCAGCTTATTCGAGAGATTATGATAGGTTTGACTATTGGGGGTTTGATGATGTGGTTCTTGATTTTGGAGATTCCTCGTTAAGTTGGGAATACTATAGTGGTTGGATGCATGTTGATTCCATAGAAGGTTCTGCAACGTTTGGAGAGCCAGTCTATCAACCATTTGCAGCGTATAGGGTCAAGCCATTTGGTGGCGACACTTTAAGATTGTTTGCTGGATTTTGGGACACAAACGGTGATGGTAAGTGGAGTTGTAACATGGAGGTAGTTGATGGTGAAGAGGTGTTTGATTGGGTATGCCCAACATATGGAACTGAGGCATGGGAACCTATCTACCTGATTCAAGGATATGATGCTGATGGTAATGAAGTTAGCTACGACCCAGCTCAAGAGGCTACTTACATACAGATGGCGCTAAACCCAACCGATGAACAGGCAGAGTTTGATGGACTTGGTCTTGCTTCAAACTCCTATTGGGGTAATGCAGCAGGAGACTTTAATTATCCATTCATGACAGCTGCACTTTTAGGTGCCTACTATGGTCCTAATGAAAGTGGAAGCTATGTTGAAGGTTCTTCTGAGGGAGGGACTTCCTCTCTACCGCAGGCTGGTAATTATGATAAGTTAGGTAACCTACTTACGGTAGACCATTATTATAAATTCTCAACCGCAAAGGGCAATACAGCAGATGACATATTTGAGTTTACAACAACAGCTCCTACCGAATCTGATGAATTAGCCGCGACTGATTTAGAACGGATCAATGTTTTTCCAAACCCATACTATGCATCGAACAGTCAAGAGACGAATAGATTCGATTATTTCGTGACCTTCAATCATTTACCAGATGATCAGTCTGATGTCACGATAAAGATCTACAGTATTGATGGTGTCTTGGTAAGAAAGCTTGAGTCAATGGCAAATGAGAATCCATATCTTCAATGGGACCTAAGAAATAACAGCAACCTTCCAGTTGCAAGTGGGCCCTATGTTGCACATGTGAATACTATTCATGGTGAGAGGATATTGAAGTTGTACATTGTTCAAAGAAATCAAGTTGTTCAATACTATTAATCAAATTTGATAACGGAGAAAAAATGATGAAAACACTTAAATTAGTTTTAACATCTGTTACAATGATTGCTGTTCTGATCGGTGGTGATGAATCAAGGATCGGAACCAGTGGCGGGAACCAGGTGTTGGTTCCGGTTGGTGCCAGAGGCATTGCATTGGCAGGTTCAGAGCGTGTTTATTCAAGCGGTCTAGAGTCTGTCTATTGGAATCCTGCTGGTCTTGCCAGATCTCAAAGCCCAACGGTCCTTGCGAGTAGCATGGATCTATTCAACGATATGGGAGTCAATTATTTTGGCGCCTCAGGTAATTTTGATAAGTTGGGAATGCTTGGAGTCACGGTTAAATCAATTGACATGGGTGATATTCCAGTTACAACCGTAGAAGACATGGATGGCCTTGGAGGCGGTACTTTCAAGCCAACCTTAACAACCATGGGGTTGACCTATGCAAACTCATTTTCAGACCGTGCGTTCTTTGGAGTGACCGGTAAAATTGTTTATGAAAGCATTCCTAGGGCAACTGCAAGCGCTTTGGCGTTGGACATTGGTGTACAATACACTGGACTTGCAGGGGTTGATGGTCTTGGGCTTGGTCTTGTGCTTAATAACCTTGGTACTGACCTGCATTACGAAGGTAGTGGACTAACCAGTCAAGGAACTACAGAAGATGGAATCTCAGACTTTTTGAATAGAGAATCCTCATATGATAAGCTTCCATCAACATACAACATGTCTCTTTCTTACAGCGTTGCTGGTGCAATTCTAGGGATGACCTATACAAGTCATAACTTTTCTTATGATGAATTGAACCTAGGTGGTGAATACACATTAAATGATATGTTTCATTTGAGAGCTGGNATGACCACTCCAATGTTAGAAGAAGATTCAATGGTTGANGGTGAAACCNTGTACAGTATGAATTTTGGTGCTGGGTTGAAATANAGNCTNTATGGTGTNAANCTAGTAGTAGACTANACAATGAGNAACCAAAGTGACTCATTCAATACAAGNAACGTATTNAGTGTAGGTTTAGTTTTCTAACGAAANCGNNAATCTTAAAAAAGGGCATATGTATTTATGCCCTTTTTTTTTAATTAAAAATTCTTGAGAGCATATCATACAACTCAGGATTGGACATNNCTNTACCTANATAGATCTCNTCTTTNCCTTTTTGTAGAATCATTTCCCANTGNAGGTGNGATCCTGATCTAGAACCNAGGGTGCTTTCNCTCATNCCNGTATTNCCAGATTTCCCTANTAATTCACCNCTCTTTATGATNNNACCAGGTANAACCTCNTTTTCAATATGGGATAGATGNGCATAAATGCTTATTGTTCGAAATCCAGGAATNAGGTCGAAACCATGGTCTATAAANACAGANTTTCCTAAAAGAACGCTATTAAAAATGTCGGAGGGCGTACTTCCAACCTTNGTTGTTGACTGNAANAGGTTCTCTCTGAAGTCAGCTGGGACCTCTTCATAATTTTGATCTGATCNAACAATCACTCCATCTGCAACTGACCTNACAGGGGTTCCCCAATTAGCAAAAAAATCAACACCCCTATGGGTACCATTTCTATAGGACCTTGGTGCATTAGGAAGGCGCATTGAGCGCTTAGGAACTGGTACCTTATAGCAAGGAAGAGANAGGNTTAGTGAGTCTANCCATGCTGGATNAAACTTGCTTATNTCTATTGANTCCTTGACAACGTTAGTCTTTATAGATGATAAAACCGCTATTGGAGAATTTTTTGCAAGATTTGATGATTGAGCATTTAAGAAACAAATAGCAAAGAGGGGGTAAAAATAAAATCTCATTTATGATATTAAGTGTTCTACAGCTTCAATGCAGGTTTCTATTGGAGGTCCAGCAAAACCCTTTATGTTATTAGCAATCATCATTGACTGTTCTATATTTGTTCCAAATGAATAGCCACTATCAAAATAAATGGTAGATGTTGTTATATCAACCAGTTTAATTACCTCTAGTATAGTATGGCTGTTCCTTGCCCAAGATGTTGGTATAAAGAGAATTCCACCAGCCCAATTACGATTTCGTTGTAAAAAATTCACAGCTTGGAATTCTTTATGGGTTTGAAGAATCTTAAGGTCGATATCCTTAGTTCTTGAAAATTTCTTTATTGCCTTATTCAATTTATCTAAGGTTAATCTATCATTATTTTTAGACGATTTTAGACCTAAGAGATTCAAGTTTGGTCCCTGTAATATTAAAATGTTCATTCTATTGGGATTAGATTTCCAATAATATAGCCAATGATCATCCCAATAAGAAGTGCAAGGGTCATTATACGTCCTTTTGCAAGCTCTGTGGCATACCCTTTTTTTATTGCAAGACCAGAGACCAATGTTCCTAGTGCATTTAATATCCAGAATATAGGTATTGAAACAATTTTTATGATCATTGGACCTATTACTGGTATTGCTGCAACTAAAATACCAATACCTGCGAAAATCTCGGTGAATACCCCTATGATAAATGCCACAAGAACAATCAGTTTCTTGTCAATCCCATAGTAAAGAGCTAAAGATATCAAACCACCTACCACAACCCACAAAACAAACTTTTTTCGATAGGATAATAGTATAGAGATCTTATTCATTTTGATGGAGCTTTAAATAACTAAAAATTATGAGAAAAGGAGAATATAAAGTTGCTTAATCTTTGGTGAAGTAGATCCACTATCTATTATCTTGAATACTTTAGAATGGTACTGTATCCATAAAATTCATCAGATTCCTCTTCACTAGTTATAATTGTTAGAGAACCATCTTCGATTTGAAGAGCTCCATAGGTTGTATCGGATTCTATAATAATCTTTACATATGAATCGTCCGAGTACCAAACACCTCGTCCGGTTTTTTTGATTCCATTATTTGTAACATTATAGGCTATCTCACCTGATTTATCAAATGTTAATGTCTCAACGTTTTTTTCATCTTTATATACAATGGTTATCTCCTCTCTTTGCGCTTTTGTTATGGTTGTCATGGATTGGAAGATCCACTGCCCCAAAATGGATGATTCTTTATCTTGTGCATATTGAACTGTCACCGCAATCAGGAAGAAAGCAGTAATAAACTTTTTCATGATATGGATATTGAGATATTCATTGTAGATCAATTTAAAAAAACTATGTTCCTTTGTCTATTTGAATCCTTGCTAGCACAGGTATCGATTTAATAGAGATTTTGGCAAGAATTATTCTTTTTGGATCGGTTTTCGATATCCATAGTTCTCGTATGCAGCTAGGACTTATAATGTTATTCATAAAATAATCGTTTGTCCTGATATATTGAGTAGAATCATTGATTTCAATATCAAATCTATAATGATCACAGAAAACGGAGTCTTGACCGGTCCACTGGTTAGAAGAGTCGGCCCAAATAAATCGCGCACGACCTAAACTACCTTCATGTTCGTAAGAGAACCATTTTGTATCTAGGTACTCTTTATCTCGCGTATTGACCAATTCAAGCATCGTGAAAATGGTGTGTGTTCCATTTTTAATCTTGATTGCTTTATTATCTTTATACTCTATATACCCATCAGTGTTCAAAGTACCAGAAAGAGTTGTCTCATATGGACCTTGTTTTACGGTTTTGCTCCAGTTTTTTACTGAAAGGTCAGTATGGTCAAAACTTGTTCTATACATATTGCTTGTTGGCCAAATAAGATCAAACAATCCTCGATTGTTAGTTTTGAATTCAGTACTAGTGGAGTCTCTTACAAGATTGACATCTGCAGCATGAAACCCAAAAATAGAAATGGAATATTGCTGGGATAACAGGAGCCCACTTATGAAAAAACCAGATAGTATAAGTTTTAAGGTTTCCAATTGAACTTTCCTCTTATTCCCCAAATCCCAATTATAGGGATATAGATGGGTTGTAAAATTCCCCAAAGGCAATACGCAATAAGGTCCATTTTTCTATTAAATAATTTGCCTCCCAGAAAAATTATGATTCCATCTAGTAGTAGCTTAAAAGAGATAAGCCCAACCCAAGAAGAGCCAATTAAAAAGGATATGAGAATTAATAAATTATAGCTCAAGGTAATTAGTAAAAAACTAAAAAAAAGTGGTTCATTATAAAAATTCAACTTTGCATTTGATGACCATCTTACCCTTTGATCAAAGAAGCTATTTAAACTATCCATTGGCGATGTCTTTACAAAGGAGTTGGGGTCTATTTGAACATAGCCAGTCTTGATTTTTGATATGGATTGGACAAGATACATATCATCTCCAGATATTCTATTGCTGACCTTTTCAAATCCGCCGATTTTTTCAAAATCACTCTTATGGAATGCTAGATTTTGCCCTGTACCAGACCAAAAGAAGCCCCATCCTGAAAACCCAGCATTTGCAATAATAATACTAAGAAAATCAACTCTTTGATATCTATTAAATAGGGAATTATTTTCTGAACTAATCTCAGAAAATCCAATCGTAATACTATTTTGATTCATTACACTATATGCCATACTAGATACCCAGAGTTTACCAACACGACAATCAGCATCTGTTAAGACTATTATTTCTCCAACTGCAGATTTGATTCCTTTTGAAAGAGCATTCTTTTTAGGTGTCATTTCTTTTGAGAGTTTATCAATTGAAATTATTTTAATGAATGCATAGTTGTCACTGGCTTCGTTTAAGATGCTTAAGGTCATGTCTGCAGAGCGGTCATTAACAATAATTACTTCTAGTTTATCAAGTGGATATTCTTGTACGATTAGGTCATTTATTAAGTTTGAGATATGATCCTCTTCATTTCGGGCGGCAATCACGACAGAAACATTTGGTAGTCTGTCGTATGACCTCACATCTAATTCTGTATGTTTAAACAAACCTGATACCATGAATAGTACAAAACCAACATAAGCAATAACACATATATACATTAAAAGAGACATCATGCTATATGCTTAATAACTTTTCAATGATTGTGTTATCTAACTCAACTAAAAAATGTAAGATATAATCATCCAGATGCATGAGATCAAACTCTTGAGCTTGTTCGTTATCGTTGAAGTGCCTAAAAACAATTGCAAGATCAGCAGGGTGTGTTTTATTTATAAGTTTAATCAAATTGGTTCGTGCATGACGCCTTAGAAGTCTTCCAAAAGTATCTCTAAGTAAGGTTATATCATGTTTAAATAGCTCTTTTCTCACTTATGTTACTTTTTAACATTATTGATATTTTTAAAACCTCTGAAAATTGCGTACAATGCGAATAGAATGAACCAAGGTGCAACATGTCCATGGAATATATAAACATCATTTTTTTCTATTTCTGTAAATGAGAAGACCATCGCCATTGTATTGTTTATACTATGAAGAATTAAAGGTGGAATTACAGAGCTTGTCTTCCATGCAAGAAATCCTAAAACAATACCTAATATGTAGATTTGTATAAACCAATATGGATTCATGTGAATCATTGCGAAAAATAAAGACGTTACTAGAATTGCTCGAGTAACATCTCTCCAGTGTTTTTCAAGTATTTGTTGTAAAAACCCTCTAAATAACAATTCTTCACCCAGCGGTGCAATTACTGCAACCGCAATGAATAGTAGGATGTATCCTACTATATTTTCCGGCTGTAGAATCCCATTTAGGTCAAGAATATATTCTGGTGGAGGGAGAAATGTATGGATGATTCTATCTAGTTCATCAGATATAATAATTATTCCAAAGGATAAGTATATGGTCGAGATTAATAGGTCCGAGTTGATCAATCTAATTCGAAGCCTTTTTATGATTGGCTCTTTTCTTGATATAAGAAACCACAAAAGTGGGGCAAGCATAAATCCTTGACCGATTATAAATGAAATAAAAGTATACGTTTGTTGTGGTTCTTCTGAATTTGATAATCCTATTGCTAAGACCAATGCGCCTGCAAAGAATGCAGAAAATAGGGAGGCTATAACAATTCCAAAGGCTAGCCTTGTGCTCAATGTGTTTTTCATATTTGCTCTGTTCTTAAGATTTCTTTTTAGTGATTATTGGTTAGAGCGTACATTAAAATTGAAGCTGCAGATGCAAGATTAAGAGATTCTCCAATTCCAATTTTTTTTATGGTTAAGGTTTGCTGAATAAGTTTTTCGATATCTTTTGAAATACCGTGGGCTTCATTGCCCAAAACAAGAACAGACTTTTTAGGAAATTTAAAATTCGAAATATCTCTCCCATCTTTGGAACCGGAAATTATTGTATGCGTATTTACAAATTCATTTAGTTCTATATTTTGATAGATGTTAACTCCAAAATGAGCACCCATCCCAGCTCGAACTGTTTTTGGATTATAGGGGTCTACTGATCCAGCAGACAGTATAATGTTTTTAATTCCAAACCAAGATGAAGTTCTCATGATGGTCCCTAGGTTTCCAGGGTCACTAATTTTATCTAGGTATATCCATATAGGTTCTTCAAGGTTCATATCGTTGCTTTTAATTATTCTGCAAAGCGCAGCAACACCTGAGGGTGTAGATGTAGAAGATATCTTTTTAAATTTTGTATCAGATATGATATGGATTAAAGAGCTATCAATATTGCCAAAACCTTTCCAATCACTTTGATTTTTTTTGTAGAAATTATCGGTACAGAAAATTGATTCAACTGAAGAACTCAAATCCAACGCATCTTCTACCATTCTTTTACCTTCAGCAATGAATTGGTTCTTATTTTTTCTATGTTTTGACTGTTTGAGTAATTGTAATTCTTTTATGGATTGATTATTCATTTAGAAGTATCAGACTATTCTTTCATATGAAAATCTGTATAAGATAGTTAATCATTCAAAGGATAGATTTGATGATAATTCTAGCTTGGCACACCCAATGATGTCAGGTAATTTTTGTATAATCTTCAAGGATTTTTCTATGAGCAAAGGATTACCGGACCGTTCAAATGACTTTTCAGCATGGTACACACAAGTAGTGAACCGTGCGGGTCTTGCCGATCACGGGCCTGTAAAGGGGACCATGGTTATCAAGCCATATGGCTATCAATTATGGGAGAACATAAGAGATGTATTTGATAAGATGATCAAGGAGACGGGGCACGTGAATGCATATTTTCCTTTATTTATTCCCAAATCATTTCTTGCAAAAGAAGCAGAGCATGTTGAAGGATTTGCAAAAGAATGCGCAGTGGTCACACATACAAGGTTAAAGTCAGATCCTGAAAAAGGAATCGTTGTTGATCCTGAATCAGAACTAGAAGAAGAAATCATAGTTCGTCCAACATCTGAAACCGTCATTTGGTCAATGTATAAAAAATGGATACAATCGTATAGAGACCTCCCTGTGTTAATCAATCAATGGGCAAATGTAGTTAGGTGGGAAATGCGAACGCGATTGTTTCTTCGTACTAGTGAGTTTCTTTGGCAGGAAGGCCATACTGCACATGCAACATCAGAGGAAGCTGAAAAAGAAACATTAGATATATTAGAGCTATATAGACAATTAGCAGAAGATTATTTAGCCATTCCAGTAATTACAGGTTTAAAAACCGATTCTGAAAAATTTGCTGGTGCTGAAAGAACTTATTGTATAGAGGCAATGATGGGTGATAAGCGGGCGCTTCAAGCAGGAACTTCTCATAATCTTGGACAGAATTTTGCTAAGGCTTTTGATGTTACTTTTCAAACGCAAGACAACAAAGAAGAGCTCGTTTGGGCTACCAGCTGGGGCGTCAGTACTAGATTGATAGGTGCGATTATATTGACTCATGGTGACGATAAAGGTCTTAGGCTTCCACCAAAAATTGCACCAATTCAATTGGTTATTATTCCAATCACAAAAAGTGAAGATCAAGTAAATGAATTAAAAGCATATTTGGAGCCTATAACAAAAAATCTAAAAGAATCTGGAATAAGAATGCATGAAGACTGGACCAATAATTCTCCAGGTTTCAAATTCAATGAATGGGAGATGAAGGGAGTTCCACTCCGAATGGAGGTCGGTCCTAGAGATGTCAAAGAACAAAAGGTTGTTCTTGTAAAACGAGATGGCAAAGAAAAACTATTTATGTCGAAAAATAATATTTTAGATCCCATTCAAAAACTTTTAAAAGATATTCAGTCAGATTTGTTTGATAGAGCACGTGATTTTCGTGATTCAAATACCCATCGTGTCAAAGATTACAATGAATTCAAAAGTGTGATAAGTAGGGGCGGGTTTGTACGTTGTGGTTGGAATGGTAACCCAGAAACTGAGGCAAGCATTAAAGAAGAAACAAAAGCCACTATTCGTTGCATACCATTCAATGAGGAACCTAAGGGGTTAAGTTGTATTTTTTCTGGAGAAGAAGCCAAGCATGAGGTGGTATTTGCTAAGGCATATTAAAAGAAAATTTCTATGATCGTACACACACCGGCCATTGTATTAAAATCTTTTCCTTATGGGGATACTTCTTTGATAGCACAATGTTTTTCTAAAGATCAAGGGAAGATAGGTTTAATTATAAAAGGGGCTAGAACAAAAAAAAAATCTAAAGCAGCTTTTTTTGAGCCACTAAGTCATATAGACCTTATATACAATTATAAGAAAAATCGAGAATTACAGATTGTTTCAAAAGTACACTTTATTAATTATTGGTCTAAAATATTAAATAACTTGCGGTCTGTCACCTTATCAATGGCTATCTTGGAATTGACAGAAAAGGCCTTGTCTTTCGAAGATCCGCATCCAAACTTATATTCAATGTTAAAAGATGTCTTACATGCGATCAATGAAAAACAATCAGATTCTAACTTGTTATTTTGGTTTTATGAATGTGTTTTATTATCACATCTTGGTTTTAGGCCTAATTTAGAGGAGAATGACCTTCCGGGGCTTAGTCTCCCAAATTTAGATAAGGGNCCAAANAGTCGTCTTATATTGTCTAGTCTTCTGTCTGAAAGGCTTGACAAATTACCAAATGATACAATCACAGAGGATGATAGGAAGATAATCAGTAAATACTTATGGGTTTTATTATGTTATCATTTCGAGGGTCTAAATAGGGTAAAATCTTTNCANGTAGCTAGGGCAATTTTATCTGAATGATCTATGANGTTCAATAGGCTCAATNGTTATTAGAACAATAATGAACTATGTACATTTAATTAAATAATGAAATATCAATTNCAGTCTNATTCNGGCGAATTTTCATACAAGCCCNCTTTATTNACAAATGCGATNAAGNTATTGATATCTGTCAACTTTGTAATATTCATCTTACAAACGCTTTCAAGGTCAGAAACTTTATTTTTCCCTCTTTTTGGACTAGTTCCAAAGCTAGTTTGGTCAGAAAAGATGGTNTGGCAACCAGTTACATATATGTTTTTTCACGGNGGNGTTTGGCATGTGTTAATAAACATGTTTGTACTNTGGATGTTTGGCAGTGAGCTAGAACGNTTTTGGGGTAAAACAAAGTTTTTAAGGTTTTATTTTATNACAGGTGTAGGGTCAGGTTTAGTAACAATGTTATTCGATATTCAATCAACTACTCCAATAGTTGGAGCNAGTGGAGCTGTTTATGGTGTTTTATTGGCATATGGATTAACCTACCCGAATCGCACTGTATATCTTTATGGAATTATACCAATCAAATCAATNTGGTTCGTTTTAGGAATAGGNTTTATTGCTTTTATGTCTTCTTTTGATAATATGTCACAAATTAGCCATATGACGCATTTGTCAGGGATGATAATAGGTTACCTAATNTTAAAAAAACCNATNCAATNGAGTGGGTTNTGGTTTCAATTGAGAAAGAAAACACTTGAATATAAAATTCAAAAAGAAGAGNAGAGAGNAACACAACAATTTCAAGTTGAACAGGATATAAATCAAATATTAGATAAGATTAATCAAGGAGGNTTTGATAGNTTAACAAAAGAAGANCANGANCGATTNTANAAAGGNAGNCAATCNCTNTCTAAAGGGAAAAAAAAGGATTAATTANAAAANNAANCTTATNATAANTTATANTTAATACATANGNATGNAAAATAATAANAGCAAAACTGATNTNGGNACCCTCATTGGTCTNTTAATGGGNGTAGCNATANTTATCCTTGGTATTATTACGGGAGGAGGTGAGCTATATTGGTTTATTAATCTTAATTCCTTATTGATTGTTATAGGTGGAACATTTGCNGCGACGATGGTCAATCTTCCAATNAAGGCCGTTANGAACACATTCAGTATTCTTAAGAACGTGTTTAAAGGAGAAGACTACGATTATGGTGGANTNATTGAAGAAGTAGTTCAAAAAGCAACTAANGCAAGAAAAGANGGTCTANTATCATTAGANGCAGANCTTGGGAAAATGCGTGATGGATTTTTCAAAAATGGTATTGAGCTTGCCATAAATGAGNGAGATACAAANCGTCTTCGCACTTTCTTAAATCTTGAGATGAATAATATTCATAGTAGACATCACGCNGGGCAAGAACTTTTTTTATACATGGCCTCTTATGCTCCTGCATTTGGAATGNTAGGGACGGTACTTGGATTGATTATAATGATGAACAACTTTTCATCTGGTGATNAANCTGCTAANGNGGCTAGTACAGCAGAAAGNTTCGCAGANTTATTAGCNGGTATGGGNCTTGCCCTGATAACAACTTTCTATGGCGTATTTTTTGCAAATATGATATTCCTTCCTATAGGGGGAAANCTGAAGAGAAGATCAGAAAACGAATTAATGCTAAANAGCATTGTCGTTGAAGGTATAATAAGTATTCATGCAAGGGAGCACCCNATATTAATTAGAGAAAAACTAATGACTTTTGTTCCATCTCAGTATAGATATTCANACAANNATTAAAACATATGATNTCTCTTNAAATAGGTAGGGTGNAAATTGGNTAGTTCTGTTCGNCAATCAATGAGTCTCGATGAGCGTCGAGCAAAATCTACAGCGTGGGCACTTACGTTTGCTGATGTTGTTACNCTTTTATTGACCTTTTTTGTATTATTGCTTGTAATGCTTAGTGATGCCGAACAGCGGCTNAGTACCTTAATTGAAAAATTGCTTGATGAAACCTATGAAGANATGACNACTGGNTTATCATATGATAACATNGCAGTAGANAGAGAGACAAAAGGTATTAAAATCACAATAACAGGCAATCTGTTTAAATCNACATCTGCAGAAATAGANCCTAATTATTTTGATGTAGTTCACCAAATTGGNCAGCTTATTGCAGATTCTGATCTNATGAATATTAATAACAGAGAAGANCATAAATCACTTTTAAAAATAATNGATCAAAATAATGCTNNTTTNAATGTAGAAATAAGATGTGAGGGGCATACTGATGATCAAAAATTACCCCNNAATTCAGAATACCCNAGTAANTGGGAGNTNTCTGCTGCTAGATCTCTAAATTTAGTACGTCTAATGAATAAACATGCAGGTATGCCAGAAAAATACTTTTCAGCACTTGGTTACGGTGAATTTCGTCCAGTTTCTGATGTAAGTCGTATTGCTGATGNCAAAGAAAGACAGNAAGCTCGAGCAANAAATAGAAGAGTTGAAATATATTTAGATGCTTTCCTTAAAAATAAGAGTTATACTGAAAAGNCAATCAGTACTTAGNTATNTTTTAGAGCCTTTTNCNTTGGGTAGCACNTTGAANACTTTTTCTCCTGGCTTCGCCATTCTATANTTTTCTCTAGCTAATTTTTCNATATACTTAAAATCATTTTCCAATCNGTTTTTTTCATTACTAAGNGTTTCTCGATCTNTTCTTAATTGTGAAATATAAAGCTGAATTTCAGCTCNTTCCTTTTTTAATTTGTAAAGTTGAAATAAGCCGTGGTCACCAAAAACGAAGATAATTAATAGTGCAGCAACAAAAAGAAGTATTACTCCCCTTAAAAAACTTTTTTGTACGTTAGCAATNTGTTTTTTTGATGAAGCCTTAGAAGCAGGACGTTTCATNGACCCGTANTTNCTCACTTCATATGGCCTAATATGGATTGATTNGCAAATTTTGCTTNTGANCCTAATTCTTCTTCAATCCTTAATAGTTGATTATATTTNCAAACTCTNTCNGTNCGAGAGGCTGAGCCAGTTTTTATTTGCCCCATGCCCATTGCTACTGAAAGGTCTGCNATCGTAGTGTCTTCTGTCTCTCCTGATCGATGTGAAATCACNGCTCCAAATCCGGCNTNCCTTGACATTTNNATTGCTTGGATTGTTTCTGTTACGGTTCCAATTTGATTTAGTTTAATNAAAATTGCATTCATACTNTTTTCATCTATTGAACGTTTTAGCCTATTTATGTTTGTTACTGTTAAATCGTCACCAACTATTTGTACACTATCNCCAATCTCNNATGTTAGTTGCTTCCATCCATCCCAATCATTTTCATCTAGACCATCTTCTATGGATANGATGGGATATTTTTTAACCAGAGTCTTTAAGTAGTTTACCATTTCTTCAGTATTGAGCTTTTTATTTTCAGAAGCAAGTTTATAAATGCCATTATCGAATAATTCACTGGCAGCGACATCCAAAGCCAGTTGAATATCTTTTCCCACATTCAATCCCACTTTTATAATTGATTCTAAAATGATTTCTATTGCTTCTTCATTTGAGCTTAAGTTAGGTGCAAAACCACCCTCATCACCGACTGCTGTATTCATGCCTTTTTTATTTAATACTGACTTCAATTGATGAAAAACCTCAGTCCCCATTTGTAAAGCCTCAGAAAATGTATTGCTACCAAATGGCATAACCATGAACTCTTGGATATCGACAGAATTATTTGCATGGCTTCCACCATTTAAAATATTCATCATTGGCATTGGTAGAACGTAATTATTATTATCAGAAAAATTTTGGAATAAAGGGACATTCAAAAATTTTGCACTGGCATGCGCTACTGCTAGTGAAACCCCTAATATTGCGTTGGCACCTAGTTTGGATTTATTTTCTGTGCCATCTAATTCAATCATCAAATTATCAATCTCTGACTGCTCTTCAACATGAAGTCCATTAAGAGCATCTGAAATAATAGAATTGATATTACTTACAGCTTTTCTAACACCTTTACCCATATATCTATCATTGTCTAGGTCTCTTAATTCTATAGCTTCATGTTCACCTGTTGATGCGCCTGAGGGNACCGNAGCTCTACCTAGGTGTCCAGACATTGTNACCACATCAACTTCAATTGTNGGATTTCCTCTTGAGTCTAGGATTTCTCNAGCATATATTTTTTCAATATTAGAATTCAACTTNTACTCCTTTAAATTTGATTTATGTTAAAAAACTNCTCAGGGCNATTAATTAAGAAATTATGTATTGGAACAATTAAGAGTTCAATAAATTAACTANTCTAATGTTTGAAATATATCGATATACTGAATCAAACCAAAGTTTATGGGATGATTTTGTTCCAANTGCNAATAATGGCACNNTGTTTCACTTACAATCATTTTTGAGTTATCATCCNAAGTCTAGATTCATAGATCATAGTTTATTAATAAATAAAAAAGGAAAATTATTTTCAGTTTTTCCAGCTGCTGAAAAGACCATAGGCGATAAACGGTANCTCGTTTCTCATCCAGGCTCTTCTGTTGGNTCATTTGTAGTACCAGAGAGNCTNTCAATTGCAGATTCTCTTAACCTAGTAAAGANNTTGATNATTTANTCTAAGNNAAAAAACTTTGANGGGATACGAATTACTTTACCTCCAACTCTCTATCAGCGTCGTTTATCTAATTATATGGACTTTTCNTTTATAAAAAATAATTTTAAATATTTGAAAAGAGATATTACGAGTATCTTNTTTTTNGAAAANTCTTTACAGTTAACCACTGATAAATTTCGATCATCTCATAAAAGATCTATTAAAAAAGCTGAAAACGATGGTGTTATAATTCGACAATCAGAAGATTTTATATCTTTCTATAGAATTTTAGAGAAAAATTTGAATATTCGCCANAATGTNAATCCAACTCACACTGTACAAGAGTTAATCAAAATTCATACCTTATTCCCAGAAAANTGTAATCTATTTGGAGCNTTTATTGATGAGAAAATGATTGCCGGTGTAATTAATTTTATNATAAATAAAGAAGTTGTTTTGGCATTTTATATAAGNCATGATGAGGCTTACAAGGAATACCGTCCAGTTAACCTTTTGTTTTATACCATATTTGGNTGGGCNATAGAGTCTCATTTTAAAATATATGACTTTGGGACTTTTACAGTTGACGGAAGTCCCAATATGGGNCTTGGNCGTTTTAAAGAGAATTTTGGCGCAAGTGGCATCTTTCGTGATACTATTGAGTTCAAGTTTTAATTTTAAATGTCANTAAGNNATCTCGGAAAACAATCTTTAATATATGGAGTGGGCCATATTTTGGCCAGACTTATAACGTTTTTATTGCTNCCNCTTTATACGCATACATTTANACAAGATGAATANGGTGCGCTATCATTGGCGTATGCATTTATGGGCTTTGCATTGATTNTTTATANATACGGGATGGACACTGCNTTAATGAAGTATTCAGTCCAAAANNAAGGGNNAGAGCGGAATAAATACATAACNGTTATTATTGGTTCACAATTAANNACNGGAATTCTTTTCACAATTATTNTATATGNAACAAGGCTANACTCCGCAGAATATATTCTTGGCTTAGACAGNCCAGATTGGATAANCTATTTAGCGGNAATCCTNTTTTTTGATTCTTTNTGGAGTCTCCCAATGTTGATATTGAGATCTGAAGAGAGGCCGATNCCATTCATTANTTTTAGTCTNNTAAATGTTATTTTAACGATGGCATTGAATATTCTATTTGTTGTTCATTGGGGTCAGGGAATTGANGGTGTTTTCAAGGCAAACATTATTGCATCTGGTGTTATTTTTTTTAGTTCTGTTCCTATNATAATTAAAAGAATCGATTTAGGNTCTTTTGAAAAAGAGATCTTNATTACAGTCTTCAAATTTGCNATTCCCTTTTTGCCNGCAGGCATATTCACAATGATAATGGAATTATCAGACAGATACATATTAGAATTTTATCTAGGNTCAGCAGACGTCGGTCTTTATTCTGCTGGTAAGAAGATGGGNATGCTTGGCTTAACAGTAGTTATGGGTTTNAATATGGGATGGACTCCATACTTTTTAAAACGNGGTAAAGAGCAAGGNGCAAGAATTGAATTNTCAAAGATAGGAACGTTTTTTTTAGGTTTAATGGGCTATATCACATTATTAGTTAGNCTATGGATATCNCANATAATGAGATTCCCTATTGGAGGGACAACATTAATAGGCGCNGAGTTTTGGGNATGTGAACCAGTTGTAAGAGTTGTTCTGTTGGGCTATTTCTTCTTTGGAGTTTATGTANTACAGTTACCTGGGGTNTATATAAAAGAAATCACTNCGTGGGTNCCAATATTTCGCGTATGNGGAGCACTTTCTTTAATAGTNATGAGTATGATATTAATTCCTCAATTGGGCTTTATTGGCGCCGCTTATGCTGTTCTANTCGCCTTTATTNTAATGAGTTTTGTTATTTATTTTAAAACGTATAAAATCTACTCAGTCCCNTATAATTGGAANGGGNTAGTCTATCCTNNTCTTGTTCTCTTNGTTGTTCAAATTTATGAATTTGATTTCGTTTTAAAACTTTTTGTNTCCNTGCTNTANCCTATACTTTGGTATTTTATTGCAANAACANAAAATGAAAAAAATGGNATTAAAAGGCTTATCAAATGGTAGTGGTTGTNTCGTGNAATCATTTTTCTGATGATGAAAGAATTTATCATAAACAGATAAANTCGCTCTNAAATACAGGTAGCAGNATTTTATATTTTACGAGATCTGATGATCAGTTAGATCTTTCTGACGGATTGCTTACTCATAAAAACTTCAGCAAAAATACAAGCTTAAGTGCTTTTATTGAAACAGTTACTCATTCAATAAAGTTGAATAATAATATACAGCACATCCAAATTCATGAGACAGATCTATTGCCATTATTTAAAAAAATAAAGGAACACTATTCTCATATAAATACTATTTATGATGTTCATGAGAACATGGAGGCTCTATACAGGACATTTTCAGATAGGTCTGAACTCATAAAAGAAATATTAATTAAAGTTCGAAATTATAATGAAAAAAAATATTTACAATACGTTGACCAAATAATTCTTGCGAACCAACCTATGAAAGTTGAATTATATACAAATAAATCAACAACGATCATTGAGAACTTTCCTAAAATAGAATATCTAGATCAACCTAGCAGCAATACAAGAAGAACAAAAAACTCAATAATATATCACGGACATCTTGCCCCAGAAAGAGGGATACAAGATCTCGTTTGTGCAATGAAATATGCTAGCGAATCAATACCTTCTATTTCTTTGAGTCTTTTAGGTACATTCCGGACAGAAGAGTTTGAACACAAAATTAAAAGTCTAATAGTAGACTTAGGCTTAGAAAATACAATTACAATTTTCGATCAAGTTCCTCATTCAGAGATATGGCCAATAATAAAAGAGCATTCAATTGGTGTGATTCCGTTTAGAAGAACGCCTTTAACTGAAGAAAACACCCCAACAAAACTTTTTGAAATGATGATATGTGGCTTAGAAATTATTGTTAGTAAGCTTCCACCAGCACAGTATTTTTTAAATGATACCGTTCACTGGTGTGAGCCAGAAGATATTCATTCGATATCCAATTCAATTATAAATGCATGTAAAATGAAGGGCAATTTTATTAATGTTCAAAAAAATTTTGAATTAATTCAACAGAGATATAATTGGGAGTGCAGGCAAGATGACTATCTTGCTTTATTCAGTAATTAATGAAAATATTATACATTTCCCCTGAAAATACTGTTGGGACATTATCTCTCTGGAGGGAAGAACATATTTCGAGAGGTAATCAGTGTCGAGCTGTAACCTTTTTCAGGTCTCCAAAAAAATTTGAAGATGATATCTGTTTAGATCTATCATTTAATTTTACTAGACCACTTATGTCCAAATTTCGAAATATTATATATAAATCATATCGCGGGAGGCATGGATATTTTAAAGAAAAAGATGGATATCCTCCATTATGGAGGCCTGAAGGTTTTTTTGATAGTAGTTTTTTTAAGTTTAAAGATTGGCTATGGAAATCAAAGATTGAAAAAGTTATAAAAGAATACAACTTGTTTGATTATGACGTTTACCACTTTGAAAGTGGGATGGATTTTTTAAAGAATGAATTTTTTGTTCAACAGCTAAATCAGTTAGGAAAAAAGATAATATGTCATTATCACGGAGAGGACCTTAGAAGTAGAGGGGTGATGCCGTATATTGATAAACTTTCTGATCTTAACTTAACCAATGAAGTTGATCTTTTATCAAAGCATCCAAATATTGAATATATTTTTTTACCATTTGATACATCTTCTTTTAATGTAAAAGATAGCATAAGCGATATCTTGAAAATATCACATGCACCAACGAATAGATTTTATAAGGGAAGTAATCAGATAATTAAAGTTTGTGAAAAATTAGAGAATCAAGGCAAAATAAAATTTGATCTCATAGAAAATCTTCCACATTCACAG
>NZWG01000030.1 GCA_002698235.1 Fidelibacterota bacterium | reverse complement strand
CAGGGATTATCATTTTATCTTGTTTTTTAAAAGCGCAAAATAATTATCCAATTGTTTTTCTTCACGGGTTTATGGGTTGGGGTGAAAGTGAGATGGGTGAATATAATTATTGGGGAGGGCATGACGATTTTATTGAAGAAATGGAGAAAAATGGGCTTACAATATTGGAACTTTCTGTTGGTCCAGTTTCATCTAATTGGGACCGTGCAATAGAAGCGTATTACCAATTAAAAGGCGGCCAAGTCGATTATGGGAAACTACATTCTAAAAAATACAAAATAGACCAAAAACCAAAAAATAAAATCTATGAAGGGCTATACCCTCAATGGAATGAGGATAATCCTATTCACATTATAGGTCACAGCATGGGTGGGCAAACTGCAAGAATGCTACAATATTTGTTATCACAAGAGTTTTATGTTGATAAAGAAACCCTAATAAATGAAGAATCTCCTCTGCTTGGTGATATTCAAAATAATTGGATAAAAAGCATCACATCTATTTCTACTCCACATGATGGAACAACGCTAGCGGAGATAGTTACCAAGACTATACCATTCATTCAATATTTTGTAGGGGTGGCAGGTGTTATTGGAACAGATTTTTATAATTTTGATTTAGATCATTGGGGTTTTAAAATAAAAAAAGAAGAAACTTGGTCAAATTATTTAAAGAGAATGAAAGCACATGAAGCATGGAATACAAAAAACATTAGTTCATGGGATTTAAGTCTAGATGGAGCTAGGGAGTTAAATGGTTTTTTACAGGCTTCTCCAGATGTTTTTTATTTTTCTATAGTTACCTCAACAACTAAAAAAAGATTGATTGGTCCTAACCACGACCCAGTGGAAGGAACTTCAATCTTAATTCGAACAAGGTCAAAATTATTAGGTTCAAGACCGGGTTACTGGGCCGATGGATCTAAAACGGATTCACTTTGGTATGAGAATGATGGTGTTGTTAACACAGTATCTATGTATGGCCCTAGTACGGGTATAAATGGAGCGGATCCCTTATTGGAGTATGATAAAACCGATTTGCTTATACCAGGGCAGTGGTATTGGAAAAAGATATCAAGGATGGACCATTGGAGTATCATTGGGCACTTAGCAAATCCAAAGAGAGTGACGGAGGCAAAAAAATATTTAATTGACCATATTAAATTGTTACATAGCTTACCAGGAGACTAGTTTTATTACTGTAATAATTGTATAATACAACTATGAGCTACGGTGAATTATTGAATTCTCTTTTTATTAATCTACAATCTATGATTAAGAAAAATGTCAACATAAATGGAGCTTCACTTCAAAGAGTTACTGCATTATCAATTATCCCGACAGATGGAATAGAGATGTCAAGCCTGGCGAGCAGGCTTGGAATAGATAATAGCACTGCAACTCGCTTGGTTATTGGCATGGAAAATGTTGGATGGGTAAATAGACAAACTTCCAAAATTGATAAGCGAATTATTGAAGTTTGCTTAACAAGCGAGGGGAGTAGGTTGCAGTTTGAGTTGGACAAACAACTAAATCTCATTGGAGAAAAGGTCGATTTTCAAATAGGTCCTCTTGAAAAGCAGAAGACGATTGATGGCATGGCTCATCTTAGTTGGGTGTTATTAAAATTGTCTATGCATAAAAAATAATTTGCAATATGCAAATAAATAGTGTTTCCAATATATTGCTCCGTTGGTATGATAATAATAAAAGAGATCTCCCCATTCGACTTACTAAAGACCCATATAAAATTTGGATATCTGAGATAATGCTCCAACAAACCCAAATGAAAACTGCAATCCCCTATTATATAAGGTGGATTGATAAGTTCCCAACGCTAGAATCAGTTGCAAAGTCAAAATCTGATAGAATTTTAAAATTGTGGGAAGGTCTAGGCTATTATAGGAGATGCTTGAATTTCCATAAAGCTTCTAAAATAGTTATTGATAAGTATGATGGCAGGATACCAAGCGATTATGAATCTTTTAAAGCTCTGCCTGGGGTAGGCGAATATACTGTCGGGGCTGTTTTATCCATAGCATTTGGAGTTGCTTTACCAGCAATAGACGGTAATGTTAACCGAGTGATGTCAAGATTTAATGGTATAAAAAATCTTACAAAAAGGAATAAAGATATTCTATATAATTGCATTGTATCGTTATTCAATAAATCTGACCCAGGAGATATAAATCAAGCTCTAATGGAAATTGGTGCACTACTTTGTGTTCCTAAAAATCCACTATGCAATAAATGTCCATTATCTAATAACTGCAAAGCATTCAAAAATGGTAATCCAGAGTTATATCCAACAAAAATCAAAAGACTTCCAAAGCCACATTTTACAGTTGTAACTGCTATAATTTGGCGTAAAGAAAAATTCTATATTCAGAAAAGAAGTCAAAAAAAAATGCTTGGGGGCCTTTGGGAATTTCCTGGAGGAAAAGTTGAAAAAGGTGAAAACTTAAAAAATGCATTAATTAGAGAAATAGAAGAAGAATGCCATTTCACTCCCGATATAATTAAAAAAGCCACATCGATTGTTCATGCATACAGTCACTTTTCAATTACAATGCATTGCTACCATTGTAGAGAAAAAGAAAAAAAAATATTAGACCAAAGTTCTTCAAATTGGATTACGGTTAATGAAATTTCCAAATATTCTTTTCCTAAGGCAAACCATAAAATATTTAACTTCATGAACAAAAATGATTGGAATATATAAAACTATTATATCGTTGATAATTTGGCCGATATGGTTTATGTTTTTTATACCATCACTATTTTTACTGTATGCACTAGTATTCATTATTCCACCTAAATACTTTTATTTAATTGTACGACCTGTTTGCTGGATATATTGTCTATTAGCAGGACAAATTCTTCTAATTGAAAACAAACCACCCCCTCTGCAAGGGCAGCCATATCTTTATCTATTCAATCATGTATCAATGTTCGATCAATTTATGGTTGGTGCTTTTATATCTCACTATATAACGGCTATTGGAGCTGAAGAAATTTTTGAGTATCCAGTTTGGGGAAGATTAATAAGAAGATATGGTGCTATTCCAATAAAACGCAAGCGTTTGAAATCAGCAATAAAGAGTTTAGACCTAGTTGAAATGGCGATGAATAATGGGACATCTTTCATAATAGCACCAGAAGGAACCCGTTCTACTACTGGCGATATGGGAGAATTTAAAAAAGGCCCATTTCATTTAGCAAAGAATACAGGAATAACCATAGTTCCAGTAGCTTTGCTGGGAGCTTACAAGGCGAAGAAAAAGAATGATTGGAAGTTAATGCCAGGTATTATAACAACTAAATTTGGTAATCCTATCAAACAGGACGAATACAAATCACTTTCAGTTGAAGGTATACGAGATTTAACTAGAGCTAGAATCGAAAGATTAATGGAAGGAGACAATTAAAATGAAAAAGTGCACATACTTTATTTTCTTTTGGCTATTTAACTCAATAATAAATGCGCAATCTGTTTTGGATAAGTATGGAGATAGAATTGAACTCCTGGGCGTTCCTTTTAGAGGGCCAATGGAATTATGCCAAATTCTTATTGCAATCTTTTTATCTATAGCATTTTTACAATCTGGTTTGGATAAGATTACTGATAGGAAAGGTAATTTGGAGTTTTTGAATATCCACTTCGGAGACTCTTTCCTATTAAAAACAATACCATTTATGCTTTTTATTTTAACCTTTCTTGAACTAATGGGTAGTCTAATGCTTGGATATGGAGTTTATTATGCATTTATTAGTAGAAGTACTCTCTGGATATTCTATGGCTTTGTTGTATTGGCCATTACTATCATTATTCTTTTTACAGGACAAAGAATTGCGAAGGATTATCTTGGNGCAGCAGANCTTGTCCCTTATTTCATTTTAATAATGCTTGGTATTATGAGCATGTACTAATTATTTTTATGATATATTTCAAACAACATTTGAAATNTTCGTAAGAAAAACAAGGCTATATAACTAGNATTATGAAAAACGAAAACAATTCAACAACAACTCTATTACTCGCNTTTAACATTCTANTGGTACTTCTGGGNTTATTCATGATTAATAAGAAAGTTTTAAATAATGATGAACAATCTGATTCNTTAAAGACAAAAATTGATCAAATTGAAACTCAATTGGANGTNTTGATTGATGATGCAAAGACAGCNAAGGAAAAGGTTATTGTTGCAAATGAAGATTTTATTCAACTAAGTAATTCAATGGCNGTGAATGATAANATNTTAAANAATCTNAATAGTGAAATAAAAGGCGCNGTTAAAGAAATAAAAGAAGTGAAGAATATGACAGAGCTTCAAAACAGAAAGCTCTACATNTCAGAATAATTATCTTTTATATTTAAATTANTTAGCGTTTNNGNCCATTTAGCTATNTTTCTATTTTTATAGNTTAATGGTTTAGGTTTAAAACTTTTNCGGTTTNTANTTTCACTTTTNTTTTTAAANTGATTGCCNCTCAANATTCTATAAACCCCGATNGCAGTTCTNTCTTTTTGGTCAAAATAACAGATTTCCANGTCTATCAAGCTNGATATNAATTGTAGNAGTNCAGGTCTTCCGGCGCCTCCAGAGGCTGTTAATGTTTTAGGGANTTTCATTCCATTACTTTTAAAACAATTAAGNATATCATTAAATAAAAACCCAATTGACTCCATACCCGCTCTGATTATTTGATTTGGNTCAGAACCAAGATCAACGTATACATCATCAAATCCAGGTTTCCAGTATGGTGCAGATATTCCACTAAAACCAGGAACGAATATNCCCTNAGTNTCNATATTNTTTANGCGCTTATCCCANAGCATGTNCTTATGCGGAATTGATAANATATTTTCTAAATAATGGAAAATAGAATTNCATGCATTGATTGTNCCTTCAACCATAAAAANTCTNTCANTTTTATAAGANAATAAAGTACTNGATATTAAGCCNGGTAAAACTGTTAACNCTGACCCAACATTATATTGAANNCTTGCTGATGTTCCAAAGTTGGTGCCAATAGAACCCTTTTTTAATCCAGATTGCCCTATTAGAGCAGCTTGCTGATCTCCGATTACTGNTAGTANAGGAATATNNGAATCGAGNATTANACCATAATCATGTTTGGTTGGGGTAATTGGAGGTAAACAATTAANAGGNACATTAAAAAGATCNGTTGCAAATGTNGACCATTTACCTTTTTTACCATTATANAATANCGTACGCCCTGCTATCGATTCATCGACTGCAGGACTTCCTGTNATTGCATGAGTTATGAATGAACTTAANGGGCCAAAATAGACTTCATTATTTTTAATTTTATCATTAAGAGTTCTATTATTTTTTANCATATAANAGAATTTGGGGCCACCAAACTTAGCGCTCAATGGAGANCCTGTNATATTCCATAACNTTTGCTTATGTTNATNGAAATTTTTTAAAGTTTTNGCTGCACGCGTATCTTGCCAACTAATTGCCGGTGTTAATGGTTTGCAAGTTAATTTTTCCCAAAACAGAAAGGTCGATCGTTGGAATGCAAATCCCACTCCTCGAACACTTTCACTTTTTGATAGGGCTCTCATTTCATAAAACAATCTACTTATATCATCTAATATTATTTGTGGATCACATTCTATATGAAATGGTTTTGGTCTANTTAAATTATACTTAGCCNNGTTGCTGTGNATTATTTTACCATTAGTATCAAATAAAAAGGCTTTTGTTGATGAAGTACNTTGGTCAATGACAATATAATTCATGGTAAGCCTCTTTCAAGGTCAATCCTTTAAGTGTTAAATAAAAGTGTCTTCTNAAGTTCTAAATTAATTCTAAAACCGTTTTATACAGTTAAGTTTTAATTTTAAATTGCGCNAAGAACATTGAANAAAAATTATAACTTTTTTAAAGGAGTATAAANATGACATACATTATTGCCGAACCTTGTGTTGGAACGTGCGATACGGCTTGTGTTGAAGTTTGCCCAGTTGACTGTATCCATGGACCGCATGATAAAACTGGTGCAGGCGAAGAAGCAAAAGCCGATGGTTTCGTACCAGAGGAAAATGATTCTCTGTATATCGACCCTGAAGAATGCATTGATTGTGGTGCTTGTGAACCAGAGTGCCCTGTTGAAGCCATCTTTGAAGAGAGTGAGGTNCCAGATGAGTGGAATAAGTATATTAAAATTAATTACGATTGGTTTGGAAGAGAATATNCAGGCTAAAGCAATATCAACAATTAATAATAAAACGGTTGTCTTNAGACAACCGTTTTTAGTTTNTGGAAAAAGATGGATAAAGAACAAGTATTAGAAAAANTAAAATCGATTAACTATCCTGGNTTTAACAGGGATATTGTTTCATTTGGAATGNTTAAGAACATTACAATTCTAAAAAGTAGCATAAAATTAGAATTAAATATTTCATCACAAAATGAGGATAANAAAAAACAANTAATTGAAAGTATCAAAGAAGANCTAGCTAAATATTTTACAAGCGTAGATGTAGCATTAACAAATGATGCTAGCCAATCCCCACCTACTCAAAANCCTTCTAGTGCTGCTCCCATTCTAGAAAATGTTAANCATGTAATTGCAATAGCCAGCGGCAAAGGTGGAGTTGGGAAATCAACCGTTGCAACGAACCTTGCNTGTTCACTTGCTAGGCAGGGNAAAAAAGTTGGGTTATTAGANCTTGATATTTATGGACCATCTTTGCCAATNCTTTTAGGTTTGAACGAACAGCCTAAAATGACTAAAGATAATAAACTGATTCCTCTTGTTAAGTTTGGGATGAAAGTNATGAGTTTTGGTTTTATAAGTGGCAATGACACTCCTGTTATTTGGAGAGGGCCTTTAGTTTCTAGGATGACGGAACAATTTTTCAGAGATGTAGATTGGGGAGAGCTTGATATTTTATTTTTAGATCTACCACCAGGGACAGGCGATATTCAACTAACATTAACGCAAAAATTGCGAATGACAGGTGCTGTGATNATAACTACTCCACAGGATATTGCACTGGCGGATGTGCGAAAAGGAGCAGATATGTTTAGAAAAGTAAANACGCCTGTTCTGGGAGTTGTNGAAAATATGTCAGGTTTAATGTTAAGTGGAAATNTTGACCCCCCAGATTCTAAACTGGAGATTAATGGAGCATCTNTTCAAAAAGATTCGAATGGTCATTTTAATCTCAAACTTNANTTATTTAAAGTAGGTGGAGGAGAAGAAGAAAGTAAAAGACTTGGGGTCCCCTTACTTGGCCAAATCCCTATTTCAGAGCAAATTATGTTATCAACAGATAAAGGTGAGCCTTTAGCTATGGATGAAAGTTTAAATGAAATTGGTCAAATATATGTAAATATTGCTAACCGTATTCTTTCGACTATTAATTAAACTAGTGGGGAACATTTTTCTGGGAACACTGTTAACAAATAAACAATAAAATTAACAAATGCCTAACTGGGTTGTATTGCCTATAAGCTAGAAGTAATTTTGCCCGCCTTTTCCGAGGTGTCAATATGAAAAAGTCGATGATAGATCAGGTCCTTAAAGGCCACGTCCCAGAACATATAGCCATAATCATGGATGGTAATGGAAGATGGGCAAAAGCCAGAGCATTACCTAGGATTGCAGGTCACAAGGAAGGAATAAATTCTGTTAGAGAAATAACCAGGGTTTGTGGTGAAATTGGAGTTAAGCATCTTACGTTATACACATTTTCTACAGAAAATTGGAAGAGGCCATCATCAGAGGTTAGTGCTCTAATGCACTTATTACTTAAAACAATTAAGGAAGAGATAAAAGAACTTCATAGGAAAGATGTAAGATTTACAATTATTGGAGATCTTGATACAATTCCATTAAAAACAGCCAATGGCCTTAGGGATGGGATTGAAATGACAAAGGCAAATGCTGGCTTAAACTTAAATTTGGCCTTGAATTACGGTAGCCGTCAAGAAATTGTTGAAGCTATGAAAAGTATTGCGCATCAGGTAAAATCAGGAGCTGTTTTACCTGAAAACATTGATATAGAATTTTTAAATAATTCTCTCCTAACAAATAATATGCCTGACCCTGAATTATTAATAAGAACTAGTGGGGAGCATAGGCTGAGTAATTTTTTACTTTGGCAGATTGCTTATACAGAAATTTTTATGACAGACCTATTTTGGCCTGAGTTTAGAGAAGAACAATTATTGGATTCCATATTAGATTTTCAATCAAGAGAGCGCCGTTTTGGAAATATTAAAGAAATGATACAAGGTTGATGATGTCGAGGTTACTGATACTTATTTTTTCACTTTGTATTGCATATTCTCAAGGCGGTAATGATCAAATAAAACTTGTAGAAGTAAATGTCAAAGGACATCAAGTAACCTCTGAAAAAACCATTGTTTTCACAGCTGGTCTGCGGCAAGGGCAAACAATTACAACTGCTGATTTTCCTCGTGCTATAAAACGTCTATGGCAATTAGGATTATTTCAAGATGTGCAGATTCATTTTAATGAAGAAACGGAAGACGGTCTATCCATAACAATCGAAGTCAGAGAAAATTTTATTCTTGGAGAAATAACATATGAGGGTAATAAAAAGATAAAAGACAGAAAGTTTAATGACGAGATTAGTTTATCAACTGGTCAAAGAATTAAGCCCAACACTGTTCACCGTACTGAAGAATTTATCCGGGAATTATATGCTGAAAAAGGATATCTGAATGTGGATATTATGTCTCAACTTTCTTTACCAGAGCAAGAGATCGAACTCTTTGGAGGTAAGGGAAAAGACTTGATAAGAGACCTAGCCTTTAAAATTGAAGAAAATAAAAAAGTAAAGATTGGTAAGATTGTTATTGATGGCAATGAATCCATATCTGATCTCCGTTTAAGATGGGAGATGAAGGAAACAAAGCAACAGCCATGGTATTTTTTTTGGAGATCAACCTTTGATAAGAAAAAGTTTGATGAGGATAAAAACCTCTTAACTACTTATTATCGTAACAAGGGATATAGAGATTTTAATATAATAAGTGATTCCATAATCTATTCTCCCAACGGTAAAAAGATGAATATTATCTTATCAGTAAGAGAAGGGCCTCAGTATAAATATCGAAACTTTTCATGGGAAGGGATGACTCTTTTTGACCAAGCAATGTTAGAACGTGCGCTTGCTCTAAAGAAATCGGAAAAATATAGTGATGAAGATTTTAATATGGCAGTTTTCTCTAGAGTGCAAGGGCTATATTTAGACCGTGGTTATATTTACAGCCGGGTTGATCCTAAGATTACACCAATTGGCAAAGATTCTTTGGATATTCATTTTATGATTACGGAAAATCATAAAGTATATATAGATAAGATTTCAATTCTAGGGAATACTCGAACACGTGAAAACGTTATTCGCAGACAGTTAAGAGTTTTTCCGGGTGATGTATACAATCAAGATTTGATTGCAAGAAGTTATCGTGAAGTTATGATGCTAAACTTTTTTGCAAATGCAGCACCTAATATTGTCCCTGTGTCAGAGGATAAAATTGATATTGAATTTACAGTTGAAGAGAAACCCGCAGGTCAGGCGAGCGCAAATATGGGGTACTCTCAATATTATGGTCTGACTGGAGGAGGTGGATTAACGTTGCCTAACTTTAGAGGGAAAGGCCAGAGTTTTAGTTTTAATTATAATGAAGGCGTAAGCAGTGGAGGTCAAAACAATTATATGTATCAGGGTTATAATGTTAACAGACCTAAAACACGTAGAGCATCAATTAGTTTTACTGATCCAATGGTAAATGATACAAAAAACCTTCTTGGAGCCTCACTTGGGTACGACATGCGTGGTGGCGGTTCTGCTATGTACTATTCCCCTTTAGAAACAACAAGTACATACGGGAGCATTATGTGGGGGCGTATATTTAAATGGCCGGATGATTACTTTAGAGGCACCTGGAGATTTATGGTTCGTAGACGAGCCTATTCAGGTAGTGAGTCTGATCTTGAAAAATATGCTGGAGGTAAAACGCAAACAGATGGAATTAGTTTTGTCCAGACTATTCGAAGAGATAGTAGAGACCATCCAGAGTTCCCGACAATTGGATCTCACTTTTCGATTAACTCAACTCTTTCTGGATGGATTTTAGGCGGGCAAGAAAATTTCCACAAGCATGTACTCAACCTAGAATGGTATACGCCAACCTTTTGGAAATTTGTTTTAATGAATTCAATGAAAATTGGTATCGTAAAAGAGCTCCCATCTCAAGATGGTAGCTCATCCTATATTCCTTACTACGATCGTTTTATCATGGGAGGCAATGGTATACCTTATGGTAACCCATTACGTGGCTATGATGATAATCGAGTAGGACCAGTAACGTACAGTGGCAATCCAATTGGCGGCAATGCACTCATTAAATTTGGTACAGAATTTCGAGTGCCATTTGCAGAAAATCCTGTAGTTTATGGTCTTATTTTTGCTGAAATGGGTAATGTTTGGTCTTCTGGAGATTTAATGGAAAGATTAAGCCTTCCAAGGAGTGGCCCATTAGATTTAAAACGATCTGTTGGTGCAGGAATACGTTTTTTTATGCCGATGATTGGTATGTTAGGCTTTGATATTGGATATGGATTTGACAGGGTAGGTCAATCTGGAGAATTGAATCCGGCTTGGAAAACTACCCTGACTTTTGGCCAACAATTTTAAATAGAAGGAGTTAATTGTGAAAAAATCCTCAAGGAATTTATTATTCACCACAATCTTTTTTAGTATGGTAGCATTTAGTTTTGCCCAGTTAAAAATTGGCTATATACAATCAGAGAGAATCCGAACAGAGTATGAAGAATTCACCGAAGCTGAATCACAACTTCAAATGGAATACCAAAAAGTTCAGGTAGAATATGAGAAAATGATTATGCAGTTAGATAGTCTAAGTAAAGATTATGAGGTTAAACGCCTTATGGCATTAGATAAGGGTGAAAGCATAAAGCAACAGATAATGCAAATGGAACGCGCAATTCAAACTTATCAGGCTGAAAAAGTTGGTCCGCAAGGCGAGTTAATGAAGAAATCGGCTCAGATGGAATATGAAATATTAGGTAAAGTTAGAGAAGCTGTTCGTAAAGTGGCTATAGATAAAGGCTTTGATTACATTATGGATTCTAGTATGGGATTGTTATACGCAAAGCCTAATTATGATGTAACAGATGACGTATTACACGAATTACGTAATCTAAAAGCAGAAAAGTAGATTGAAACTCACTCTTAGTGAGATTGCAAAACATTTAGATGGAGATGTCGTAGGCGATTCCTCCTGCTTAATTCATGGCGTATCAGAAATTCAAAATTCTGAACCAGGGACAATCACTTTTCTTGGTAATCCCCTTTATAATAAGTATTTGAAGAAAACTAACGCTTCAGCAGTTATAGTAACTGATTCTAGTATATTGAATGGTAAAAATGGGATAGTGATACAAAATCCACAATTAGGTATGGCTAAAGTTTTGAGTTTATTTGTTGATGAAAAAGAATCAACTCCAAAGATCCATCCTAAATCAGTTATTTCTAATGATGCAAAAATTGGTAAAAATATTGACATCGGCCCCGGAGTTGTAATTGAAAGTGATGCTGTTATTGGCGATGGGAGCTCTATAGGTCCAAATTCAATCATAGGTTCTAACGTTAGATTGGGCTACAATTGCAATATTTATTCAAATGTCTCTATTTATGAAAGAACTGTTTTAGGAAATAATGTTATTGTACATAGTGGTACTGTCATTGGTTGCGATGGTTTTGGGTATGTCACCGTTGATGATAAACATGAAAAAATTCCNCAAACAGGCAATGTTATCATNGGTGATGATGTNGAAATTGGNTCAAATTGTTCANTNGANAGAGCAACAATAGGNAGTACTGTTATNTCTGAAANNACAAAAATCGANAACCTAGTTCATATTGCNCACAATGTTAAGATAGGTAAAGGNTGTTTATTAACAGCAGGGTTTGCAATAGCAGGNAGCTCAGAAGTGGGTGANTTTTGTACATTTGCTGGNCAAGTAGGTATTGCACCNCATTTAAAGATNGGNGANAGATNTATNATTGCNGCNAAGTCAGGTGTGACAAAATCATTGAAGGGNAACAAGGTCTATGCCGGTTTTCCTGCTAGAGAGATTAAAGAACATAATAGAAGGTTAGCTCTGGTTAATGAAATTGGAAAATTGCGTGATAAATTAATAAAAATCAAAAGAGATGATTAAATTATAAAATGGAAAGAAAACAAAGAACAATTAGAACTTCTCAATCCTGCCAAGGTGTGGGGTTGCATACAGGAGTAAAAACTGAAATAACATTCCATCCCGCTCCAGAAAATTATGGCATCCGCTTTATCAGGTCGGATATTAAAGATTGTACAGAGATAAAAGCAGACATAGATCATGTGGTGGATATTTCACGTGGGACTACAATTGAAGAGAACGATGTAAGAATTCACACTGTGGAGCATGCTCTTGCAGCTGTAAGTGGATTAAGGCTTGATAATATATTAATTGAACTGACAGGTAAAGAACCACCNGTTATGGATGGAAGTGCTAAAGATTTTGTAGAATGTTTAATTAAAGCGGGAATTAAAGTTCAGAATAAAGAACGTAAGGTTTTAGAAATTACTAGTGCTGTTAATTATACTAATTCATATAGAGATATTGATATCCATGTAATTCCATCTGATAGATTTAGGATTACATTTATGGTGGAGTATAACCTATCTGCATTAGGAACTCAGTATGAAGCAATTTACAATATGGAAGAGGATTTTGCATTCGAAGTTGCCCCAGCTAGAACATTTTGTTTCTTGAGTGAGGTAGAGATGTTAAAAGAGCGAGGCCTCATTAAAGGTGGAGGATTAGAAAATGCAGTTGTGATTATTGATAAAGAGATTGATTCTATTGAAATGGATAGATTAAAGCATTTATTTGGCATTGAGCACAATATAGTTCAAGGTGCGAATGGAATCTTAAATGGTAAGGTTTTGAGGTTTAAAAATGAGCCAGTAAGGCATAAAACCTTAGATTTAATTGGAGATCTAGCATTATTGGGTGTTCCCATAAAGGGGCATGTAACAGCAGCAAGAGCAGGCCATGCAAGTAATGTTGAGTTCGTAAAAAAGTTAAAAAAACAATATTCCAAAGAATTAAAAAAACTATGGGAAAATAATAATGAATGATCTTTTAGAAAAAACNAAGTTTGATATTAATGACATAATAAAAATTCTACCGCACAGATATCCCTTTATTTTAATTGATAAAATTGAAATAGTTGAACCTGGAAGATCTTTAACTGCATTAAAAAATGTTACGATTAATGAACCCTTTTTCCAAGGCCACTTTCCTGGTCAGCCTATTATGCCTGGTGTGCTCTCCTTAGAGGTGCTTTGCCAAGCGGGGTCCTTTTTAATGTTAAATCAGGTTGATGACCCTTTGGATAAAAATATGTTCTTTACAACCGTTGAAAAAGCCAAATTTAAAAGGCCCATTACTCCTGGTGATCAATTGCATATAGAGGTTGAACTTGTGAAAAGAAAACTTAATCTTTGCAAATTCCATGGGAAATGTAATATTAATGGCAAGCTTGCCGTTGATTCTCTTTTTACCGCTAATCTTGTTGACAGAGCAAGGGAATAATATTTCTAACTTAATCCATCCTACGGCTATAATTCATAAATCCGCATCCATAGGGTCTAATGTGAGTATTGGTCCTTATTCTGTTGTTGAAGAAGATGTAATAATAGGTAATAATTGTCAAATAGGAAATTTTGTTACTATCTGTTCAGATACAACCATTGGTGATGAGTGTACGATTTTGCATTGTAGCTCAATTGGAGAAATACCTCAAGATTTAAAATTTGAGGGAGAAAGAACACAGACTATAATTGGTGAAAGAACCAAAATAAGAGAATATGTTACAATTAACCGTGGGACCAANGCGCTTGGTCAAACAAAAGTTGGTTCTGATTGTTTATTTATGGCCTCTAGTCATGTTGCGCATGATTGTATAGTGGGTAATCATGTGATCATGTCAAATTTATCAACCCTCGGTGGGCATGTCGTAGTAGGCGAATGGGCTGTTTTAGGTGGTGGAGTGCTGGTTCACCAATTTACAAAAATTGGTTCCCATTCATTTATCGGTGGTGGTTTTCGCGCCGTTCAAGATGTGCCTCCATTTATATTAGCTGCGGAGCATCCACTTTCTTACAAGGGAGTAAACTTAGTAGGATTAAAAAGAAGAGGGTTCTCAAAAGAAGAAAGGAAATCAATAAAGCATATATATAATTTATATTTTAAATCAGGATTAAATAGGAAAGATGCTTTGGATAAGATAAAAACTGAAATATCAACTTCAACTGTAAGAGATCAGATCCTTGAATTCATCCAAACATCTGATAGAGGTATAATTTAAATTCACTTTGTGAAATTAAATTTGATAGTTGTCCTTTTAATAGGATTGATATACCCTAAATCAGAGAGATTTGATCTTACAACTGGGAATCAATTAGAAATTATCCAGTCCGCATCTTTTTGGCTTAGTGGCTCACCAATGATCAATCCAATGACCAATAATAGAATAATCTTAGAAATCAGTTCATCATCGCTTTTTAGAACTGATAATTCAAATATCTATAAATACCCAAATATTGACATAGGTATAAAAGTGACTAAAAATTTATCATTAANCTATAAAGCATATGGTTTTAGNTCAGANAAANATCATCCACAGNTTATAGGAGGAGGATTGCAATATTATTTTGGTGGNAAAGATACGCTAAACTGGAGTTCTACTTTNCAACGCGTAGACNTAAGAGGATTGAATCATTTTAGTTTGAAATCATTATTGATAGATATTCGTAAATGGTATGATTGGAAAAATTTTAAATTNTGTTTAGGCATAGGCTCGAACTTTTTTAAGGAACGCGTTTTTCCAAGCAGCAATATTTTACCCATAAATATGAAAAGGCAAATAAACTTTATTGGTTTTGATATTTCTTTTCCGATTTCGACAATAGTTTTGGGACTGAAAAATCAAATATCTAGACATATAATGAATTCAACTATTTACATTCAAAAAGAAATATTCTAATGCGAAAGAGACTTTCTATTTTAGGTTCAACAGGCTCTATTGGGACAAATGCACTAGAGGTTATTTCAAACTTAAATGACGCATTTGAAATAACATATTTATCTACCTACAAAAATGTTGAATTACTATTTG
>NZWG01000029.1 GCA_002698235.1 Fidelibacterota bacterium | reverse complement strand
CTCTTTAATATCTATAAGTATCAAAGCTTTCAAAAAAAGTGCATATGCTAATTGATTATCATTTAAGGATCCATATTCAATTGATTGATTAACATTTTCAAATGACTTTTTTAATTTGCCTAAAGATCTTTGAGATAAAGCTAAATCATATCTGATAATAGCATTATCTGGATCGATCTTTAAGAGATTTAAACATGTTTTCTCAACAACATTCCATAGAGATGATTTTTTTCCATTTTCAATTAATTTAAAAAAATATTTTTTCTTATCAGGAAACATTTTAGTAATTACTTCGTACTCTATAGAAGCATACAAAAACTTCATATTATTTTCATAATACTTTGCAAGGTCTTCGTGTGCTTTTCCCCAAATATGGTGCTTAAAAACAAACTCATTTGCTATCTGAGCTGTGATTTTATTTTCATATGGAACATAATTAGAATAATTAACTATTTGATGCTTAAAAGGCCATCGCTTCTTTAACCTAAATAATCTTTGTTCTCCAATTTCCCAATCTAATTTAGTTACATATTTGGGTCCATTATATTTTGTAATTATATTTCTATCTAATAGTCCCATATGGATTATTTTTTTATAAAGAGAATAAGCCATAAGAGCATAACCTTCTGGGTTTGGATGAAGATGATCAGAAAACAAATTATCCCCAGGTATTCCTCCTTTTGAATTTTCTTCAAATATTTCGACCATATCTAATCTTTCAATTTTAAAATCATTTGATTTCTTTTTTATGATTTGATTAATTTTTTTATCGGCTCTAAATGGAATTTCGTCTAAATCGCGTGCTTTATTTAAACATATTTTAGAGGAATCATAGTTTTGATTGGCAAAAAAGTCTATACCCTCATTATAAAATTCTATACTTTCCATGGATTCACTATCGTCTGTGCCATTTTTCCCAAATGGAACTTGGTCTAAGAGATTACTTGTCAAAGTACTAATGATTACTGGAATATTATTATTAGTAATATAATTTAAAATTATTTCTAAATTTTTATCAAAATTATTATAGACTTTTTGTCTTAATTTAGAATCTATTGGAATTTCTTTCTTATTGGATATTTGCTCCATCAAAGTACCGTTAGATTTATTTTCAATTTTAGCAATAGAAAAAGAAAGAATTTTTTCTAACATTAAAAAAGAATTTAGATTTTTTAATTTTAAAGCAAGACGAACCAAAAAACCATTATTGGTAAAAGATATTTTTGAACCAACACCATAAGCTCCATAATATTCATTATGCCCCATATAAATAATAATTAAATCCGGCTCATGATTAATGATTTGAGGTATCCAGTCTAAAATGGTAAAACTATTAATTGCTGATAAACCAAGATTGATAATTTCTATTTTTTTTTCTGGAAAATTATCTTCAAGTATAAATTTTAACTGCTGAGGAAATGGTACATTCATCTCATATGGAAAACCCGCTGTTGTAGAACCTCCTAAGCAAAATATTCGAAACGTATTTTTACTTTTTATTGCTGAAAATTTTTGAGGATACATATTCGGAACAGGTACTTTTTTACTATTAAAGTACTTCTGCCCAATATTAGAGTTTACTTGGATAAAGTCATTATTTTTATTTTCAAAAAAAAGAGACTGAGGATTAAATAAATCAAATAATCTTAAAAAAAGCTCTATAGAGATGAAGAATAGGAAGGGAATAATTACCAGAAAAACCCTGAAACTAATTTTCTTTCTATCCATATAAAAGTTTAAAACGTATATTTATCAACTAACCATATAAAGAACACTACTTCATCAATACTAATTTCCTTTGTTTCGAAACATGAGTATTTGATATTTTTATAACATATAATCCACTAGAAACCTTGTTCCCATAATTATCTTTAGCATTCCAAATAAAGGTATGATTGCCCGGTTGGAGACTCTTATTAAGCACCTCATATACTTTTTGCCCCGCTATATTAAAAATTTGAGTGATATAATCATCTTGGGCTTCTATATTAAAAGTTATTCGAGTAGTTGGGTTAAATGGATTGGGATAAATTTTATTAATACTAAATTGATTAGACAGGATACTTTTATCTTCAATATTAGCTAACGATTCAAAAGTAATTTTTTTAATATTAAAACCATTTTCAACCACTTGTAATTTCAAATATTTTTCACCTTCTGAGACATTTACGTTTTGTATGGTTACAGGTTGCCAATTTGACCACCCTCCTGTGTTTGGAATATCAATTACTGCGATATTTTGATAGTCTAGCTGCACTAAAAGAATACCTCCATAACCTCCAACTCTAATTTGAATATCGTATGTACCAGGTGTCACATCCTCAATTGTATAACCAAGCCATTCTCCTGCTTCAGTCCAACCTACATTATATGAGATCCCCTCATCTCCATTATACTCTACATCAACTCCATCATTTCTATAAACCCATCCAATATTATAAACTCCATTCGCTCCACCAAGGTTGCTACCAGATTGACCTGTATTCATAAATTCATTATCAGAATAGGCAACAAAATTTGGCCCGATATCATAATCAACTGCGGCAATAACACCTGGAATTGAGTGCTCTTTATAAGGTAGAGGTGAATCACCAAATGTCGAATCTATAATCGAAGAAATTACCGGACTTTTTACAATACAATTTTCTAGTTTTAAACTATTTGCCATCTCCCAGAGACCTGCTTGAGCATACTCAGCAGTTGGCTGAGAGCCACTTCCATTCCAGTAATTAAGTAAACTTTGATAAGCAGGACTTACAATTGCNGAAAATGGTACAGAAATCTTTTCNATTTTTTTATGNGTCCACCAATTCCAACCAATATTNTTTTCTTCGCANAGNTTCACTATTTCATAATTCCAATGATTTGANTTTTCTCCAGTCTCTCCATTCCAAAGAGGTATGTTATATGTNCTNCTCATACTCAAATATGATTGNATAGTNTTNACCGTAACATCTCCCCAATATTTNTGAAAAGCATANGACATGTTTTCATCCCAAGGAGGNGTTANNTCTGTAAAATCTGTNCCNTACCAATTNCCTTCAACAAANAGTATATGATTTTGATCAACNGNNCTNATNGCATTNGTTATATNAATATAGAGNTCTCTCAATTCCATAGAGCTAACTCCATCTGGTAATACNGGTTCATTTATTAGATCATAACCNCCNATCAAAGTATTATCTGAATAATAAGTTGCAATACTCTCCCATATTTCAATNGCATGCTCTTTAAANCCATCTTCAAGCCANAGNCTTGCNGTTCCATCACTATCACTGATAGGNCCNCCATTTTGAGCNCCTGGAGCACAGTGCATATCTAANATGATATACATATTGTAAGGCTCACACCAGGCTAATAAAGAATCTACAATTTCATAACCTAGAGGATTNACAGTNCCNGGAGTTTCAGAGAATTGTTTATAATGAAANGGNACTCTTATATGNTTCATNCCCCATTCNGCTAATTGATCAATATCAGTTTTNTTTACATAATTNGACCTGTATAATTCCCAAAATTCTTCTGCAAGGTCTGCCCCTATTAAATCCTCAATATGATTTTCAATTTCAGTTGGTGATTCAAAACCCTCAATGTAACCCAGATTACTAAGCATATATCCTTCTGGAACCAACCAACCTCCAAGTCCGAATCCTCTCAATAAAATTGGATCNCCGTTACCTTCAACAATTTCACCATTTTCTACATGTAAAAATCCTTGTGGAAAGATTATATTTAAAATAAAAAAATATTTTATAATTACTCGCATAAATCACACTCTCCAAAACAAACTATTGATAAAACAGTATCTTGACTGGATGTAGATATATTTCTGTTAGAAAACTCTCCAAAACCACACTCTCCATTAATAATTTCCCAACCTCCAGACCATGAATCAGGAAATAAACCATTTCTAAATTTATAACTAAAATCCGAATTTTTAGGTAAGATTAACGTCCTCTCCCAAATTGTAGATTCAGATATTGGATACATTTGAATACCTCCAGGGCTTCCATTGCTTAAATTCCCTCCTGATAACCAAACACCTGTTCCACTAACAATTTGGTTTCTCATATCAACTTGAAACTTTACAGTTAATGACCTACCTACATCAGTTTTTTTATAAACTCGAACATAATCTACTTCCATTTCCATAGGAAATGCGTTTTGATTAATGCCTTGTACTCCCCCCCAATCTCCTCCAATTGCTAAATTAAGAATTAAATAATGATTAAGGTTAAAAGGCCATTTATCCTGATCTCCATTTGAATCATTATAAATAAAAAAATAAGGTTGATTATCAACTGAAAAACGTAAATAAGTACTATCCCATTCTAAAGAATACAAATGAAATGAATCCGCAACTGTGGATATCTCGATATTCCCAGATTTTTGCGTACCATTCATATGATTGTAGTCTGTTGTATGTATAGAACCATGTATATTCCCTTCTTCATATCCTACATGCTCCATAATATCTATCTCTCCACAATGAGGCCATCCATCAGTGGATATATTATCTCCTAACATCCAAATTGCAGGCCAAGACCCCTTTCCATTGGGTAATTTTGCTCTTATTTCAAACTTTCCATAAACCCATGAATGTTTTCCAGATGTATTTAATCGTCCTGAGGTAAAATCTGCATTGTATTCAGATCCAGTATAATCAGTATCAACATAACCAGGTTCAATTAATGCTCTAATGACCAACTTCCCATCTCTAGTAAAAATGTTTGTATCTCTATTTGTGTAAGCTTGATCTTCATTATTAACCCAACCTGGTCTCCAACGTAGCTTGGTCCACTTTTGATCATCTATGTTATTTTGATCAAAATCATCAGACCACACGAGTTCCCAATTTTCATTAGTTGAGATTTCAATATCTTTGTCTTCAATTATAATTTTCTCATCACAATTTAAATACAGTAAAGACAACAACATTAATGGAGTAATCTTTTCAAAATACCTCATCTACTTTAAAAAGATGGCTTTACTTTTGTATACTTTTTGATCAATTTTAATTTGGATAATATATAGACCACTTGAATTCTGTGAAGCATTCCAAGAGAATTGATATTGTCCCATATTCATTGATTGTGAAATAACTTGCTCTATAAAACGACCATTTATATCAAAAATAGTTATATTTACGTTTGACCTTTGTTTTATTTCAATGGGTATTGACAAAGAAGAGTTAAAGGGATTTGGATAAGGCCGAATTAATTTGTATTCTGTTGGAGTGACTTTATCTACGGATAAAGAAGATATTTTTATGAGCTTTGTCCCATTAATAAAGGGACCTGCTGCTTCATATCCTCCCCCATAAACCTGAGCAGAAAAGTATACATCTAAAACGCCATCTTCAACTTTTATATTATTAAAAGATAAATCTAAAGCATGATGTAATCCAACGGCTGAAAAAACATCTAAATCATTGATCCATAGGCTATCTTCAATAACGATATCGAATGTTCGAGTATTGGATTCATCATAATCATTTTCAGATAACATAAACACTAAATCGTAAAACCCATTTTCAACTCTAATTTTGTATCCAGATACTCGATTCAAAGATGATCTATATATATGATCCTCGTTGGTATTAATAATATCTGTGCTTTCAGCTGTATATTGATAATTACCTCCCAAATGACCATATTCTTTATCCGGGCCCCAGACTTGATCTGCTAGAAAGTTCTCAAAATTACCTCCTGCATTATTTATAAACACTGAATCACTAAGAGGTGCTGGAATGTTTAAAGGGAGGACTTGCCAGGTAAGAGTATTAGGAGGATCATTATCATCTTCAATATTAAAAACGCCCATAGATGGAGCATCTAAAATTTCGTTAGATTCTAGAGTAAGCTTAATTGTACGATTATCCTCAAGTAATTGGGCTTCTAAAATATTGACATTTGCAATACTATAATTACTACTTAACTGAGAACTGATTGAATCTAACTCCTCCGAAAAACGGACATCTATAGTATTACCATTTTGCCTTGCCCATATTGCGGATGGTATGGTTAAATCTTGATATCCTGGTTCGGAAATATTGGTTAAGCATAAAATAAGATATCCATCTTGAAATACTACATTTTCTTCGACAAATAGAGATTGATTACCACCCCATGTGTGATTATCACTTTTTTCCCACATTAAAGTATCAAAAGAATTAAAGTCGTCTTGCCATTGATGAGTAAAGTTTTGATTAGTTCCTATGTTACCTTCACCAGGGGTGTAGGAGGCATAACTAACATAATCATAATACGAAAAACGAGGTAAAATACGATCGTCCCAAACGCCAACCCAATCATCATAAGTTGGATTCCANANATTCATCATAANTTTNTGTGGATANCTCAAATCTTGGATATGATCCTCTANNTGCCTATANACCTCTTCGCCATCAATAAACCAGGCAACNTAATCCGGTGTCCATTCAAAACCATAGGTNTGAAATTCAAGATGATGATTAAATGTGTTATAGTGTTGTCTTAAGTGGGANGTATTAGTNATAACATTCATATCAATCACATTATCATANCNNCCTAAGAGTTCAATATCAATTTCATTCCAGGGNGTATTTCCATAATCAGTATTATANGTAAAAAANGANGANACCAATCCATCACCNTGNGCNGGNTTAAAACGGACTTCAAANTTACCATAAAGNANNTCNTCTTTAGTTCTTAATTCTGCACCNCTGTAGTTTTGTGCAAACAAGTAANTAGANAAAAGAATNAATGCAATCATTTTAGTTTTCAATTGATAACTCCTTTTTAAGTTAAAAACTCACTATTATCAGTCAATATTCAAAAAGAAAANATCTAAATGAGATAAAAAATNATAATTACCTGACTGCATTTANCANACCACCTATTAACACTCTATTTTTGGCATCTGAAGANTACGANNTTTTATNTAAAAAGTGTTTCAAAGCAGAAAAAATATCCTGCTTTGNAACTTAAATCTAATTCATTACTTCATTAAAACCATNTTCTGGGAGACAGANTTATCAATAGATTGCAATTGATAAATGTACATACCNGATGCATGCTNNGATGCATTCCAATCNANTGANTGAGACCCNATTNTNAGTTNCTTATTAATTANAGNTTCAACTAANTGTCCNTTTAAATTNTANATATTTAAACTAANNANTTGATCTTTATTTAATGAAAACTGAATNGTNGTGCTTGGNTTAAAAGGNTTTGGAAAATTAGGATNTAAAATAAANTNATCAACCAATAATCCNTCNTCATTATCNACTGAAACNGTTGTGAATTGATTCCCAATCCAAGTATANGTCCATGCTTCTGGAGTTTGATAAGCGTTGTTNTTATTATATGGTGAGATCCCAACTCTGCCTTCAGCTAATTCTCCNCCATCATTATCATGGAAATATATTTCTATTGGAATTCGCATTCCATTTAATGGAGAAAACCTTGCATCACCCACCATANTAGAAATNGANTCTAANGAGATCCTGCCTTCCATANCATANTCAGGATTAAAACCTTCAAANTAATAANCTTCATCAGATGAATTACTTANACTNCCTCCATCTGAAACATCTAATGTAACNGTAGCTTCATTCATAAAGAANTTATAATCGGGTTCATCGCCTCNTTGNAATNCNCCATGCTTGGNTCCTCTTGAATCGTATAGACCTAAAAATAGTTGCAAAGCATCNTGCTCCCACCAATCACCATTTGAATTGTATGAATATGAATCATCAACAACATCTGNAGCAAAATAAAGGTAGTTATTATCAATTGCGAGGTAAACAGTGGCATCTAGATCATCATTCCCCATTGAGAATTCTCCTGTAACAACATTTCCTGTCTCAGGATTAACTCTGAAAGGCATGATNTCTGAATCAAACCATTCAGTCAAATCTCCATCCGCAGCAAAATTAGATGGTACATTAAGAGATATTGTTGGAACTCCTCGGGCTTCATTCGTGAGAGAATANTGACCAATTGAAATCTCACTTAAATTACCAGAAGCATCCTCGCAGACAANTCCNTAATAATAAGTAACATCACTATTTACCAAAGGGTAGTTTAAATAATGTACTGCTGAATTAGTCCCCTCTAGAACGTTAGTGGCGATAATATCTGTTCCTACAGAACCTGGTACTATTTCAAGAGAAGTACTNGCATAAACATGGTAGATTTCATCACTTTCATCTGGTACATCTAACCAACTAACCAAATTAAAATAGGCTGCAGGTATGGCACCCACGTTTGAAGGCATCTCTGGAGCCGTCAAATCAAATTCAGGATTCCCTGTCCACATATCATCAAAATGAAAAGTTCTACCTGATACCCCATTCCCATCCTCTCCCATTACTTGGAATACCGTAACGGCACTTCTGTTAAAATTCGTAGTTCCATCNAAATCAATAAAGTCAGCTAGTGGAAACATATAGTGATTCCANCCTCCCTCTGCAACTGGTGTAAAATTATGACCNACCTTTCCATCTTCACCCGATTCAAACTGAAGTCGAAGCATTGGNGCATCAGATTCAGACCACATATAGAATTTAAGGGAGTCNGTTTCCCATTCATTCCCNGACTCTAAATCTTGAGCGGGCATATTAAAACCTGCACCAGTCCAACCATCACCTTGAACGTAAGTTAATGCATTAGTGCCTTCNGTAAATCCTTCTCCTTCAGTAATATAAAGTTGAGAATTACCCCATGAAAAAGGCTCTAAGGCATTTGGATAGTTTATCCCATTAAATATGAGTAACTGGTTACCTTGATATCCNGTTAATCTCATATTATCTAATATAATAGTACCAGTAGTCGCGTTTCCNTCTCCGTTACCACCTATGGAAAATTCAAAGTGATAGCCTCCTATTGAGTTTAAATCTATTTGACCATTTCCATTGGTTTCACCTGACCATCCAGTCCAATTAAAACCATTNCCTTGNTCATCATAATTATTGACTAAGGGAATATTAAGCGTATTCCAACCAGGNTCATTATCTAATATATAGTTAAAAGAGTAAAAGTACTCACCTAANCCAACATAGCTNTCTTCTGAAACATTCCCATAATCACTTATATTAANCCTAAAATGAACAGTTGCTGGATCAGATTGAGGNACCTCNTTGTAATAGTCAATAGAAATTGTNTCAAAACGGGACCANTCATACATCCCACCANTTGCCACATCAGGATGATAATGATAAGCCTTTGCATATCCTCCCCATCCTTCTATATTGTGGACACTGTAGTCTACNTTCATCGATCCTAAACCTTCGNTAATTTGATCAGTAATGTANGANATTTCAGTNTAGCTTAAGGTACTATCAGCACTTGCAGAAGTCTCATANTCCCAAAAACTTGTATCAGGCTCAACGTCAAAGTTNTTTATTACTTGTCCATATAAGANTAANGNAAAGNTTAANNNAACTAATATNANTTTTTTCATTTTAATTGANCCTCTNANTTTTNANAAATTCTTTTTTATTTANANNAATTAATTATAAAAANNANTNTANAAAANTAAAATAAATTTCTANCTATAGGAANNATTTTTTAATNCCNATTTATTTATTTCAACAAGATTACTTTACTTTGATATTTTTGATCATTTACAACTGTTTGAATAAAGTAAACACCGCTTGATTTATTTTGGGCATTCCAGAAAAATTGATGTTGACCCATTTCAATTGATTGTGAGATAACTTCATTGATAAAACGCCCATTTATATCATAAATAATTATACTAACATCTGATCTTTGATGGATTTCAATCGGTATGGACAGTATTGGATTAAATGGGTTTGGATAAGGCTGATCTAGATTAAACTTCTTAGGAATACTTTCATTTACAAACAAAGAAGAGACTCTAATTAATTTAGTCCCATTGATAAAAGGGCCTCCGGAATTTCCCCCTGGATAAATTTGAGAGGAAAAGTATATATCCAATATACCATCTTCAACTTTTATATTGTTAAAGGACAGGTCTAGAGCATTATGTAATCCAACAGCTGAAAAAACGTCTAAATCATTTATCCATAAACTATCCTCAATTACAATATCAAATGTGCGAGTATTGGATTCATCATAATCATTCTCAGAAAGCATAAATATTAAATCATAAAAACCATTTTCAACTCGAATTTTATAGGATGCAACTTTCTGTAAAGATGATCGATATATTTGATCTTTATCTGTATTTATTATATCTATACTGTCGGGTGCATAATTATAATCCCCCCCCATATGACCATATTCTTTATCAGGACCCCAAATTTGATCTTCAAGAAAGTTTTCAAAAGCTGAACCTCCATTATTTATAAAAATTGAATCTCCTAAAAATTCAGGAGTATTTAAAGGCAAGGCTTGCCATAGCAATATATTAGAAGGATCATGATCGTCTTCAATGTTAAAAACACCTATGGATGGAAAATCTATATTTTCGTCAGATTCTAATATTAAACCTACTGTTCGATTATCTTCATATAATTGAGCTCCTAATATATTTACATTTGGAATACTATAATTACTATTTAGCTGAGAGCTAATTAAATCTAGTTCTTCCGAAAAGCGAATGTTTATCGTATTTTCACATTGTCTAGCCCAGAGCGCAGAGGGAATAGTCAAATCTTGAAATCCTGTTTCAGAAGTATTTGTCAGACACAGTATCATAAATCCATCTTGGAACACTACATTTTCTTGAACGGCGGTAGATTGGTTTCCGCCAAATGTATGATTATGCCTTTTTTCCCATCGTGTAGAATCAAAAGAGTCAAAATCATCATGCCATTCAAGAGTAAAGTTTTGATTAGTGCCTATATCTCCTTCACCAGGAGTATAAGATGCATAGCTAACATAATCATAATAAGAAAA
>NZWG01000028.1 GCA_002698235.1 Fidelibacterota bacterium | reverse complement strand
TTAGAACGTCCAGGTGAAAAGAGATTTCCTTGGAGTGGAGGTACTTCATCAAAAATACTAGAAAAACGTAGCACTCAGAACCCTATGGTTGTGATCAAAGATCTACTAACAGCATTTTCAAAAGGCCCTTGTTACTTTACTGCCTTATTCATCTTGCTGTCCGCGATCAATCAAGGAATAAATGGAGCAGTTTTACCTGTTTTCTATAATACAACATTAGGGTGGGAATCTGATTCTTATTCGCAATTTGTTGGTGGGCCAAGTACAGCTTTGGAGTTTATTGGTGCAATATTAGGTGGAGTATTAGCCGATCGTTTTGGAAGACGAAGAGTGTTCTTCATGGGGTGGGGGAGTTTTTCATTATTGTCGGGTGTTTTTGGCCTAATGGTTCTTTCAATGCCTGAATTGCCTAATTGGTTTCAAAGTCTCTACCTTGCCCTTTACCCCTTTTGCATAGCAATGGGCACGGTTGCAATGTTTGCTTTGGCCATGGCTCTATCTTGGTCCAAAGCCTCAGCGACCATGTTCACATCATACATGGCTATTTCAAATCTTTCTGTGGTAATTGGNAATAANTTGATTGGTCCACTTTCAGAGCTTTTTAGCGTTGGCCAGATCTATTTATTGATGATGGTAATATGTTTATCNCCGGTTGTTNTACTNAAATCAATGGACCCAAGGCCAATATTAGATATAAAATCANAGCACCAATAAGGAGCGCNAATGAACCCCATAATAAAAAAATCTNTGATCATNCTTAGTGTTTGTCAAANTCAGGGNCAGGGTTTNTGGGGNAATGAATTCCCTGAACCNAAGATCGAATACGCTCCNAAGACATACGTATGCCATAAGGCAGATAAGCTNATCCTGNTNGATGGAAAACTCAATGATGAGGCCTGGTCGAATGTTCAATGGACAGACTCCTTTGTTGATATTGAAGGTAGCTTAAAACCTANTCCATTCTATGATACCAGGGCAAAGATGACCTGGGATGACGATTACTTTTANTTTGGTGCATATCTGGAAGATCCACATGTTTGGGCATCCATTACGGCTCGTGATGCTGTTGTTTATAAGGATAATGATTTTGAAATATTTTTAGATCCAGATGGTGANACTCACAATTACTACGAGCTGGAGGTTAATGCNTTTGAAACTGAGTGGGATCTNATTCTTTTGAAGCCCTATCACGATGCAGATAAGGTTGCTCTTGATTCATGGGANATTCCNGGACTGATNAGNAAGGTNCATGTAGATGGTACCATCAATGACCCATCTGACATGGACAAGGGTTGGAGCGTTGAGATCGCAATTCCTTGGAGATCNTTGATAGGTAANTTCCGGTCCAAAANNCCACCAAANGAAGGGGAAANATGGAAAGTAAATTTTTCTCGAGTCCATTGGGATACAAAAATTGAAGATGGNAAGTATGTAAAAACNGATAGTCCTGAGTTTAACTGGGTCTGGTCTCCACAGGGTCATATTTATATGCACTTTCCTCATTTTTGGGGATTGGTTCAATTTTCTGAAAAACCGCCTNCAATTGAAAAAGTTGAATTTGTTGATGATGGCCTAGACAAGATGAGGTGGGCCCTTAGACAGGTTTATATCAGGCAAAGAAATTATTANTTTAAAAATGAACGTTATACTGCATCNTTGAAAGAATTGAATCTTAAAGATCGGCCTATCGAATCTGTACCTTGGCCTCCAAAGATCATGGTGACTCCATCGGGTTGGGAGGCAGAGTTGATTCGTGAAGATCNATCGATGTACATTAAGAAAGATGGGAAGGTCTGGGTCAATTGAATCTACATCTAGTTGACTGGTTAATTGTGTTAATTGTTCTGGGGGGGATGTTCTATTCTGTTTCTTTCTCGTCTGGATTAATGAAAAGTGTGACAGATTTTTTATCTGCAGGTAGAACNGCTGGGCGTTACCTCATTTCTGTCTCTAGTGGAGTTGCTGGGCTTGGTGCCATTTCTGTTGTTATGTATTTGGAGATGGGATATGTCTCAGGTTTTAGTCTTGCATGGTGGGGGCTTAGTCAGGGCATTATTATTTTGATGCTGACGATGTCTGGGTGGGTGATATATCGATTTAGATCCACACGTTGTTTGACCTTAGCTCAATTTTTTGAAAAACGATATAGCCGTAAGTTTAGGATATTCACCGGTATTGTAGCTTTTACAGCAGGCATTATCAACTTTGGAATATTTCCTGCGGTTGGAGCACAGTTCTTCATTAGCTATTGTGGTCTGCCTGAATCTTTCATTGGTATTCCTGTATANCCACTGGTTATGATAATCCTTCTTTCNATTTCTCTNTATTTTGTATANACTGGTGGACAGATCGCAGTCATCATTGCAGATTTTTTTCAGGGTATATTTGCAACANTTGTTCTAGTTNTAGTTGCACTCTACCTCTTTTTCACTGTTAGCTGGGATCAGGTGTTNTNTTCACTAGAACAGACGCCACTAAAACTAGCNAATGAAGANATCATGGACTTGCAGGATGATCNGGAATNCCTCGTTCTATCNGATGAAAATAAGGATATAAGAAANAGTGAGATAAATGAAAAATATGAGAACTCCTCAAGAATAAATCCATTCAAGACCGGTAATGTAGAGGATTTTAACTTCTGGTATTTTCTTATTGGTATCATNGGGGTCATGTATGGGACCATGGGGTGGCAGGGNAGTCAGGCCTATAATTCTTCAGCTAAGAGTGCNCATGAGGCAAAGATGGGATCNGTGCTNGCTGGTTTTAGGGGCTTNCCACAAGGACTATTCTTCCTTCTTGTTCCTGTTCTGATCTATGTTTTTATGAATCATGCTGACTANAAGAGTATNGTATCNTCCGTAGACCTCTCTCTTCAAAGTTTAGAAACAGATACTCTTAGGTCTCAAATGCGNGGTCCAATTGTACTCTCAACCGTTCTACCAATNGGTTTATTAGGGGCTTTTGCTGCTTTAATGGTTGCAGCCTTTGTTAGTACNCATGATACATATCTACATTCTTGGGCAACNATATTGGTTCAAGATGTCATCATGCCATTTAGGGATAAACCTTTTGATAAGGATACGCATCTAAAGGTGCTTAGGTATGCAATACTAGGTGTTGCCATCTTCATTTTCCTTTTCAGCTTATTATTTCAGCAGAATCAAAAAATTGCTCTATTTTTCGCAATTACCGCTGCCATTTTCTCTGGTGGTTCAGGGGCAGTGATCATTGGTGGCCTCTATTGGAAAAGAGGAACAACCAAGGCAGCTTGGACTGCCATCATAGTGGGTGCAGTGATCAGTGTAGGTGGGGTTTTGGTCAAACAGGTTTCAGTTGATTGGTTATCAGATACATCTTCTTTTATTCAACTTAAGGCATTTTTGGAATTCATAAGAAATATCAATGGACAAGAATATTGGGGTATAAGTATGGGAGCATCGGCTTTATGTTATGTAGCCGTATCTATGCTAGATAATGCAGATCCATTCAATATGGATAAACTTTTAAATCGTGGGGAATATGCCATAGAAGGTGAAAAGAAAATTGTTAACAAAGATACTGAATTAGGTTGGAAGATCTTTCTTATGGGTGAGGAGTTTACCAAAGGGGATAAGGTNATCTATATCTTGAATTATGCNTGGACTGGAATATGGACACTNGTATTTATTANNGGGACAATATATAACCTTTCAAACGAGGTGAGTGATGGTTCCTGGATGCTTTTCTGGAAGAATTATATTTACATACATATTGTAATTTCCTTGTCAACAATAGTTTGGTTCACAATAGGNGGTTTTAGTGACTTAAAGATTATGTTGGAAAAATTAAAAACTGAACAAAGAGATCACCAAGATGATGGTTGGGTCTCAGGAAAATAGANAATGAACAAAAAAGAAACAGAAGTAATTATACAAAGAATTGAAAAATGGTATGGCAGGCTACCTGGTCTTTTTATTTATGATCAAAAGAAGTTTCAGTCAANGTTTGGATGGTCAAAAAATGCTACCAANTTTGNTGACCGCATGTCCTTGGATTATAAGNCTATAAATGAGGGAGANCCTTGGGGTCAAAAATGGGAAAGTGCATGGTTTCATTTGAAGGGNGATGTGCCCAAGGAATGGGCAGGGAAGACCATTGCCGCAAACNTAGATTTTTCAGGTGAGGGACTTGTGTATGATAAAAGTGGAAAGGTTCTTCAAGGAATTACCAATGCATCCATCTGGGACCCTAATTTTGCTCGTACAAGAGTTACGTTGTTTGAAACTTCCAATGGAGATGAACACATAGAGCTTTGGGTTGAGGCAGCAGCAAACTCNTTGTTTGGAGTATTCACTGATACNGATCCTNAAGANGATAGCCCTAAACGGCATGGCTGGTTTGATGCAAAAGTAGAGACCATGAGGTTTGGTATTTTTGATGTAGATCTGTGGCACNTATATCTTGATGCAAGAATATTNTTGGGAATGATAAAGCATCTAGATAAGGATTCTGTTAGAAGATCGAGNANCGTTTTAGCATTGAATAATTGTATAAATGCATTCTGCGATGATCGNACTAATGTAGAAAAGTCTAGGCAATGTNTNAAAGAGGAATTGGATAANCCAGCTGCAGCATCAGACTTAAGTGTTTCTGCTATTGGTCATGCACATATTGATACTGGTTGGCTTTGGCCAGTGAAGGANACGGTTCGTAAGTCAGCACGTACTTTTGCCACTCAATTGAGTATNATTGAGAAATACCCAGAATACATTTTTGGTGCATCTCAGCCACAACACTACCAATTTATGAAAGATCAATATCCAGAACTTTATTCTAGGATAAAAGACGCGGTCAAATCCGGAAATTGGGAGCTTCAAGGAGGAATGTGGATAGAGGCAGACTGTAATCTGATCAGTGGAGAGTCAATGGTTAGGCAGCTACTTCATGGTAAGAATTTTTTCAAAGATGAGTTTGATGTTGTGGTCGATAACTTATGGTTGCCAGATGTATTTGGATATTCAGCAGCATTACCACAGATCTTAAAAAGAGCCGGGGTAGACTACTTTTTAACACAAAAACTTTCTTGGAGTCAATTTAATGATTTTCCATACCATACTTTTAATTGGCGTGGAATTGATGGAACAGAAATATTGACCCATTTCCCCCCAGAAAACACTTACAACAGTGAATTAGACACGGAATTTCTATTGCCTGCTCAAAAAGGATTCAAGGAGAAGGATAAGCTCAATGAATTTATATCCCTTTTTGGTGTGGGAGATGGAGGCGGTGGACCCAAGCCTGAGAATGTAGAACTTGGAAGAAGAATGTCTAACCTTGAGAACTCTCCTAAAGTTCAATTTGATATGGCAAAGAACTTTTTTGANAGGCTTGATAAAAACAAGGATGATCTAGAGACATGGGTTGGGGAACTATATCTAGAGCTCCACAGAGGCACACTTACAACGCACGGACTGGTCAAGAAACAGAATCGTAAGTTGGAGTGGAAACTTCGATCGGTAGAGATGCTATTTTCATGTCTAACCCATAAAGATTACCCGATCAAAGAATTGGATAGGCTATGGAAGATCTTATTGATCAATCAATTTCATGATATCATACCAGGTACAAGTATTAATCTTGTCTATCAAACAACTCATGCTGAATATGAAGAGATTCAACAAGGATGCGATCGCTTGATCAATGAATCTTCCAAAATGTTATTTAATGAAGATATTGATTCTCTTGTATTGATGAATACTCTTTCCTATCCATGGAAAGGTTCTGTGAAGGTGCCAAAATCTTTTGAGCAATGTGAATTAATAGATAAAGATGGTGATAAAATACCATTACAAAAGATAGATGACGGTGTTCTTGCATACGTCGAGCTTGATGCTTTATCATTCACTAATTTTAAAAAAGGCGATAACTTAGTTTGTGATATTGAAAAAAGTAAAAAGCTTGCATTAGAAAACGATCTTGTTAAATATGAGTTTGATGATCACGGAGCTCTGGTATCTGCTTTTGATAAAGAGCTCCAAAAAGAATTCATGGCTGAATCTGGGAATATTCTATCTTTGTATGAAGATAGACCCAATAATTGGGATGCCTGGGATGTGGATTTCTTTTACAGAGATGCTNTGATAGAAACGGCTANAGNAGTCGAGGTATCCTCATTATNAGCCGGAAGCGTTATCCAGCAATTAAGAGTTATGTTAAGCATTGGAAATTCCAAGATCGACCAGACGATCANTCTTCACCCTCATTCAAAGNGATTAGATTTTATAACACATGTTGATTGGNTAGAGAGCCATAAGATGTTNAGGGTNCANTTNCCNGTTAATGTAAGATCGGAACAGGCCTCATTTGATATCCAATACGGCTANGTCAGACGNAATACACATAGAAATACAAGNTGGGANAGAGCCAAGTTTGAAGTAGTTGGGCATAAATATGCNGATATATCAGACCATGATAATGGTATTGCTCTGCTNAATGATTGTAAATACGGTTATATGGTTCATGATAATATCNTGGACCTCAATCTACTTCGCTCNCCAAGTAATCCTGANCCAGACGCAGATAAGGGNACTCATANATTTACNTATAGTCTCTTGCCTCATCAAAATGACCTAATAAATTCTAGTGTTCTAGCGGAGTCTNCATGTTTAAATCAANAGCCNTTACTTTTTGAGGGAATGGTAAGTGAAATTGATATTCCNATAAAGTTATTCGGAGAAGGACTAGAATTATCAGTGTTTAAGAAAGCTGAAAAAGAAGATGTTTGGATTCTAAGAATAATTGAGACACTTGGAAAAAGATCTAGCGGCTCAGTTCAGTTCAATGGGGAGTTGGTAGAATGTGATCTAATGGAGTGGAGTNATNTTGGANAAAGTCANTTTATTGAAGATTCTTTTAATCTTACNTTAGACCCTTTTGAGATNAAAACCTTCAAAGTCTCNTTTTAAAATAATANTCGTATTGAGATCAATTTTTTTANTTTTAGTAAACTAGTCTATTTTTTTTAACTTTCGCNGCTACCTAAAACCTAAATAAACAATTANAGTGAGCNATTTAAGACNANTTCTATTCATATCTTTATTTATATCAATGCTGCAAGCACAGGATGATAGCACCAGAGCTGTTGAGTGGGGTTACCTTGATTCNNTAGCTGGAGTNTATTATTTTGATGACATTCCTTATAGNGGACCTGTGGTGAAGCAACTAGATATAGGTCTNATGGCAGGAGAATTCAAAGANGGAATAAAACACGGACTCTGGCAAACTTTGAATCAGATAGGTGACCCNATCATGATAGGNCATTTTGATAATGGGAAAAAGCATGGNNCGTTTGAACAATGGTATGATGATGGAGCGTCAAGGNATCGAGAATTGATTGCAACNTTCGACCAAGATAAATANGTTGGTAANTATAGAGAATGGTATGAGAATGGTAAAAGGTCAATATGGGGATATTATATTGATGGAAAAGAAGACGGAAGATACATTGAGTGGTATCCAGATGGGAAGAAGGCCCTGAAAGCTAAGTTTATAAATGGGGAACCTGAGGGGTGGTATAGAGAATGGCATTCCAATGGGAAAAAAGCTTTGAAGATAAAATATAAAGATGGTTATGAAAATGGTCCGTGGATACAGTGGTACTCCAATGGGAAAAAAGAAATGAAAATGAGCTATATTAATGGTGTCCCAAGAGGGCGGGCAAAGTTCTGGTTCCCTGATGGGTCCTTGAGAGGTGAAGGTATAGTAAGAAATGAGGTTCCAGGAGGTGGATGGATCCTTATGGATGCTGAAGGAAATAAAAAGGTCTATAAATAAAAAATCCCCTTAATGAGGGGATTTTTTATTTATAGACTATATTGCAATTTTATTTATAGAATTTTGCCCATTTTGATTCGGGGGTCTTTGCAAGTAATTCTTTTTCGTATTCTACTGCCTTCGAGTTATCTTCAAGTTTCTTATAGATCTGAATAACATAGTGAGTTACTTCAGGAATCTTTGCATGGTCTGGATTCTTTTCTCTCAATGCTGTTAATGTATTTAACAATTTACCAAGCGCTTTATTTAACTCGACCTTACTTGGACCTTTCATGGACTGTCTGTAGTATAAATGGTGTAGAGCCTCATCTTCAGCTTCAGCACCTCTAACTCCTGCAACTGCTGTTACCTTTTCAACCTCATAGCCAGCATCTGCAACACTCTCAATGTCATTCCATACAGTGTTGTCCCACATTGCATCAAGGTCAAGCTCATCATCATCTTGTGACCATGCTAAACCAAAAAGTAGGGGTAGTAGTAATAATTTTTTATTCATAATGTATAGAATTTAAGCAAATTTAATCAAATTTATCAAATTTTGGTGTGCTCTCTCCCATGGTTTCAATGAAATCAAGTTGAGTGACAAGTTCAGGTTTAGCTTTTTTTACTTCATCATAATATTCTAATGCATCATCATATTTATACATTCTATACAATGCTACAGCTAGGTTTACTTTATAATCCATTTCTTTAGAATCATTGTTAATGGCTTTTTTAAAGTAATCAATTGCCATTGAATAATTGCCAAGTCGAGCAAATGTGACACCTACTGTATTATCACTTCGGGCCCTTTGTTTTCTGAAATCAACCTTTTTAATATCCTCTGGCTCTATATCTTTGGGTGCTTCTTTTAATTCAACAAGGCCTTTTGATGACCCTTCTGCCAGTTCCGCTTCAAGATCATCTGATATTTTAAGGGTTGGCCCATCAGTTGGGCCTGCAATACTAGCTTTTGCAGCACCAAAGACCTTATCTAATTTTCCTTCGAACATTTTATCGATCATCACAACTTCATCGTATTTTTGTTTTGCAAGTCCTTTATTCCCAAGCATGAATTGTGAGATTGCTATGTTTAAGAGGAATCCAGCATGTTCGCCAGCTTGTTGGATAGCTTCTTCATAAAATTCAATTGCTTTCGCATATTCCTCAGTCTTGGTATAGCAAACACCTAAAGTATTTATGGCATCAGGAAAAACAGGCTTCATGTTAATAGCTGTTTCTAACATCTCGATGGCTTCTTTATACCTTTTGAATTCCATGTATTTTACACCTGCATCATAATAGTCTTCAGCAGCAACCAGTTTACTACCAACCGAATTATAAACGATCTGTTCTAACCACATCCCGTATTGCTTAATATCTTCTTTTAAAAGATCATTGATGCCATCGATGACTGGCATTGGCATATCAGGAGTAATGTGTGATCCCGCAAGGTACTTCGCAGATGCCTCTTTTACAGATATCTCATTCACAAAATTCTCGGCTTTCATCTCATTATACTTTAGGGTTCCCTGCTTCCAAGCAGAAAAGAATGGTTTGCCCACAAGAGTTGCCTCAATTGGGATCCAGACCTTATCATTCAAGACAACAACTTCGTTCTCATCTAAAAAGTATTTGGTTACGTCATCGGGTTTTATTCCACTGTCAAACATTAAAAAGATATGGCCGGAACCTGGCTTGAAGACATCAAGGAACATTGTCTCTATGCCAAGATTAGCCAAGAGAGAGCCATACAGAGCTGTAAGGTCATCACAGTCACCAATTTTGTCTCTTAGCATATCGCCTGGATATTTGACTGTGTCAAACGCAGATTTATCGTCTGCAATATCAAGAAATGGAGTTTCTAGATCGATGTTATATACTAGACCGTGTGTACCTAGTGCATCATAGAGAATAATGCCGCGTCCAAGATTACTTCTTCCAAAATAATCATTCAGTACCGGCGTATAGTATTGGATGAAGTTCCTAGCAAATTTATCTACTACAGCATCAGCGGGCGTGACGTAACATGCGATCATTTCAGGATTACTCCAAGTGAGTTTTCCCTTACCTAGAACGTAGGATGACTCCATTTTTTTCTGAGCTAATTTTTCCTCTCCCCCTTGTTTATAGGTAACCTTTACCTCTGGTTGAACCAAGTTGTCAAATGTTGCTTTTTTTGAGGTTAGGACATCGCTGCTGAATGAGATGCCCACATCGTATTCTTCATCTGACTTTGGAGGAAGAGTTATTTTTTCAGAGTGAGGATTATCCATCATCGTTGGTACGAAAAGGGAAACGTCTACCGGAAGATCTTCATCTGAAATATTTTTTAATCCTACTTTGACAAATGGTTCTGATTCATAATAACGATGGAGCGATCTAAATATTGGATTATGCGATATAGTTGTTTTGGTAATACTTACAACAGCCGGGCTTAATTGAAGTGCAAAGGAGATTCGATGAGTTGGTTCTAAGTAGGGGTGACTCTCATAGCCATATTCCATGACTATTGTTTTGAATTTTATGGAAAGACCTGCAGAGGGCACCATTAACTTCTCATCTCCACTGATATCTTGTTGGACTCCAGCTCTAAAACTAACTCTACTAGCTAAAATGTACTCAGCACCTAGATGAAACCGGTCACCAAAGTCACCTGCAATTGTTAAGCCATTAATGGGCATATAGCTGATACCTAATTTGAATGCCTGCCCTAAAATGGTCTCACTTGTTTTATCCTTATAGGATACGGTTGTACCTCCAAGGTCATATAGGCCCATTCCTAGTTTTAGATTTTTCAAAGGCTGTATTAAAAGACCAGCATCATAGCCAATGCCTGAGCTCTTGCCATAGGAGGCCTCATCCAGCAACATATCTCTCATCAAATATTTTAGAGTAAGACCAAACGAAAATAGCTTAGTCGGTTGAACACCAACAGCAAGATTTAATTTATTTTCTCCGTAGGAGAGTTCATTATCATCATAGCCAATATTTGACCAATCTAGGCCTAGAGCAACACGATCTGAAAAGGGCCTTACAAAGCCCACATAGGATTGCGTGATTCCCATATTGTATAGGTTAGCATATGTCGATGTGAATTCTGTTCTTCTTAAGCCTGGAAGCCCTGCAGGGTTCCAGGTGATCGTGTTTGCATCATCAGCAACAGCAATGAATGCACCACCCATACTCAGTGGACGAGTACCTACAAATAACTGATCATATTGCGCTGCCAAGATTGACATAATGAAAGATAATGGGATTAGAAATCTCATCGATTTAGAACTCCTACTGTTGTCCTAAGAATACTATCTTCTTTTTCAAGAGTCACAATATACAGTCCGCTTGGAACGGTCTTGCCATTCGAATCTTTTCCATCCCAGCTCATGATCTGATGGCCTGGTTCAGAAGAAAATTCTGGTTTAATAATTCTTTTCAATCGTCCAGAGAGATTAAAGATTCTTGCGGTTACTTCTTCAGGACGCTCTAGGGAGTATAGTATATTTGTTTTTGTGAATTCAAATACCGATCCAGGTCCGCCCGGTGAAAATATTCTTGGTTGGCATACAATTGTTTCAATGTCTATTGAATCAGACATGAGCGTAGTATCCATTGTAACAAATGCTCCATAGGTACCAAAGGTATCGATCTGGACTTGCATGTAGGGATTACCGCCGACTGATATCTGCGAACCACCCATTTTTAGCACAGGTAAAAGGCCAGTAATTGAGGTGTCTACCATCCCGATAAATGGGGTCATCCCAGAATCAGGCATCGCGATCCATTCACCACCTAGTTCAGCGCATAATGATTCATTGTTGCACTTCAAATTAAAATATTGATTTAATGGTTCAGTAACCAAACATGTGCTATCTGGGAAACCGATTCTAAGTATGCCTGGTTTTAGGAGTGATTGTTCAAATGGTTTAACATCATAAAGGTCTGAGATCAAATATGTGATTCCACGATTGACCTCATAAATATATGAGCTGGAATCTGGTGGGACATTTTGTCCGGTTATAGATATGGATATATCTCCAGATACAGCATTCTGAGGTAGAAGAATACTTACTTGTCCATTCTCACTGATAGCAGTTCCACCAAATTGAGAAATGATGCTCTCTGGAGTTTTAAAAATTGAGGCCGGTGACATTTTATTTTTTCGATCGTCTTGGGCACCATATACATGTATTTGAATGGCCTTACCGCTGTAATCATCTGGAAGGATCAAGACCCCGGTCCATTCATCACCATTGAAACTCTGTTTATCAACAAGTAGTGAATCATCTGTTGCCCCTTCTTCTCCAAGGTCTGGGTAATACGGGTGCGTAACCAAAACAGTTGGCTCTTTATTTATATCTAGATAGAAGTCTTCTTTGAATTTGACCACAAGAATAATTTGGTCAGATGAAACGTAGTTTGCTCTTATGGTATCTATTGAAGGCGCTGTTACATCAATATAAAAGTATTCGGTGTTAGACCAATTAGAAGTAGAGTAGCCGTGATCTACGGCGCGAACACGCCAATTATAATTACCCTCCTGAAGATTTCTTAAATTCTTTTGAGGCCTATTGATCAAGCCAATTTCATTAATCCCATAGTGGCCAGTGCTTATTGCATGGTCATTGTCGTCTTCTTCATATCCAACTTGCAATTGATACCTTAGGCCTAATTCTGGGGTTGATCCTCCATTCGCGTTCTCTGGGTCTACTGGCGCTATCCAGGTTAAATTTACTGTACCATTGATGATGTTTGTATC
>NZWG01000027.1 GCA_002698235.1 Fidelibacterota bacterium | reverse complement strand
TAATGAGTCTAGTGCATTTACCTACAACTTTTCACTGAGTCCTTTCCCCAAGCCGGGTGAGATAAGAATGGTGCTCAATTGGGGATCTACCCCTCGCGATATGGACTCGCATCTCAAAACTCCTCAAATAGAAGGTGAGGTATATCATCTTATGTATAGTAATAGAGGAAGTACTGATTCTGCTCCATTTGCTACCTTAGATGTGGATGATACGAATGGATATGGTCCAGAAACAATGACGATCAAACAACCTTTTAGCGGCACTTACGTCTATTATATCTATCAATACTCCTCAACAGGAAGTCTTCAAGAATCTGGCGCAAGTATACAAATCTTCAATAGTCCAACTTGCGATGGAGCAAGGATTCAAGTACCTAAAGAGGGAAGTGGAAGATACTGGCATGTTTGCAATATAGACGGAGATAGTGGTGATATAACAATAGTGAATCAGATACAGAACTCAGAGCCACCCTACGAATGAAAAAGACCTATTTTTTCTTGACCACTACAATAGTTATGTCGTCTTGATTTCTTAGGTCACCTAACCACGCTGTACCAAGGTCTAAAAGCGCCTGTTTCTGTTCCTCAGCATCTTGGTTACCATTTGCTTCAACACAATCCATTACCGATTGGTAGTCTAGCATCTCACCGGAGTTGTTGGTTGCCTCAGGTAGCCCATCTGAAATAAAAACCAAAGAATCACCTTTCTTAAAATCAATTTCTAAAAGATCAAATGTCTCATCTTGCAAGCTTCCTAATGGCAAGCCTCCAATCAAGATNTCATCAACTTTGCCTGTATCAGAGNGGTAGTGATANGCAGGAGGCATNGCCGCTGACGTAAATTCGATCTTATCATTCCAAAAACGTGCTACGTTTATTGCCATTCTATTCAAGCCTAGGTCAATATTCTTGATAACTCTATTGAGGCGTTCGGTTACATCATTNGGTGGGATGGAGGGTATACCATAAAGACCAGCTTTTGTAATACTTACCATCATCCCTGCTGTCATTCCATGCCCTGTAGCGTCCCCAACCACTACATAAAGACTTTTCCCATCGCTCTCTGGGAANAAATCGTAGTAATCGCCGCCTACTTCAGAAGCCGTTTGAATGGTTGCTGCAATATCCAGATCTAAAATGTCTGGAGTTGAATCGGGTAGCATGTCCATTTGAAATTGACGAGCTTCTTCTAATTCCTCTTCTCTTCTTTGTTCTTCCATNGCGTGTGCATGCAGTNTNCGTTGTCTACGTATATANCCAAAAATCCCAACTCCGGTNGTTGCAANATAGAGCATGTAAGCCCATNTAGTTTCCCAAGGAGCTGGATGAATTTTAATNTTTAAGGATGCNCCCTCATTGTTCCAAACTTGATCNTTATTAGACCCTTTTACCNTAAATATGTAATCCCCAGCAGGCAGGTTCGTATANCTGGCATATCGTCTTGAATTGGAGTAGTTCCAATAGTCNTCATAGCCNTCCATCATNTAGGCATGCTGNTTTCTTNANGGATTTCTANAATCGATTGCAGCAAAATTGAACGAAAGATCTTTNTCATAATAGTAAATATTNTANATNTCACTACTNTTNTCAGATTTNTGCACAGCAAAAATAGAGTCACTTTTTGNAAAGGANTCTATNAAGACCATTGGCTTATTTGGGTTATCTCTTAANGAATTCGGGTTGAAGTAATTTGCACCNGANAGNCCNCCAAAAAATAGTGTACCATTTTTAGCTTGNGCATGAGATTCTGCATTNTACTCAAAATTTTGTATCCCATCTGCCATNCCAAATTGNCTAAACNTTTCNGTTTTTGGATCAAATCTNATTATTCCNTAATTGGAAGACATCCANANNTANCCAGATTNATCNTCATANATACAATANANNTNAGAGTTNGGNAATCCATCGTTAATACCAAAATGATTNANNTCTTTTGTGACCATGTTNAAGCTNGAGAAACCTTCACCATATGTTGTTAGCCAGTATAATCCATTTTTTGATTGATTGATGTGGGTGANAGATCCAAAACCTGGNATNTTTTCCTTTGAGGTATTATGNTCNTAAACAGTATCAACCTTGAAGTTATCATGCGAAACAAGCANNAGTTGTTCTGAACCACCAAAATTCGTTGTAGANTTTTTGATNGTAATGTAAAAANTATCATCGANATTTGAGTANTGGTGGGTTCCGATTCCATTTATGTTNGACANGTCCTTCAAGTTTTTTTTCATTGATGANGCATCAGTCCATNNAACACTATCANCGTCAAATTTTACCCACCATGTTTTTTTCTCTGAAAAAACCCAGAGTCGATCTTCAANTCCGAGCATAAATTTCCAAANCGGTCCAGTTTCTTTTATTGAAATATTAGATATATCCCATACNCTCCTGAAATTCATCTTGTTCNTATCAGAAACGAAAATATCGTACTGAGTTCTTCCCCAAATTCGACCTTCTGCNTCCTCAGCGACAGACCACATGGAGATTCCTCNCCCNTTATTTGCGTTTTGAGGTATGTGATTTTTAACGGACTTGGTCTTCATATCTATTACATCAATACCACTACCTCGATAAACACTTCCAGTCCANAAATTTTCATCGCTATCAATAAANAAGCCCCATTTTTCATTAAAAGATGACTTTATGTCTGACTTTTCAGAGTTCGAAATAAGGTTAAACTTTTTCTTATCTGGGTCGTGTTTCATCAGGCTTCTAGCAGCGCCTAGCCAGATAGTTCCACTATTATCCATCATNATTGATTCNACTTGACTGTCNGAGATAGAANAAGGATTTTTTGAATCTGGTCTAANAANAGTAAATGTGTCATTGGTTTGATCAAATTTTGCCACACCAACATTAAATAATGGCATCCATAATTCNCCTGTTCTATCAATGGTAATNTCACCTATCATTGTTCGTGGAACTTTACCGCTCGCTGAGTCAATGGGTAGCGGNAAATGTTGTGATATGCTNNTTTCTTTTGAGTTTAATNTTATAAGACCATGATCGCTCCANGTTCCAATAAAGAGATCACCATTTTCNCCTTGGGTGATGGANGAAACNTTTATGCTNTCAAANGGTANNCCTAGTTNTTCTTCNANTAGNTNATTNTAGGGTTCNGANTGNTTNTTNGTTTTTGTATTTAAAATGATAATNCTTCGATCACCTAANAGAATNTCATNTTCACTAATTGNNAACATGTNAGTAAAAANACGNTNNTTNATATANTGNTCTGANGTTGAGTCCTCANTNTACCANANNGTNGANCCNTNNGTTCTATCNTATCTGCAAAGACCACTACCCAGGGTGGTTAAAAAGATATATTTGCCGTGAAATAGAATATCATGAATATAGTTAGGTCTTTCAAATTCAGGATGATTTCCATACAAATCGATCTCACCGCCCACCTCATCATAAGGGTTAAACCAGCCAAGATTTCCTCCAAGTGTGCCTAACCATATTAGTCCATCTTCATCTTCGTTAATCGCACGTATCCATCCACTTACAATCGATGTGCTGTCACTGCTCTCATGCTCATAGTGCTTGAATTCATATCCATTGAAGCGGTCTAGACCACCCTGTGTTCCCAACCAAATATAGCCTCGACTATCCTGAAAAACTTTATATACTGTATTCTGTGATAAGCCATCATCAATGGTGAAACGTTCAAATTCTAATTTACTAGCCACACAGAATGACAAAAAAAGAGTTATGCTTATGAACTTTTTTAACTTCATTTGATAATCTCCCTTATGCAATATTGATTTTTAGTGATGAACAAATAATACCTAATATCTAGATGCTCAATGTATCATGAATGATATTTAGTTAATCTTAGTAACCCTATTATTCTGGTATCCTCAGTTTTAATTCAATCTCATAATAGGCATCAACATGATACATGCCATCATTAGTTGTGAAATCAATGACCAGTGTATGTGATCCTGGTTCTAATGTCTGTTGATCGGCGGGGTTTACCAATACTGAGTCAGATACGCACCCGAGACCACCACCAGGCGCTTGTCCATCACCAATTACTTCACCATTTAGAATGAATTTAATAAGATCATATCCCGCAGATTGCGCTTCCCCAATGCCTGAAAAATCTATATCCAAATTAACCGGAGAGGACCCAGTAATCTGAATGTTGGCTGTTGCAGTTCCTCTTTGCGTATTAGGATTTTCTCCTCCACAATCCTGACTATCTTCAACTTTGAACTGAAGAGACTGAATGACTTCTCTATTTGGAGTCTCTTGTTCAGTGACATTCCATCCATACTGTGCATTTTCAACGCTTCCATCCCAATAGCCCGTTACTCCTGTGTTCTCAACATTAGATGAATTAGGGCCATTTAAAAGTCCGTCATCGGTTAGAGTCCAATCTAGACCATTGACAGGTACAGGTGTAGGGATGGTAACACTTATGGTTAATGTTTTGGCATCAGATGAACCCACACCATCTGAAACCTTACATGTTAATAGGTAGGTACCTTCTATGAATGGTGGAATCCATTCTGCTGAATCTGACCTGGTCGAGAACGTTCCACTTGACGTTTCCCAACTATATGATAGTTTATCTCCATCTCCATCTTCTGCTTCGCAATAAAGCATGATTCCAATACCTGACAGTGCAACAGAATCACTAGCTGAAAAAGAAATGATCTCAACAGCATTATTCTCAATTTCGCAATTTACTATAAACAAAACCAAAGCAAGCAAGAAACTTGTATATGATAACCTTTTCACTCTACAGTTATCTCGATTGTTGCAATATCTAGCCCGTAACTCTCATCTGAAACGCTACACGAAATAGAATATAATCCAGGCTCCATCGGTGCAGTCCAAGTTGCAAGGTTGCTTGTCTCGCCAACGGTGACCTCACCAATTGCTGAAAACCATTCATAACTTAAAGTTTCATTTTTATTTATACTGGAGTCGTCATCATCAGTGGCGTTGCACGAAAGATTTACAATACCACCAAGGGAAACTGGGTTTGGGTCAGCTGAAATTGATTTTATGACAGGTTCATAGTTTCGGATGCAGCCAGTCATAATAAATAGGGCCAAAAAGAATGACAACATTTGGACAATTTTATTCAATTTTTGACGATATTTATTCACGGGTCTAATCTAATAAATTTATGGCAATCAATACCATCTATGATGTGCGCTCAATGGACAAGCTTAAGCATAAAATAAAAAAGTGATCAATACTTATATGCAATATTTAATATCATTAACCAAAACCATTATAGTTCAAATACAATCATAAATTTAAAAACGCTCATAACGCTCAATAGTATATTGTAAATAAAACTTTAATACACTAACTTGCACCTATGAATAGTAGACACACATATGGATTTTATACTAAATAATATCATTGATGCGCTAAAAGTTATTTCTGGTGTCGCTATATTTTTTGTCTGGGTTGTTCGGTATGACAACATCAAGCGGGAATTTGAAGAATACCGCCTACCCTCATGGTTAAGAGACTTCACAGGAATATTAAAAATCTCTTTTGCCTGCATGCTCCAGTTTTCAAACAATGAGGTTGTGGTTTTAGGTGCACTGGGTATTTCATTTTTAATGACAGCTGCTGTGATAACTCACGTCAGGTTGAAAAGTAATTTCAGGACCTACATTGCATCAGTTGTGATGCTTCTGATGAGCATTCTAATCCTGTATTTTTCAAATATTTAAACAGAGAGTAAACAACTTATGAAATTAATTAAACAATCACTATTAGCACCTGCTATACAAATTTTATTCTTCCTTGGCATTCAAGTTTTTACTGGGACTAATACATTGTCGGCTGCTCCGCTAAGTGACAAATGGATTTCAACCTCTAATCCAAAATGTCAGGTGTGGTTTCAAAACTGGGGTAATTATCAAAGACTGCTACTAATAATAGACACTGATACCACAGAAGTATTGCCCAGTCCATATGTTACAGAAAAAAAGGGTAAGCCATATCTAAAACCAAAGCCATACATGAAGGTTGAAAAGCAACAATTGAAGGGCAATCTATATTGGGTTGAAGAACCCTCATGGAGTGATGGTGTTAAAAATACAGCCAGCTGGGAGGTAGATCGCGCAAATCCCAAAATTACATTGCCACAGTTATTGAATGTTGACTTTACACTCATCAATGATGAAATGAAAATGAAAATAAAACAGGGTGACGAATTCTACCTTGAAGCGCAGCTGAAAAGTATCAATTTTTACAAATAACGCTCAATACGCTCAAAAAAGACTTGATTCTAATAACAAGTTAACATTATAATTACATTATGAATACATTAATTATAGGCGCCGCTGGTGGAATCGGATCAAACTTGGTGGAAGGCTTGATGGGTACATCCAATCTCCTTTTGGGCTACTTTAACAGTAGTTTAAGTGTACCTGTCGAGTCTCACCAAGTTAATGCAACAGATTTTCAATCCGTGCATCTATTTGTTGAGAAAGGTCTCGAAAAGTATGGAAGTGTAGATGCAATTGTCTGTTTGCCAGGTAGCTTAATTTTAAAGCCAGCTCATAGATGCTCTGACGAGGAATTTGAAAATACAATAAATACAAATCTAAAAAGCTCTTTCTCAGTTGTTCGTGCCGCTGGTGCGCTCCTAGAGAACAGTTCTATTGTTCTAATGTCTACCGCGGCCGCAAGTATAGGCTTATCGAATCACGAGCTAATAGTTTCTGCCAAAGCTGGGGTTGAGGGTCTTGCGAGGTCAGCTGCAAAAACATACGCAAGAAAGAACCTTAGGTTTAATACCATATCTCCAGGAATGGTTGAGACTCCATTGACTAGTAGTATCACAAGTAATGAAATCGTTCGAAAAGCAAGTGAGAAGATGCATGTTCTCCAAAGGATTGGAAAGCCAAGAGATATTTCAAATATGATCAAATTTTTAATTAACCCGGAAAACGATTGGATCACAGGGCAAAATTTTATTGTCGATGGTGGTCTTTCATCTACAAAATAGGAAACAAAATGAAAAAACCAGCTTTAAGAGAAAATAGACATAAATCTCCACAGTTTAGTGAAACCAACTGGACCAAGTCATCAAAAAATATTGGGGAATATATATTTAGACGAATTTCATTAGATCAATCCAATAAAAAATTGCAAGATCGCCGACCACGGCACATGATGAGTCAGTTGATAATCAATAGTAAAGAAGTCAATCAATATGTCAATGATTACCTCAGTATGATGGATGGTAAAAACAAAAATAAAAGACCAAGGCCTAACAATAAATCTGTTACTATGCACCAACCGTACAATATTCATAGGGTAGAGAGTAATTAGTATAGGTAAATATGATTTATTTCTTTGAAAAGAGGAAAACAATAATAATGTATACTTTTGCTACAACACTAATAACTGGAGTATTCTCAATGGCATTTTCCAAGAATGTGGTAGAGCCAAAAATATCAACCGATTCACTTAGTTCCTTTTACGACCTAAAGTTCAGTGATATAAATGGTGATACAATAGATCTCAATCAATTTAAAGGTAAAAAAGTAATGGTTGTTAATGTGGCATCACGATGCGGTTACACCTCTCAGTATAAAGACCTTCAGAACTTGTACGACAAACACAGCGACAAGCTAGAAATCATTGCCATACCATGTAATGATTATGGCGCCCAAGAATCAGGATCTGATTCTGATATAAAAGATTTCTGTGAAATAAATTATGGCGTCTCTTTTACCATTGCTTCCAAACAGAATATCAAATCCTCTCCAAAGAGTGGGTTGTATCACTGGCTCTCTAGTCCAGAGCAAAACGGATGGAATAGCAGTCTTCCCTCCTGGAATTTTTGTAAATACATCATTGATGAGAATGGTAAGTTGACACATTTCTTAAGAAGCGGTGTTAACCCTAGTGGTAAAAAGATAAAAAGTATTATCAATAGCTAAGTATTTTTTATCACTTAAATTAGAGAACAACCTACTGGTGCTAGATTTCATCTGATGTCATTTTAGTGGTTTAAGTCTTGACTGCGTCTATAAATAAAACCTAACGGATACTTTACAATTGGAATACACCCTCATATATCCTAATCAACTTTTTGAAATTCACCCAGCGGTTTCTAGAAGAAGAAAAATTATCTTAATTGAAGATCCGTTGTTCTTTGGTGATGATAAGTACCCAATAAATTATCACAATCAAAAAATACTTTTACACCACATGTCGATACGTCGATATTTCCACAAAATGCGTAACAATGGGTATACGATTGAAATAATTAATTATGCAAATTTAAAAAGAGAGCATTACACAGGTTGGTTGATAAAAAAATATAACATACATACTATTCACGTTTCAGATGTTGTTGATTATGAATTGAAAAATAGGATTGAAAAAGCAGTAGTAGACTGTAGTGCATCATTAAAATGGTATGATAATCCAAACTTTTTATTGAAACAATCTGATGTAAATAATGATTTCCTAGGGAAGAAGCGTCATTTAATGGCAAATTTTTATAAAAAGCAAAGGAGGCGATACGACATTTTACTTGAGCCTGATGGAAGTCCTGTCGGTGGCGCTTGGAGCTTTGATGCTCAAAATAGAAAGAAATTACCTAAAGTAATTAAACTTCCTTTAGAATTAGAAATCAAATACGACCAAGATGATCTATCAAGATCTAAAAGTTTTGTAAATGAATATTTTTCCGAAAACTATGGAAGTACCGATGGCTTTAATTATCCAGTTGATCATGAGCAGGCAAAAAAATCACTCGAGTATTTTCTTTCAAAGAAATTTGAATTATTTGGTCCATATGAAGATGCTGTCTCAAAAATAGATTCAACCCTTTTCCACTCAGTATTAACCCCATATATGAATATCGGTTTGATAACACCTATTGAGGTAATAGAGCGGGTAAATTATTTTGCTAAAGAACATAAGATACCTATCAATTCATATGAGGGTTTCATAAGGCAAATAATAGGTTGGAGGGAGTTTATTCGAGGTATCTATGTAGTAGATGGGGTAAAGCAAAGAACTGGAAACTTTTGGAAGTTTGATAGAGACATACCCAATTCATTCTATGATGGCAATACTGGGCTAGAGCCCGTTGATAGGACAATAGAAAAGTTAATGAGTAATGCATACCTACACCATATCGAAAGACTTATGGTGATGGGTAATATATTTTTTCTGTTGAAAATTAATCCCAATAAGGTTTACAAGTGGTTTATGGAACTTTTCATTGACGCTTACGATTGGGTTATGGTGCCGAACGTTTATGGAATGAGTCAGTTTGCAGATGGAGGACTAATGTCTACTAAACCCTACATAAGTGGAAGTAATTATATTTTAAAGATGAGTGATTATAGAAAGGGTGATTGGTGTAATACTTGGGATGCATTATATTGGAACTTTATCGATGAAAATAGAGACTTCTTCCGTAAAAATCCTCGTACATCTATGATGATCAATATGTATGATAAAAAATCTAAAGAAATGAAATTAACTTACAAGAAAATAGAAAGGAATTTTCAGTTATGAAGTATGCCAAATACATAAAAGAATTATTTTTTATTATTTTATTTGTATCTCTATCTGTGTCTACCGTGGATAATATTCGTACTATAAGACAGTTGAGAATAAATGTAGAACAAACCAAGGATAATCTATATCAAACAAATCAAGTCATAGCTGAGATGCAGAAACAGATCTATGAATCAAATTTAGTAGTAAATCAGACTGATAATTAACCAATGGAACATAAAGACCTTACCTTTAAAGACAAAATTAGACTATGTCACGATCTTTTAGAATATTTTGACAAGATGAGTAGAATCGATACAGTCGAAAAGGTAGATCAATTAACTATTACTGATCTCTCAAATAAACTTAATAGATGGTCAAAAGAGCTGAGGGTTCGGAAACTATACTATGATGTATAAGCAATGAGTAGAGCGTTATTTAAACCAAAAAACGAATCGCAGCAACAGGATATAGAGGCAGTAGATAGAATTTTTTTTAAATCCTTAAAAAAAAGAGACCATTTAGTTAATAGTACTTTTGAATTGCGAAAAGAAAAAATATCTGCCTTGGACCTTAAAATAGCAATGTGTATAAAACAGAGAGCAAAGATGACCAAGGGAGGATATAATTATATCCTTGAAGACATGTGGAATTGGAGACCTTATTACAAAATTAGTTCTAGCTTACTTCCAAAAACAATAACAGAGAGTAATTCCCTTTAGAAAAATTAAATGGAATTAAACATCATATGCTACTTTTGTCATGAACCTTTCGATATCTTTTTGGAAATGATAGATGGAAGTAGCTATGAGATCTATGATTGTGAAATATGTTGCAATCCAAATTCTATACAGTACTCCATTAAAAATAAAAGTTTAGTTCGCTTGGAAATAACAAGTGCCAATGACTAGATAGTCAATAGCGCTGAATAAAACAAGAGGATGTTAACATCTTATCGCATGAGCGCAACAAAGCATTAATAATTCAAGCACTATTTCTTCTTTTCGTTAATTCTTTTTTATAGCTCTCTTTTCTTTCTGAATTCATTGACCAGGGGTAACCATGGTCATTATCAACAAATTCATCAAAAATATTTTTTGTGGGGTTTATATTTATAGAATTCTTCTTTAAGTACAAAGGTGCATAAAATGTAAATACAAGTGCGATGATTGTTAGTATGATTACCACTATTTAAACTAGTTCAGAAAATCTATTCAATTCAAATAAGATTAAAATATTAACCTATTTACTGCAGCATATCAAAAAGAGATAAAATTAATTCAACCAATATTTAAATCAATTGATTTAAACACAAACTTTAGTTTATATTTGAGCGTTATGAGCGAATTAAAAAGGAAAATCTTATGAATTCAAAATATTTAGACTCAGTTATGATCAACCACGATAAGTCCGGATTTTGCATCTTAGAGTTTAGTTTGAACAACTTTAAGAGACCAAAAAACCTCAAAGTGGTTATGTCTTCTGGTGATAGTTTCAATGATATGGCATTTTCACTACTGCAGAATATGAGGATAAGTGAAAATAGAAAAAAATCAGGTCAAACAAACAATACTTTACGTTTACCGTTCTATTTCAAGAACTAGGTCATTAAGTACTATGGAAACAAAAAATCATCTCAAGTTTACCAGAGCAAAGGCTGTAAGAGTTTCAAAATACACTGAAGAGCTAATTGACAAGGTAGAGCAGTACCTATTGGTGGTAGTAATACCACTATCAATAGTAGCAATAATTAGTTCAGCAATTAAATTTGCTATACTCTAGATTTTGTAAGTTTGTTCAGTATGTTTAGATTATAAAAGTGAGAAATGTAATATTTACACTCCTCAAGGTGGCTTTTACTCTTTCAATCTCGATGGGGAATTCGGGAGGACCGCCAACAAACTATGCAAATAACGCACCTAGTTTTAATAATTGCACTTCTTGCCACAGTGGTAATATAAATTCAGGTAACGGCTCAATTACTTTCTCCAATCTTCCCGAATACTATATCCCAGGTCAATCCTACTCTGTAGGTGTAGTTGTAACAGGGTCAAACAGCCGAGGTTATGGCTTTCAAGCCGTTGCACAAGTGGGTGACCAAAGCATAGGTAGTTTTGGTCTCAATTCCAGTTCTTCAAACCTTGAAATGAACGGTAATTATGTACAGCATAATTCAAGAACTGAAAACGGCATTTGGAATTTCGTATGGANTGCTCCTCAGGACGATGTTGGTAATGTNACATTNAGTGCATCGGGNCTNGCCACNGGAGGTTCTACAGNAACAGGAGGTGATCAAGTNTANACTGAACAAGTAGAAGTTCAATCTCAAGTCGTTTCTGTTACAAATAGAGTNGAAGATATTTATTTTAAGCTAAATGGTAACTACCCTAATCCCTTCAATATGCAAACTNTNATTAGTTTTGACATTCCAACGGATAGCAAAGTAAAAATNAATATATTTGATATAACAGGAAAAGTTNTAAGGACTTTAGTNGATAATTACAAAACTAAAGGAAACCAAACCACTACTTGGGATGCAAAAGATAACCTAGGGNANGAAGTNCCGTCTGGTATTTANTATTACACAATTGAGGCAGGGGCNAATAATCAGGCACGAACCATGACCTTAATCAANTAATCTATTGATTAAACTNTTACCTTAGTTATACAAAANTAAATCAACTATTGAAAAGCTCACCTCATTGTACGGATTGTGGATACCAGACANNATTNGTCANAATTACTGGAGATAAAATAAAGCGTGATGTCTGTGGTAGTTGCGGNTTTATAAATTATAAAAATCCAAAGATAATTGTTGGCTCATTGCCAGTTCAAGGCGATGAAATTNTATTNTGCAAGAGATCTATTAATCCATCTATTGGTAAATGGACCATACCATCAGGTTATATGGAATTGGGAGAATCTTTAGAGGATGGTGCTAGAAGAGAGGCAATGGAAGAAGCAAACCTGAANTTTTACATNACCAAGNTGTATGGAACTTATAGNATACCCGAGATAGGNCAAGTNTTATTNGTATATCTTGTCACCATTTCAAATAACGACTTTGAAGCTAAAGAGGAAACGTTAGAGGTCAAGTTATTTCATATTAATGAAATACCCTGGAGTGANATAGCATTCCCATCNGTAGAATACTTTTTGAGACATTATGTTGAAGATANGAAACTTAACTTAATAGGGTTTCANTCTAATTATGCGTCATAGAAATTTTGAAAATAAAATATAAATATAATAACAGCAGCAGTNCTTTACNTNTTCAGTTTNGAATCTACTTTTAANAAACCTATTNNCCAGAATCAGAAGCGATAATGCCTGAAGGTCCNGAAACNAAGAGGATGTCNGACTNAATTTCAANATCNCTCGTTGGNAAAGANATNATNAGNNATACGTTCTTTCATGAACANTTATTNGACCTNAATATGATGAAGGATATTTCTGTCNTCAATGCANTNTCTAGAGGTAAAGCAATCATAATAAGAATTAATNATGGGCTTAGNATTATTTCACATAATCAATTATATGGTAAATGGACATTTAACCGGCCCNAGACCTCTATTAAAACAAATAGGCAATTNCGAATAGAGTTNANGACCAAAACAAAAGNAGTAAGATTATGGTCTGCAACTGATATTTCTTTATACAGAACANATCAAGAATTAGAACATCCATATTTAAGACGTATAGGTCCCGATGTGTTAGATGATGTTACAAATGACCNTTTGATTTTTGATAGATTGATAGATAAAANGTTTTGTAANAGAAAGCTCAGTGGCACATTATTAGATCAATCTTTCATNTCAGGTTTAGGAAACTANCTCAGAAGTGAAATTTTATTTTTTTCTGGTCTAAACCACCTTCAAAAGCCTTCNANACTCTCNGATAGTCAATTAAAGNAACTTTCNAAAGAAATAAAAAATGTTAGCTTNAGAGCATACATTAAAAAAGGAAGAACGATTGATAGTATATCNATTGAAAAGTTATTTGGTAACATCAATAATTTCAAAAAAATCAGGCATATGGTTTTTGGTAGAGATGGACAACCTTGTTTTCTATGTGGTCAAACGATTGTCAAGGTATTTGCTTCATCAAGAAGAATTTATTTTTGTCCTGATTGCCAAAAATGTGAAATAGAGTAAAAAGATATATGAATTGTATTAAATATTATTGGATTTTTTTCTAGTAAAAGTTTTATAAGGTATTAAATCGAGGATAATTAAGTACCTATCTTCTTCCAACCTGTTCCTTTTAAGTTGTGAGTATTTTCATCATTAATAATGTCATCCATTATTTTAATGCTGTCAAGTAGCCGAGGTCCAGGTCTATTAAAATATTGATTACCATCTGTTAAATATATCTGACCTTCTTTTACTGCCTTTAAATTATTCCATTTATTATGCTGGATAAGTTCTTTTAGCTCACTCTCCGTCCTTTCAATCGTATATCCACATGGCATAAAAATTATCTTATCGGGATCTTTAGAATATAGCTCTTCATATTCTGACCATTCTGAGTGATGACCTGCTTTCCCAAAAAGATCAATCCCACCTGCTATATTTACTATTTCGGGTACCCAGTTTCCAGCAAACATCAATGGTTCGATCCATTCTATACAACCAATGCTTATAGGTTTATGTTGTCTGTTCTTTTCTTTTAT
>NZWG01000026.1 GCA_002698235.1 Fidelibacterota bacterium | reverse complement strand
TAAGCTATGATCAGTATGATGGAAATAATAGGCTTGGTAAAGTTTTTTGAGAAAGGAAGAAGAATCGTACCAGTTACCTCACACAAGATAGCACCAAGAAGATAGAGATATGACATTTTGAAAATTTCCTTAGTTTTATTTACATATTATTTAAAAAAATAGACCACTTTTATAGCAAAACCTATTTAAGTAAAAGCATTTTACTAATCGAAGATAACGATTCATTGTTGATCATTGAAAAATATATTCCTGATGGTAAGACAAGACCATTATCATTATTACCATTCCACACGATTGTATGGTCACCCTTTTGTCGATATTCATTAACCAATGTTCTGACTGGTTTTCCACTGATATCATATACTTTTAGACGAATGAAACCCTCTTCTAATAATTCATATTTAATTTGGGTTTTAGGATTAAATGGGTTTGGATAATTGGATATCAATCTAAAATGATGAGGTCCAATAATATCACTATTATTTTCCAAGATACTTTGAACATTATCTATCCTAAGAAAACCAAGCTGACCATTATCGATGGCAATGATAGCACCTCCATCCTCAGTAAGGTCTATGTCTTCACCGGCCCAGTCATAATTTTCCTCAGTGACATCAAGGGAAGAAAAGGTTTCCTCCCATTCAATTTCTCCGAGATCATCGAACTTGATCAAATACGCATTCCACACATCAGAGCATTGCTCACCATCGCACTCAGAATATTCACCATACTCATCTCCCGTGCCTGCAACAGTAACACAACCACCATCATCTGTCGCCCTAACACCCCAGGCCTCATCATGTATGTAATCTGGGTCGAATCCTCTTGGATTGCCTACGATTTTTTCCCAAAGAACATAACCGTCACTATCGATCTTGATCGTATAGGTATCCCAATTTGAAGTTCCTGAAAGTGTGTGACCAGCTAAGAATATTTCACCCTCACCATTAACATCCATTCCAAAGCAATGGTCCTCTGAGGTTCCACCATATGTTTGATCCCAGATGACATTTCTATCTAGGTCCATTTTTATTAACGCATAATCTGAAGCATCTTCTGAAAGACCTGATATGAACAACTCATTGTTTACATATTGGACCCTATATCCCTGGTCCATGAACTCATTAATACTCTGACTGTGTTGCATGTTGCCACTATCATCAAAAAAATAAATATATCCTTCACCCTCAGTAAAAAATGTATTCCATGGATCTTCTGAATGAACATAGCCCACTGCAACGATACCATCTGGAATCTTAGTTGCATGCTCGTAGGCATCCACGCCTCCGTTGTCATTTGTTTGAATAAATAGGGTGGATCCAGTATCCTTATCTAATTTAATAAGACTACTGTTTTGATCTAAACTGCCACAGATCAGATAACCATCTGCCAGTTCAATCACACTATTCCCTAAATTATGTTCTTCNATATTTATCTCCCTGCTCCAATGTAATTGTCCAAAAGCATTTGTCTTAACAACGAANATTTTTGAGCTATTGTTTGAATAATCATAGGTTTCACCCACCTGNAGGATTCCACCATCTTCACATGAAAGAATGTAGTGCCCCATTGATTCCTCCCCAGAACCACCGTATGATTCAAACCACACAATGTTGGGCTGTCCCAATATGANTATTGGAAATATGATAAGAAGCAGTTTGNACATCACTGTATTTTATCTATTTGAGATTTTACCAGTTTGAATATTCCATAATTTGGAGTAGTAGCTATTTTTTTTGTCAATTAGAGTATCATGAGTACCTTCCTCGATGATCTTTCCATGATCTAAAACTAAAATATTCTGACAATTTCTTATTGTTGATAATCTGTGTGCAATTATGATGGATGTCCTTTCTTTAATGATCTCAAAGATCGCTCTCTGAATCAACTGTTCTGTTCTATTATCAACGGAAGAAGTAGCCTCATCAAAAATNATGATCTCAGGTTTTCGAATTAAGGTCCTAGCNATGGATATTCGTTGCCTTTGACCTCCAGAAAGTATCTGTCCACGCTCACCAACTATGGTATTCAATCCNTCTGGTAGTTTTTCAATGAATTCTCTGCATTGACTTTTATCGATAGCCTGATCAATATCAAGACTATCAGGGTTTTTTACGCCATAGGTTATATTTTCAAGTATCGATGCATCAAATAAGAAGGATTCTTGACTAACTATACCAATTTTTTCTCTTAAATACTTAATGCTTAGATCCGAAATCNAATGGTCACCAATATGAATATTTCCATTTTTTAATTCGTATAATCTCAAAAGTAGTTTAGCAATGGTTGTTTTACCTGAGCCCGTATCTCCTACCAATCCAATTGAGGTACCATGCGGAATAGTCANGTTTAGATTCTTAAACAGTGGAATACTTTCCTCATAGTGAAAAGATACATCTTCAAACCTTATATCAAACCCATTTGTATTTGGACTAATTGAATTTGGTTTGTCTTTTATCTTTATTTGAACAGAAAGCATATTAAAAATTCTACCACATGATGCCATAGTACGTTCAAAGTCGTCAATGAGTATAGAAAGAGTTGTAAATGGCCATAAAAATCTTTGAGTTAAGAACACTAGAACACTATAAGAACCAACTTCTAACGTGCCATTTAGAGCCATATAGCTACCAATAAGCATTGTACCCAAGAAACCCGATAGNACCCCCATTCGTATNANCGGATTAAAAGCACTGCTTATTGCAATAGCATTGATATTTTCTTGTTGATACTCCTTGCTCCTCACCCCAAGATTCAATTTCTCAATTTCAAATGTCATAAAACTTTTTATGACCTTAATACCCATAAGATTATTGACGATCAACGTATTGAGGAGACCTACTTTCTCCCTGATACTCTTGTACTTAGGTGAAAGCTTTTTTTGGAAAAATATGCTTACAAAAAATATAATGGGAACTGGGATGATCGCTATGGTAGCGATCAATGGGGAAATGTAAAAGAAAATGAAACCAATAATTATTGTTGAAACACTGATCTGTATGATCTGGTTGACACCATTATTCAGAAACCTCTCCAACTGGTTGACGTCATCATTCAAGATCGCAGTGATATTTCCTATGGATTGTTTCTCATGCCAATCTAGATCTAATAGCTGTGCATGATCGTATGTTTTAACCCTAAGATCATGCTCTACACGCTGTGCTAGTCCTCTCCATTCAATCATGTAGAGATATTCAAACAAGGATTCTAAAGCCCATATTAGGAAAGTAATTCCTCCGATGAAGGCAACCTGTGAATCAATGGATGTAAACCCTAGAGATGCAACAAAACTGTCATTCTTTTTAACAACGAGGTCAACTGCTATTCCGATAAGCACCTCTGGTGCAATATCAAATATCTTGTTCAGCATTGAAAATATTGACGCTGAAATGACCTTTCCCTTCCACTTACCTATGTAATCCGTAAGGTAGCTGATCGGTTTTATATCTTTTTTGCTCATATCGGGTTTTGGTTTTGAAGTCTTTTCTTATGAATGGATAATATTATTCCTATGTCATGACAACAACTTACCAAAAGAGACCAATCTTTTCTGGTATTCTATTATTAATCTTAAAATAAATTTTCTCAAATGAGTTTTCTCTTTTGTATAGCCTAATATCACATCATCATTGAAAAAGGCATCGTATTGCTTGCGCTTTTCTTGATCGATCTCCCCACTCACAATTGTTGGATAATTCTCAATTATGTATTGATTCAAAGAATGATATAAGACTCTTTCATTTTCCACTGCATCTACAATGTGGGCAGGAAATACCTCGTACAAGTCATCTAAAACAATCTTTATTGTATCTTCTTCTAATTGCCCAATGCTGCCATCACTATTCAAGGAATTATAGATAGAGATAGGAAGATTAATTGCTCTATAGGCCTTGAGCGTCAATACGATGCCTCTATCCCCATCTGTCATCGTAAATATGCTATCAATATCTATATTTCTCCAATGAGCTATGACATGGTCACCTATCATAATATCTCTTTCATATTGAGTGATCTTAGTTTTTACATAATCTACGCGGAGTTCTACTTCACTTTTTAANGAGTTCAACGTGCTAGTATTATTTTCACGCATTAACCTCAACTCTCTGTTATCATCCACCCATAGGGATAGAATAATTCCAATGAAGACAGCTAAAAATTCGATTCCGCCTCTTGCAAGGATATTTTTCATATCCAAACTTAATTACTGTTACATAAACAAGAAACCTCGCCCATNNAATAATCGGGAAGGTGATCAGTCCTCTACACTGATTAGACTTTTATAATTTAAAGNAATGGTTTAGATATATANGNNATNATACTNAATATATGTTATTTAAGAAGTATTANTTTTTTTGTNTCTCTGAAATTATCTATTTCAATACTGTATAGATAGACACCAGCAGAAACTCCCTGACCTTTTTGATTGGTGGCGTCCCATTGAACGAGTTTAGACCCAGGAAATTGTTTGTGATTGACTAAAATACTTATCTCTTCGCCAAGGATGTCATATATGGTGAGTTTAACGTCTGAACTTCTAGATAATTCGTATCTTATGCTTGTAATTGGATTAAAAGGATTTGGATATGCCTGATGCAGTTTAAAATCAGTTAGAATGGTATTTCTATCCATTTCCAGCAANAAGATCTCACTGTCCATCCACGCCAGTCGTTGAGATATCCAAGATTTTAAATATAAAACTTCCTCTTCATAGGTTTCAAACACATAATAATTTGGCCATACATAGTTACCAAGAATTGGCCATTTGGAAAAATTTCTATCTATTGCATCTCCTAAATGAGAGACCGTACTGTCAATAATACTGAATATATGTTGTTCAGATAGAATATTTGACCTTAATTCTGAATATCTTTGAGAAACCTTTAAATTAAAATTTTCATCTTGCCATAATAACTCCCACCAAAATGCCATTTGATCTCCACCTTCTGGATTATACTCAAGCAGCCAATTATCTGGTTCCCAGGTTTCTCCATAATCACAATTGCCAAATCCATGATTGAAGTCCCATACAGGGCCAGCCGTTAGACGATCATCAACACTCTCTTTATCCTTGGATATGTATGTACTGAGCCGATATGCATCTACATTTTTCGCTAACTCTTGTATTAAAATGAAATCAACAAAAGACTCAACGTTCATGATCGAAGGGTATCCTATCGTTTCATTTGAATAATCATCGCTTAGCATGATGCTTTCAAACTCATCAATGTAGTTTTGAATATACTCCTCCTGCTCAGGAACAATATCGCTCGGTTTTGGATAGTGATAATTATAGGTAATGCCGTCATTGGGACTTTGAAAGCCACCAATGTTATCTCCTGTGAAATACCAATCAAATTTGAGAATATAACCACCTGTAACGTCATCTCCACTAATTTCATCTGCATTCAGCTTTGATATATTTACTCGATTTTCATCCCGTTTGATCTTTTCCATTAAAACGTAAATACCTTGATATTCATCGTTTAGATATAGTTCTACAAATCGACATTTTGATGCATATCTACCTATCTCATTTGATAATTGATATGCCAGTGCATTCCTGATTAGAGACTTATCTTGCCACGGAGCGTATAACACCCAGTCATTCTCTTCTGGCATACCCAACAATTCAACATTATTGTTTTCTCCAAGGTTGTCTACAGTTTCAAATCGATACGGGGTCTTATCATTCCACTGCGATGAATTACCTCTTCTNTCAATGGTTATATTTCCATTGTAATCGTTGAATTCATCATTGATATGATTATTACCGGATTCATTGTTTATTATGCCCATATAAGCGGGAATTCGTGGCTCATCAGGTATACCTACCCCATATGTATCTATAACGACTAGGGGCAAATTTGACTCATCAAATACTACAGGCTCTTGAAACCAAGAAGGCGGAGTAGAATAAAATTGAGAATCATCTACAATACCGAAGGTGAGATAAAAATTTCCAGAAAGGTCCGAAGACGATGAACTGATATTATGTAATTGCACAGCAAAAACATTTTGACCTTCGATCAGAATATCATCAATGGCCAATGAATCAATGTAAATACTTTCAGGCAGACCACCATTGTATAAAGAGGCCTCATGGTCGTAACTAGTACCTGAATCGAACGGAACAAAACTACCGACCTCAGGCAGGTTATAAGATCTTCCGATCTCAACACCATTTAAATATGCTATAAAACCATCGTCATAATCAGCGCTGATCACGGCACTCGATAATTTTGAAAGGTCTTCAACCTCAAAATTAGTCCTAAAATAAACAGAAATAGCTTGGTCGGTTATAGTCCCGTCATCTCCATCTCCATAGCCAAAGCCTCCTACTCCTATATCCCAATCACTGTCATCAAAATTAAGCTCATTCCATGTAGACTCAGGCTCAGATTCAGGTACAAGATAGCTCCAATAATCATTGGCAAAAATTGCAGTCTCCCAATGATCTTGCGATGATAGCGTATGCGTAAAAGCTAAAGTGAGAATTATTATCTTTAACATCTTCTTAAATTACTTATCCATGAACCAACAAAAACAGGTCAAATTGCCCATNCCCCTTTACTCAAAATCAAACTTTAACTGTAAACTATAATGGTTTTTTGACAGAGTGCTATGCTTGTAGAGATTTGTAATCGAAATACCCAAAAGTCTTACTGATTTTTTAATTTTCTTCTGAAAAAGTAGTTCTTTTATTATGGGAAAAAACTCTTCTTTTGAAGAAACATAATGCTCTATGGTCTTACTACGTGTTTGTTGACTAAAGTCACTGTATTTTATTTTTANAGTAATTGTCTTGCCCTTATTAGCNCTTTTTATCATTCTCCTNTCAAGTTCAATGGCAATACCAGCCAATTTATCTAACATNAAGCTCTCGGTATCAATATCTTGTGAAAAAGTCTGCTCTGCGCCTATTGATTTTCTAATTCTGTTTGGATCTACCTTACTACTTTGGATGCTTCTAACTATGTTGTAATAATGAGAGCCAGTTTTTCCAAAATGGTTATTAAGCGTTAGTTTATCAAGTTTTCTAAGATCTGCACCATTGTGTATTCCAATACCATGCATTTTTTTTGCTGTTACCTTACCAACTCCAAAAAATTTTGTAATAGGTAAGTTATCTATAAATTTATCTACCTGTGATGGGTGGATGGTCTTTTGTCCATTTGGCTTATTTATCTCTGTGGCTACTTTTGATAGGAATTTATTGATAGATATCCCAGCAGAAGCTGTTAAACCTATTTCAGAATTGATCCTCTGTCTTATTTCTGTTGCGATATCACTAGCGATTTTGATTCCCTTTTTATTTTTAGTTACATCTAGAAATGCCTCATCAAGTGAAAGTGGTTCAATGATATCAGTGTAATCCAAGAAAATGTCTCTTGTTTGAAAAGCGATCTCCTTGTAGCGTTCGAAACGAGGTTTAACAAAAATTAGACCGGGGCATCTCTTTTTGGCTTGGACTGAGGCCATTGCAGACCGTACGCCAAATTTCCTAGCTTCATAAGATGCGGCCGCGACCACACCTCTTTCCTTGCTACCTCCAACGGCAACTGGCTTATCTTTTAAAGTTGGGTCATCCATTTGTTCAACAGAAGCATAAAATGCATCCATATCTACATGAATTATCTTCCTTATATTTTTTTCCATATTGGGCTTTTAAATAAATAACTATATCCGTAGACAANTNAACAAGATTTGGTATCTATTTTCCTGACCTAAGGTCTACCAATAAAAACGATGTTGAGTCTTTTCTTAAGACTAATTAAACCATTTAAATAAAAAGTATCCTAGTATTAGCATGATCAAAAGATTTATAATAAGACCTAACCAATTTATTCTATTATCTTTTGGATCTATGATCATAAACACTACTTACTGATTTTAAATATAAAAAAACCTATTATACAGCCTGTCATCATCCATACCGCTTGTCTTTTTGCAAANGTATTGTAAAGAACTTTGGGACTATCAAATACATANAATATTGTATGGTAAGATAATATTTCAACCGCCCACCATAAAAAAATCATGATGAAAGCNAATAAAAACACACGCTGATATATATTCACNTTATCAAGCAAAGNCATGGTATCGTATCAATTTCATACTTATTNTTNATTCACCTTAAACTGAGAAAACTATTTTTAATTGAAACTCCTAAATCAAAAAATCTTGACAGNTTNTATGANGGAATTNTACAATTATTAAAGTTTACAACTAAATGGTTTGAAAAATGCTCTACTATTAACCCTTTTTGTTTCTGTAATGTTGAGAATACCTCTGATGGGATAACTTTGACCACATCATCAATCGAAGTTTCCTTTTCATCATACCAAAAACAGTATCCGTCGATTTTGCTTAGATATGACTTTGGTAGATTATTTTTTAAATTTCTGCGAAGAATAAAATCCAAGAANCCTGCTGGTTTTAATTGNAAGTNTGGNAATTCTAATCCATNAAAATTTGNGACAAATACCGTTTTATAGAATGTGTATGTNANACTTCTAGAATNNACCGGATAACCGTAATCAAACATGTAAAACTCCGGCTCAGATGCTTTTTGAATAATGTAATTCTGTGATGGTTTATCAAGCCCAAAAAAAGTATTAAAAAAAGGATAAATAGATACAACTTCTCTCAAGTCTGAAATAATAATGCCCTGATACTTGAGATACTCCAATTTATTTTTTAATGATATTTGTGCGAACGAGCCAGATCTATTTGAACTGCCACTATAAAAAACAAAGTGAATCGTGTATAGTATAGGAATTATCAAAAGTCCAACAGAGAGCGGTATATAGATAAATGAAAGAAATGTATTAACCTGTTCTATTGAATAATTATGATATTCGGCCCACCAAAACCAGATGGGAATGATCAAAGTGCTAAAAAAAAATAATTTTACATATTTGGAGGGCGCAATTCCCAAAAAGTATGGAACAAGGGGTTCTTTGTTTATTCTCAAAGGTTAATTTTAAAACTAGTTACTAAAAAAGAAACCCCACTAAAATGGGGTTTCTGGCATTACTTTGCTGATGACATGCATTAAACCTTAACCAATCCTCTATCTTCAAGCACCTTAAGGCATTTCTTAAATACTTTCTTACTCTCTTCTGGAGTAAAGCCATCCATGGCATCATCTATTTTTTTTGAGCACTTAAGTTTTACATCAAGCATTTCTCCAGTTTCATCATCGAGGAGCTTATAATTTTTTACTTTACTGATTACCGTGTCACCCTTGCCAAAAACTTTATTTGAGAATTCCTTTTCAAGAGCAAGCATATCGTAAATGTAGAAATTGTATTTCTCACCATTGGTTATGGTCTTTCTTTTGGTTAATCTTATGTCGTCATAAATTTCTTCTTCTTCCATACTCTACATCCCTTTTATTTCAAAATCTTATGACCATAATATATTAAAGTATGAAGAACATCCAAAAAATTAATTATCGTTAGTTTGAATAAATTCTGTTAAATACTATTAGTGCTTTATAGATTATATTTAAATCCCCAGTTGAAAGATGTTCTTTCATTCGAAAAACATATCGTTACCTTAAGTTTTTAAGAAGTCCTCTTTTTTTAGCCCCGTGATCTTCTCCATACCTGCAATTAATTCCCAATACCCTTTTCCAACAATAAGGATAGTAGGGACTAATACCGCCAAATAACTTACCCATGTCATAGTAGCAACCTGCTCATTAAAAGAAGATTCACCTGGATCTGAGACAACGATCATTGAGGCTAGGAAGAACTGAATAATAGAGCTTATAAATAAACCAAAAATAAAATGGTTGCCTGCATTTCTAACAATAATTTCAAAATCACCTTGTACATCTTCTCTTAAAGAAGCTCCAATCTTTTCATTATCAAAAAGGGCATCGTTAAGTAAAATTTTATTAAATGAGCCTTGTTTATATCTCCTCATAAGCAATAATAATGAACCAATGAACAACGGCAAAAAACTTTCTTTAAAGATGAACCAATTTTTTGATAATCCATATTTTGCACCAAAGATCCCAATACCTCCAGTTAATAAAACATTAATGAAACCAAAAATTG
>NZWG01000025.1 GCA_002698235.1 Fidelibacterota bacterium | reverse complement strand
AAAACTGCATGCACACGCTATGGAAGAACAAAGAAGAGAAGAGGAATTGGAAGAAGCTCGTCAATTTCAAATGGACATGCTACCCGATTCAACTCCAGACATTTTAGATCTGGATATTGCAGCAACCATTCAAACTGCTTCTGAAGTAGGCGGCGATTACTACGATTTCTTTCCAGAGAGTGATGGGAAAAGTCTTTATGTAGTGGTTGGTGACGCTACAGGGCATGGAATGACAGCAGGGATGATGGTAAGTATCACAAAAGCTGGTCTTTATGGCATACCCTCCATTCCACCAAATGATGTAACCGAACGCCTCAATAGAGTTATAAAAAATATTGACCTAGGATTAAATAGAATGGCGATAAACGTAGCACGTTTTTGGAATGATAAAATTGAATTTACGTCAGCGGCCATGCCTCCTGCCTATCACTACCGCTCTGATACAGGCAAAGTTGATGAGATCTTGATTGGAGGCCTGCCATTAGGAAGCTTGCAAGATGAGACATTTGATCTTTTGGAAATTGATTTTAAAAAAGGTGATTCTTTGGTTTTTATTTCAGATGGGCTACCTGAGGCAACCAACAACTCCGGTGAAATGCTTGACTACCAATCGGTAATGGATTGTGTTGAAGCAAATGGTAACCAAGATGCTGAAGAACAAAAACAGGCGCTTCTAGACCTTGGTACAGCATGGTTAGGTAACCTAAGAAATCAAGACGATATAACTATTGTAGTAGTCAAGAAAAAATAGATCTTTTTCATTCGTAGGATGGCTCNGAGTTCTGTATCTGATTCANNACTNTTATATCACCACTNTCTCCATCTATATTGCAAACATNCCAGTATCTNCCACTTCCCTCTTTAGGTACTTGNATCCTTGCTCCATCGCAAGTTGGACTATTGAAGATTTGTATACTTGCGCCAGATTCTTGAAGACTTCCTGTNGAGGAGTATTGATAGATATAATAGACGTAAGTGCCGCTAAAANGTTGTTTGATCGTCATTGTTTCTGGACCATATCCATNCGTATCATCCACATCTANNGTAGCAAATGGAGCAGAATCAGTNCNTCCTCTNTTACTATACATAATATGATGTACCTCACCTTCTATTTGAGGGGTTTTGAGATGTGAGTCCATATCAGGAGGGGTAGAGCCCCAATTGAGTACCATTCTTATCTCACCTGGCTCAGGAAAAGGACTCAATGAAAAATTATAGGTNAATGAACTNGANNCATTATCATTGGGTATNTCAAAATAGCCCTCANANGGACAGAATAGGTCCAGAATTGANGAAACATCATAGGTTCCACTTTCTANGGNAAGATANAATTCATACTCACCAACATCATTGGTCAATNTTGATTCTTCACCAATGGTTACCAGAGCGNCCTCCAATGAGNAACCATCTACNGCATTGGTAACAACGCCACTAATNATTCCACCNACAACACGAATNGTGACTGTTCTCGCATCGGATGCACCNACACCATCTANAACTTTACAAGAGACCTGGTAATAGCCACTCTTACTTGGTGCTATCCAACGTGCAGAATCTCGATCCGCAATAATGGTACCGCTAGTNGATTGCCATTCATATGATAATTTATCACCATCACTATCTTGNGCTTTGCAAGAAAAAGNAACCGTATCCAANGACCGTGCAATGGAATCACTTGCACTAAGAGAAATAACCTCAACAGGGTTGTTTTTCATCTCACAACCTGAGGTCAGAATGAATACTAAGAAAACNAGGCCTAAATATTTAATANTNTTCATTCAACTGTAATATCAATTGTTAGTATNTCCATACCATTGAACTNATCTGAAACCNTNCAAGATACAGAATATTCACCTGGTTGTTCCGGTGCAANCCAAATTGCATTTTGGTCATTATCNAATGANTNAATCTCACCAAATGCACAAGACCAAGTAAAGTCTAAACTCTCATTCTTCATCATGCTTGATTCATCGTCATCACTAGCCTTGCATATTAAATTAACAGNACTACCTGGTTGTGCTGGATTTGGATCTGCAATAATTGAACTTATGACCGGTTCATAGTTATGAAGACAACTTGATAAAATAAGAGGAATCATAGTTGCCAGGGAAAAAAGATCATATCCTGATATCTGTTTTTTATTCATAACCTTTTTTTCAATCAACATATTAATTTATAAATACAAGATGAACTTTACTTAAGATTTTTGAATACTTTTTCATTATCCTAGTCCAAGTATAGATGCAATGATTGAAAAACTATCATTCATATCCAACTGGCCATCGTTATTATGATCAAATAAAAAATCATAGTCTATTTCTAGTACTATTCCATCAGTGATAATGAGCAGGTCATTGATACTTATTTGACCATCATGGTCAACATCGCCTATTTTATATGTTAGTGAAAATTGATTGAAAAACTCCCATGCCAATTCACTCGCATTAATATCCATATTACCAAATGCCCCTGGCCAATCATGTCCTCCTCCTATAACCTTGTAAAGCCAAACTTCATTAGAATTAATTCCNTCTTGGTATTTCTCAGTCACTACGTAGCTTCCATCATTCTGATAAGTATCAGGTATTGTGTCATAAATAACAACTTCAGTGCTATTAATATTACTCCATAGTTGAATGATATCGTCTATACCCATATAAGGTCCCCAATCACCAATGTCTTGGGCATCCCCATCCCACCAAGACACATTATCACTGGTACCATGTATCTCTAGAATGGGCCTTGCTATTTCAGGGTCACAAGTTTGATACCACCATTCCATCATCGTGCCAGCAACAGGAGCAACTGCCCTAAAATGGGTAGAGGCCTCACAAGCAAGAAGATAACTTAATTCTGCACCATTTGACATTCCCGTACTGAATGTATTGACCTCGCTTAAATCATAGTGAGATTGTAAATATTCCGCCAAGGCAACTACAAAACCAACATCATCCACCGTTTGGTTCCAATGAAAAGAGTACCCAACATTAAAAAATGTATTACCTTGATTATCTTGCAAACCTTGTGGATAGCAGACTGCAAACCCATTTTGATCGGCAATATCATTCATCTCCGAATATTCCATTATATTCTCTGCAGAACTGGTAAAACCATGGAAAACAAAGACCAGTGGAGATTCGGGCTCTATTGATTCTGGAATATACAAGTAGTACTGTCTATCAACATCTCCATAGTAAAATTCCTCCAAAACTGGTTGGGCAAGAGTAAGACACGTGCAAAGTAAGAGGATTAGAGTTCGAAGCATCATTTAATCTAAATCTTTACACCCAAAATCATCTATAAATATAAAATTTTTATGATTAATTCAATTTTGTTACATAAAAATTTCATAAATGGATTAGTTTAATGTCAAAATCTCATTTTTTTTCCATTAATATCTATGTGCATTCTTTAAAAGATTATTTGACAAACAAACTGAACATGAAAAAAAGTTACTCCATTCTAATTTTCCAATGTCTATTTTCTATGATCTTAGGTAATGAAATAGAAAATAATAAGATATTGAATATTATGGTTGATCATAATTACGAACTTAAAGATCAAAAGTATGATGAACTGAATACCTACTTTTGCTTCCCTTTTTCGTACAATCACCATGAGGAAGTAAAAACAGCAATGACTGCTCGTGAATTAAAAAAATTATTGAAAAAGTTAAGAAAAAAGCTTCCTCGAAACCATTCTCANAANGATTGGAAAAANATGAATGTTAAAATNTTNAATGAAAGTATNGCNCTTGTAAATGCCATGTATTCAAGGATAGATAAGNACNATNCAAGCTATTTTACTGGTGCAGCCATGTACTCCTTCCGNAAAGANAACGATAANTGGAAAATATTTTCAATNACACCGTTCAAACCNTATAATTATTTTGAATTTGAATAAATGATNTCTAAANAAAAATNAACCCATCTTAATGANTAATNNNTCTCAAACATACTTACCAATANCTAANCTNCTACCTTTGATTTTGATTGCATNTNGTTGCGCNTCTCCTATTGATTATTTTGGNAATGAGGTCAANATGAGTCAAGATAGAATANTCCTGAGNAAAATGAGAAAAGATAAAAACGACAAAGATCTTTACAACTTGACCTTTGTTGAGAAAAGAGGGAATCAAACAAAGTCAACAATCAAAAAAAGGGAAAAGACACTGAACCAATATATTGACCTGATAAAAAGTTATTATGGCTATACGGAGTATAAAATAATCAATAAGAGAGAGAGAGGAATAATCGAACCACGGTATTATGTTACCATAAAGTTCAGTTAACATGACTCGCGCCGAAATGAATTGGAAAATATTTCGTTCTGTAATCCCCTTAGTTGCACTGGTAGCGTTTGCGTACTACACTAAATCACTAAAACCTGATTATGCAACAAAAGATCCAGTGCTTATCACTGATTCAAATGACCTTTTATGGAGATTCCAGATGAATGAAGGTACTGAACTAATCAATCAAGTAGTCCAATTCAAGGGAAAGGTTACTGGATTTGATAGTTTGCTAATTATACTCGATCACCGGCTTATATGCTCTCCTGATACATCGCTTCAGATCGATATAGCCATTGGTGATTCAGTCAGCTTAAAAGGTAGATGCCTTGGCTATGATGATCTACTAGAAGAATTAAGACTTGACCATGTTGTAAAAATCATGAACTGATCCAATAAGCCATTTTTACCATAAAAGTATTGATTGATTGTGAACTCATCAATTTTTCAAAACCATTACTAAAATCTAAATTATCATCTGTAACCTCAAAATGGTCTCTTTGCTGCTGCCAAACCAAGAAAAGGGATGATCCTGGTCTGTATTCCCATTTCACAATGAAATTCGATCGTAGAGAAAGGAAATTGAACCCTTTGAGGTAGTCACGTGATAATTGGAATGATTGAGCTGGTCCGCTTGCATCTGGATCTATCTCAATTGTATCGTCATCAAAAGTATTTATTTGATCATTGTTATAATACATAAAATCATACTGACCTGGATTTAAAAATTCTTTAAGCCCATCGTAGCTATAGTGAGATAGCTCAGGCTGTAAAAAAAATTGAAAAGATAGTGTTGGTGACTTTATAAAACTTGCCTCAAATGTCAGCCCTCTTGATTCAGCACTTATATCTGTAAACACATATCTTGATCCATAGGTGTCAATGGCAGTAGGATCAGAGATTGTCGCAACGTACTGATCCGTATCAAACTCCTTACTATTAAACACATCAAACTCAATTTTCCATTGAGGGTTTGGTCTCAAATTAATTCCAGTTCGCATTGATTTATCGTATTCACCATCTGCTGCATTCCTATTTCCAAATCGAATGAATGCATTAATATTTTTTCTTCTATCTGTCCTATATGCGATATTATATCGGTAAAAAGTTGGACTTTTTGCAACTGGGCCTCCCCTTGTAAGGTTACGCCTTATTCCACCAAAGGACCTACCATATTCAAATGACATCGTATGCCAATTATGAAAACGTATCCAGCTATCAGAATTCATACCTGAGCTTCCATGATTCCATGCATAGTCCCAATCCTGCCATGTACCAAAACCTAATGATATCACCTGCCAATATTTCTTTGGAACAAAGTCTTCATATTCGATCGAGCTATTTAATTTTTTAACGTTTGCAGATCGCATATATCCTAACTCGTTAACNTCATAGCCAGGAGANGATTGCCCAAATGTCAGAGAACCCTTTACATTTTTTCCTGAGATCTTGGTAAGACTAATCTCTGATCCAATTCCATTTAAACTTTTTTTGGTACTGTCTACAAAGATATCATCGTCTGGACGCTGAAAATAATGGCTTGAACTATTTTGAATCTGAGTAATGATATTCGAATGACCTCTAATATCTGATCTTGCAGCATATCCACTTAACACCCATGATGGGTCTGGGAGTGCGTACTCAAAATCTGCACCTATTACAAGAGCATCTTTTAAGAATAATGTATCTAAATAGACTGATGAAAGGTCATTTGTTTTATGTGTCACGAAACTTCCTAAAACGACCTTGCCATCCCTCATATCTTTCTTCAATCGTAAAACCAATGAATTAGAAAACGGTTCAATGGATTGTGCTCTTTCATTTCCCAATGAATCAATATAAAGGGCTTTTTCTTCTCGAGTTATGGCATCCAAAATTCCTATGGATATACCACTTTTAGTCTTACCACTAAATTTAAGAGCTGTGATAATGTCAGTTTGTGATGGATAATCCTCAAATTGAGTATTTTCTTCAGATACATATCCTCTTGGCACTCTGCCAATTCGACGAGAGTAAAACAAGTTTGAGCTGTTAGAAGAAAAAGAACGAGTTTTTCCAAACTGAAAAATATCTGTACCCTCTAAGAAAAATGGACGTCTCTCTTCGAAAAATGTTTCAAATGCCGATAAATTCAAATTTGCTGGGTCTGCCTCAACCTGTCCAAAATCCGGTAAAATAGTTCCAGTTAAAGTAAAATTAGAACCAACTCCAATCCTCAAGTCAACACCCATGCTTCCAGATAGATTATTCTTTTTCCAGTATGGGTCGCTTGCTGAACCATCCTCTTGAAAGTTCTTTCCAGCAACATAAGGTANTACTTCAATACGCNTCTTTTGNCTTGACAAACTNAGTCCTTTAAGNTCTCCAAACTGAGAGATAAAACCTTTTGTTTCCATCAAGACAGGTTCCCAAAAACTTTCTTCTCCATAGCGGGCTGTTTTTCGATAAAAGTTAAGTCCCCAGACTTGATTCACACTTGAAGGGTTATATCTTAGTTGTGATAGGGGAATCTTCATCTCAGTAGACCAGCCATTTTCATGTATGACTGTTTTTGCCTCCCAAACTGCATCCCAAGAGTTATCGGTCTCCGTATCATTATAATGCAATACATCTCTCATAGACCCACTTGGATTTACCCAAAAACCAAAACCAGTTCTCCGATCAAAGTAACTATCAATCCCGATTGCAAACCAGTCTGAATAACCCCAACCATCTCTTCTGATTATTTGACGTGCTATAGAATCTGGTGAACTATCATAAAGATATGCACCGACGTAAACATATTCATCATCAATCGCTANCCTTACCTCTGTTTTATTTCTTGCTGGATATCCTGGTTGGGGATCTTTTTGGATNAAGTTTGTCATAGGTGACCCTTGGCTCCAAATAGACTCATCTAAAAAGCCATCTATGTTGACATCCTCATCTAACCTGAGAATGTCATATGATTTTCTTTTTGACTCTGCTCCAAAACATAAAGAAAAGAGTAAAATTAAATAGAGTATCTTTTTTATTGGTATCATCTTAGTATNAAAGCTAGGAGAATATATCCTACCAGAACCGTATTACAGTTTTCTGTTATTGGATTACCTTATTATCCGATCTGAAAAATCAAGATCATCTTTTAATTAAAATAGCTGAGTTTATAAGAATCATATATTTAAGGTATGGTGCTACTAGTTATATTAAAATTTATGATGATATACGAGTACTTAACTTAACAATCTGTAATGATTGAAATAGAAAATATTCCTTCTAGGTTCATGAATAAAATGATGCTTCAAATTAAATTTTCAACCATTGCAATATCTTGTTTGTTAACCACCATCATGGCTTATGAGATAGAACACTTGGAGCCACCATTTTGGTGGTCTGAGATGGAAGTAGAAAAATTGCAATTATTGGTGCATGGTAAAAATATATCTTTTTTACAACCTCAGATTGAAAAAGAAGGTATAGAGATCTTGAGCGTAAATCGAACAGAAAATAATAATTATTTGTTCATTGACCTATCGTTGAAAGATGCAGTTGCAGGAAGTTTTGATATCCAATTCATTAGATTAGGAAAAGTTGAGGCTGAGTATCGATATGTATTGCGCGAAAGGGATTCAAATTCTAAAAATAGAGTTGGATTTGATCCAGGGGATGTTATTTATTTGATAACTCCAGATCGCTATGCAAATGGAAATGAAAAGAATGATGATTTGAATTACCTGAAAGAAAAATCAAATAGAAAAAATAAAGATGGAAGACATGGTGGCGACATCCAAGGTATTATTGATAGGTTAGACTACTTAGANCAAATGGGTTTTACACAATTGTGGTTAAATCCAGTGCTCGAAAATGATCAAGGAAAATATTCATATCATGGATATTCAACCACAGATTTCTATAAAATTGATCCACGTTTTGGAAACAATAAATTATACTTGGAATTATCAAAAAGAGCTGGGGCCCGAGGAATTGGAATTATTAAAGATGTGATATTGAACCATATAGGCTCAGAGCACTGGTGGATGAGTGACCTCCCATCTAAGGATTGGATCAATAATGATGGAAAGTTCATTGGAACAAACCATATCCATGAATCAATTCACGACCCTCATTTACCTAATTCTGAAAAAAATCTATTTACGGATGGTTGGTTTGTAAGATCGATGCCAGATCTAAATCAAAAAAATGAACTTCTTGAAACCTATCTAATTCAAAATTCGATCTGGTGGATTGAGTATGCAGATCTTTCTGGTTTTCGAGTTGATACATACCCATATGTAGATAAAGATTTTCTATCATCATGGAGCATGAGAATATCAACGGAATATCCAAACTTTAACTTTGTGGGTGAAGAATGGAACAGCAACTCAACCATGGTTTCTTACTGGCAGAAAAATAGTCCCAGACATGATGATTATGTCTCTTTTATTCCAAGTATGATGGATTTTCCACTTCAAAGTGCAATTGTAGAAGGTCTTTTAGGGGAAAATACTTGGGATAGTGGTATTGGAAATATTTTTCGTGTCCTAGCAAATGATTTTCAATATGGTGATCCATACAACTTGGTGGTATTTATTGGAAACCATGACATGAAAAGAACATTTTCATTATTGAATGAAAGAATGGATCTATTCAAAATGGCAATGTCAATCATTTGCACCATAAGGGGAATCCCTCAAATATACTATGGAACTGAAATTGCCATGACCAGTACAGGCGACCATGGAGAACTAAGGAAGGACTTTCCAGGAGGCTGGGCAGATGATCAAAAAAATGCTTTTACAGGTAATGGGCTTGACCAAATAGAACTGGAATCACAGGATTTCCTTAAAAAGTTATTAAACTGGAGGAAAAATAATCTAGCAATAGCAAAAGGCGATCTCATTCATTACCCTGTGCAGGATGGAGTATATATCTATTTTAGAAGGTATAAGGATGACATGGTAATGGTTATCATCAATAATAATGATAGAACAAGCACCGTTTATCCTGATCACTTTAATGAAACGATAAAGGGCATGACAAAAGGTATTAACATAATGAACGATAAGATACACTATCTATCCAGAGACATAAATATCCCAGGCCGATCTACAATGGTAATGGAAATTCATTGATACTTCAGAGACAATATCTTTTAACCCAAATTTTATAACCGAAATGCGATTTAGAATTAATATTATTTTATCATTCGGGTTTATTTTTTTTTCATGCTTAACTAATAAAAATGCTTTTTCTGTCAAATCCCCAAATAATGACATTGTAGTTCAGTTCTATCCATCTGGAGATGATTATTTTTACAATGCTACTTTCAATGGTAAAAAAGTGATAAACAACTCCAAAGTTGGGTTAATATTTAAAAACAGTTCTCAATTCCCTATCGGTCAATCGATCATAAATGTTGAAAAAAGCTTTAAAAAAGAAACTTGGGAATTACCATGGGGAGAAAAAAGGTTTGTTAATGATTCCTACAATGAGGCAATCATCTCATTTAAAGATCATTTAAACAGAAAAACAGGTGAAATAACATTCAGAGTCTACGATGATGGTATTGCATTCCGCTATACTATGAAAAAGATCGATGAAGACTTAGATAGTCTGATTCTAATTGATGAGTTGACTGAATTCAGCTTAATTGAGGACGGTCATACCTGGTGGACCCCGGCCTATACAGATAATCGATATGAAGAACTTTACCAAAGATCAAAAGTAACACAAATCGACACATCCCATACACCACTCACCATAAGATACACAGATGGAACCCATCTGAGCATACACGAAGCATCATTAACGAATTATTCAAGTATGCAATTATATAGCAATCATCATACTTTAAATTGCGATCTAGCCCCTTGGAAAAATGGTGATAAAGTTCGACTTCAGTTACCTTTTAAAAGCCCATGGAGAACAGTAATTATTTCAGAGGATGCAGGTGGTTTGATAATGTCTGACCTTATGCTGAATTGTAATGAGCCAAGTCAAATTGAAAACTCATCCTGGATAAAACCTTCAAAGTACATTGGAATATGGTGGGGTATGATCATTGGAAAATGGACATGGAATGAGGGCTTTAGACACGGTGCAACTAATGAGCGAAGTCGAGATTATATCGATTTTGCCTCAAAGCATGGAATAGACGAGGTACTTATCGAGGGTTGGGCATCTGGATGGGAAAGTTTATTTCCAAAAGACTCAGTAACAGTAAGCTTCACTAAATCTACACCAGATTTTGACATAAAAAAGATTCAAGAGTATGCAAAATCTAAAGGTGTTTCTATTCAATCATATCATGAGACAATGGCTCACACCAAAAATTACCTCGCTCAGATCGATTCAGCATTTTCAATGTTGAATGACCTCGGCATAAGAAATGTAAAAATTGGGCACGTAGGTTCAAAACTAGATAGGTCAGAATTCCATTATGGTCAATTTGGTGTACAATATTATAGGCATGTTCTAAATAAGGCACTCCAGTATGAACTTGGAGTGAATTTTCACGAACCAATAAAAGATACAGGTGAAAGAAGAACTTTTCCAAACATGCTAACAAGAGAGGGAGCAAGAGGAATGGAATACAATGCCTGGTCAAATGGTAATCCTCCTAATCATACTCTTATACTTCCATTTACAAGAATGCTTGGATCTCCTATGGATTTCACACCAGGAATTTTTGATATTTTATATGAAAACTTAGATATAAGTAATGGAATTGAATTCCCTCTAAACATTACAGTGATTGATAGCGGTAATGATTTTCAAAATCTAAGATATAAGAGTAGTGAATCAGTTTGGTTTGATAAAAAGATGGAAAAAAAATTGAATGTTGATAATGACAGAATGATTACCCATTGGACTATTGAGGAATATTTTCAGCCCGGTGAGTGGGAATGGGGAATTACTGCAGACCACCCAAAATCAGGTAAAAATAATATCTGGCTATTAGAGGCTATTGAAAAGTATAAAAATTTATCTTTTAATGTTGATAAGAAAGGTAACGCCAATGGTGTTGATACATTGTTTATTCCATTTTTAGATTTAAATAATAATGATAACTCTATTACTGGCTACCCAGCTACCTCTTTACCAAGAGTTTCAACCACTTTCGCAAAGCAACTAGCATTATATGTAACTACTCATAGCCCTTTGCAAATGGCCGCAGATTTCATTGAAAATTATGAGAAACATCCTAAAGCATTTGAATTTATAAAAAGTGTTCCAGTGAGTTGGGATACTACGATTGTTTTGAATGGAGAGATTGAACAATTTCTAACTATTGCAAGGAAAGATAGAAACAGCGACAACTGGTATATTGGCGGTATCACAAATAGAGAAAGTAGGACACTGCAATTTCTTCTGTCTTTTCTGGATGAGGGTTCGTATTTAGCAAGAATATATGCAGACGGGGATTTGGCAGATTGGCAATCGAATCCTTTAGACTATAAAATTTTTGAAAAAGTAGTATCGAAAAGCGAGTTAATGACTATGACGCTGGCAAGTGGTGGGGGGCAAGCCATCGAGCTTGAAAAGATAAAGGATTGAACTAAGTTAATTACTTATTGGATTTGAAAAATCTTGGCACTTTTTGGATCAATACTTATTTTTTTTCGAAGTGAATAACTATTTCCACTTAAAATTTCAATTGCCTTTTTATTCCTACCAATAACGTCTTTATAAAGATCAGGCTCAAGATATTTTGCATGATCTAGGTTGTTAACGGCAACCATAACCAAGTCTCTTTCATGTTTTCTAAAATAAATGTACATGCCATCA
>NZWG01000005.1 GCA_002698235.1 Fidelibacterota bacterium | reverse complement strand
AACAAACTCTGATAAGATTCACAGAGATGTTGAAAAAAGTATCAATAAGATCTTGTCAGTCTATCTTGATCAATGGTATCGAGACAATCCTCTAAAACAATTTTAAGGAATGAGGATCGATAACGTCGTTCTTTGACATTTTCATTCTCTGACGTAACTTTCAGGGAAGGGCATAAAACAAACCCTTCATGACAAAGATGTCAGTGATCCGAGGAATAATCATATTACATCTTGTGAGTCTATGTTTTTCATCTGAGACCACAAAAGCCGTTTCCATGAAAACAGGTAATAAATTAGCTGTTCTTAGGTTCGAGGGTTGGTCTATATCCGATCCTTTAACAGATTTTCTAACCGAAGAATTAAGAGGGACCATCCGTGAATTAGATATCTTTCAGGTCCAAGATCGAGGTCTCACCAATGAGGTCAGTATTTTTTATCCAAGAACTAAGGACTACTGGGCCTGCTGGAGCTTAGAGTGTGCCATTGATCTAGGAAAAAGATTAAATGTGAATTATATCATTGCAGGCAACATTCAGAAAAAAGACCAGAATGAATTTTTGATCAGTGGACGCCTTTTTTCTGTTGATATGGAGACCATGCTCAATGAATTCTCCATGAATAGCAGTGGAATTACTGATAGCCTGTTAATTGAAATGAAAAAGATGGCCTACAATGTAAGTGGCCTTCCTGTTCCTGATACATTGTCTGTTGGCAGTGACACCTCTGAAATAGAAACAGCTGGTGATATTGGCCGCAAGAGAGACTGGTTTAAGCTTCCACCAATACCAACAAAGATCAAGGCTCTGATGATGTCTACTGCGATTCCAGGAAGTGGACAGATCTGGGTTCAAAGAAAATATCCAGGCTACGGATTTATGGGCACAGAAGCGACACTAGGATTAGCTGCTTTAATATCATACTATAATTATAATAAGGCATGGGGTGGATTTGAGACGAATTATAATTCATACCAAGATGGAACGGACCCGCATACTCTGCAAGAACTAAGACCTAAGGTCATTCAATATGCTAGGGAATCTCGTAGATATAATGCATTTATGAAAAGCATTCGTGGTGTTGCAGCATCCATATGGATCGTGAATATGGTGCATGCCTATCTTGTCGCACCAAGCGATGATTACTTTGATGGAGAATATTTTTTTGATCTAGAGTACAACCCTGATGTCAATCAATTACAATTCAATTTTAACTTTTAGTCTGATAAAAGTCTTAGGACTTTCTACTTTACTTTTATTCTTCTCTTGTGAGGATGCTGAGTATGAGTTGGACAATCCATCTGACCCTAGTAACATGGATCTGGACCCGCCAGCAATATTTTTTCATCCGCCCGAGATCAGTGCAGGGTTAGGTGAATCGATCTCAGTTGAATTGTATGGATTGGAGTTAGATCCTGCAGCCGGAGCACACTTTGACATTAGATACGATTGGGGGAGTGTGACCGTTGACTCAGTGGTGCCAGGACCTTTCTTTACGGGAGAAAATGACCCGATGGAGATCACTGTAGATGAACAAGGAGTTCTTGATGTATTTATGTATTATCTACCTGATATGAGCTCTGATGAAAGTTTGAGTGGTACCTGGTCAATAGCCACAGTTTATTTCTCAACGATATCAACAGGTGAGTCGGAGCTACTTTTTGGGCCAAATACAACATTTCGAGATGCTAATAATAACCTAGTGACAATTAATGACTATGGTTCTGGGTACATTAATGTTGAATAGGTCGTATACAATAGTTCTAATGTTGCTGGCGACAACACAATTATCGGCACAGGATTCAAGTTACACTTTTAAGGAAAATGATTTCGTCAATATCTCAAGTAATGCATCTCTTCAGGCCGAAACCGGTATGACCATTGAATGCTGGGTTAATCCAGAATCAGATACTTATTCAGATTATTCACCTCTTGTACACTACTTTAGACTTGGTGGGCCTACGGAAGAATCTGGATTTACACTTCAATATTTTGATGGTGAGTTACGATTTATGATTAGTGTCGGGGGTGGAAACTATGACATCGTAGGTGATGGATTAGGGTTGTGGCCAGGAATGACACTTGATGCAGATGTCTGGACGCATGTTGCTGGAGCCTATGATGTTGCGACAGGGCAGGCAAAAATATTTAAGAATGGAGTAGAACAGGCAAGTTTTGCTACAGAAGGTGGGAATCTAAATTGGGATTTTATTGAAACAATGAATATGAAAATTGGGAAAAGTGAAATGAATCCTGGGACTGGAGAGACTTACTTTAGTGGTGGAATTGATGAGGTACGCCTATGGGACAAAGCACTAGATGCATCAGAATTACAGAGTGGAATGTGTATCTCGCCTTTAGGCGGGGAGGGATTATTAGGATATTGGAATTTTAACGATGGAAACGATGCTACGATTNCCGATTTAACAGGTAATGGTAATGAGGGGACACTTACAAACTTGGGCACTGGCTATTGGGATGTAGATGCTTTTGAAAATAATCCTCTTTGTTTGGGTTCTGGTGAATGCGTTGATTCTGTTGTAGTNNCCTTACCATTTTTTCATAATTCTACATTAGATGATGGTATGGGGGACGATTGGTCATTTCAAAATTATCCACATGGTGCAGATTATGCCTATGAAATAACCTTGCCAACACAGAAAAATCTTTATGTAGATACATGCGACCCCTTAACTGATTTTGATACTATTCTTGCAATTAAGGATGAGTGTGGTAATGAGGTCTCATTAACTGAGTTTGACGATGGAACAGAAGAATTTTGCCCTGAAGCAAGTGTAAGTCCTCCGTATTATGCTAGCATCATTGATAGCATCACTCTTTCAGCAGGGACATACTACATTATCGTTGATGGTTACGAGGGTATAACTGGTAATTATAAGGTTGCAATTGGGACACTGCCTGAGATCATTGGTTCTGATATAGCATCTGATGACAGTTATCTAGAGATACATTTCAGTGAAGGAATGTACACAGAGGCAACAACCAGCGGGGCTTTGGAGATCTCTGACTTTGAGGTCACACTTAANCCTAATGGTGGTACTGCCACTGGTGTGAGCATTTCATATTTATCCAACAATTTGGGTGGGCCACTTGAAGGCGGAGAAGATACCGTTCGTTTTGCAATTAGTGTGGAAGGGGAGTCGACTGGTCAGGAGCAGATNACAGTCCGCCCGGTAACGAATGCATCCATTTTTAACTCTTTTGGGATTGGATTATTNCGAAGTGCATCCGTAACTCANGGGNTATCTGATCAATTTGCTCCATTTTTACAATCTACTTTGCCTGAAGATGGCTCTATTGATATTGCGACCAATTCAAATATTGTGATTGANTTTTCTGAGCCTATTAGAAATAATGAAGGCTCAACTATAGATGGGTCGAACGCCAGNAACTCTATTGCATTGAATAATACAGGTACTGGAGAAAGTATTGGCTATTCAATTAGCACGTCNAATGATCAAAGTTTTANNCTNGACCCTGATGCTGATCTTCCAGAATTTGTTTCAATTCAGGTGATACTATCAAATATTCAAGATAGTAATGGGAATGCACTTGTCAGTGATACCATTGTATTCCAGACAGCGGATGAATCGCCGCCATTGATATCTGCCAGTGGGCTTGCAAGTACAAACCAATATTGTTACATTGATTTTAGCGAGGGGGTATTCGCAACCAGTTCCGGTACNGGAGGNATCGAGATTGATGACCTTGATTATACTTTCGAGTCAAATGGAGGAAATTGTGGCTCAGTTACCGTTCTTGAAATAAAAAATTATACAGGTGCATTATTATCAGGGGGAGAGACATTGATATATGCTCATGTCCAATTGAATGGTTCTCCATCTGGCTCAGAAACAATATTATTTGCGCCCGCAGATGGTTCATCGATCTTTGATCAGGGAGGTAATCCAATGCATCCATCTAGCGTTACCTCCACAATGACATTTAATGCAACTGCAAAGATAGACTCATTATTTTTGCCAGAAAGTAATGAATACTTGGATATTATATTTTCAAATGGTATTTATGGTAATTCCGCTCAATCAGAGACAATTGGATTAGATGATGTTCAACTTATTTTTAATCCGAATGGTGGAAATGCATCAAACGTTTCTATCACTAACTTGACAACGACATCAGGAAATAGTTTAGCTGGAGGTGAGGATATTGTAAGATTTTCCTTGGAATTTGACGCACTTCCTTCTGGCGTTGAGACTATGTCACTCAGCCCTTCTGGCGAAGACAGAATATTTAATTCATCTGGCGTACTGGTACCACAATCAGAGAGNACAGGTACTATTCCTATTAACGATCAATTGCCTCCAGCTGGTAATACAGATGCCGAAGACGGTGCTATTGATGTTAATAAGACAGATACCTTATCGATGGTATTCACAGATAATCTATATGATCCAGATACGGGAGAATTAATGACACTATCTGAATTAAAAACATTCATCACTCTTGAATATGCAGACAGCACAAACGAAGATATACCATTTGATCTGATCATGGAAGGCAGCCCTCCNACATTGCTTGTTGTGCCTGAAAGTGATTATGCAAGCGATGGTATTGTTTACTTTGATTTTTCAGCAACACTTGCAGATGAGAATGGGAATACGATTGAATTTGATTTTTCAGCAACTTTCACCATCCAAGATTACATACCCCCAAAGGTTGATAACTCGAGCTTGGCAATGGATAATTCATATATTGATCTAGAGTTTAATGATCAGATCTATGGCAATGATGACGTAACAGGGGTAATGGACATTGAGGATATTGTGGTAAAAATCATTCCAAACGGGAGTCAGATGGATACTTGTACGGTAACAAGTTTGACTAGGACAGATAGTAATTTTCTTACGGGAGGAGAGATAAATATTCGTGTAAACNTAGAATTCAATTACACCCCAAATGGAAATGAATTTATGATTCTTGAGTCAACAGAAGAGGTGTCAATTTATGATGAAGCCGGTAATCAGTTCTCAGAATTGTTNTATACAGATACAACCATATTAAATGATATCCTTCCACCAAGTGTAGATTCTATTTCTATTCCAATTGATTCTTTCATTGTATTAATGGAGAGTACTCCAATAACCTTTGATTTNAANGAAAAAGTAGACTCCTTAGATTTTGCAATAACATCTAAGNCTATAGATTCAGTTCAATTTGATTTTTTAAGAAAAGACTCTTCATTGAGTATCACTTTACAACCTCCATTTGCAAGCCATGATAGTATCACGGTTGATTTTTCATATATGGAAGATGAGGCTGGACTTAGCACGGTTGATATTGCCTATACCTATATCACACCTATCTTGGGAGACTATGACCTTGATTCAAAGATCACACACAGTGACCTAGGAGACCTTGTTGAAAATTGGGAATTGAAGAACTTTAATTATGAACTCGGTCCTGTAGTTGGAACAGTGCCACATTTTATTTCAAATCCTGACAGTAAATTTGATATTGAGGATGGTATGGCATTTATCCANATCTGGTCTTGGTATCAAAAAGAATTTGGACAGATCATTGAAGAAATTGATACAGTAGGTAGATCGCTTGAGATTGTGCAATTTGGAGATGAATTATTTATTTTTATTGGTGACAGTATCGCATCAGGTCATATCCAATTTAGCTATCCAAATGAGGATGTACCTTTAAGTTTTCAAAAAATGTTTAATGATGAAAGATCTATGTCTCTTAATTTTCACAATCCAGAGAATGGTTATTCATTAATAGAATTTGCTAGAACAGTACCAACGCTTCAAGATACTATAAAGATAAGCCTTGAACAGGAGTCAGAAATACTTATTCATTACTCTTTTCATGACCAAGATAAGATCGAGATACAGAGTGGATCATTAAACTTTGAGCACAAACCAGTTCCATCTGAATTTAGGTTATTTCCAGCATATCCAAATCCATTCAATCCAGTTACAACGATTCGATTTGATATACCAGATTCAAAAGCNTCTGAAAAAATCAATNTATCAATATTTGATATAAAAGGAAGAGAAGTTGTATNATTGGTTAATGGGCACAGGCCCGCTGGTAGTTACAATCTAAAGTGGAATGCTGGTAGTTATTCATCCGGTGTCTACTTTGTTAGACTGATAAGAGGTCGGTCGGTCGAATCACAGAAGATTATTCTCTTAAAGTGATGATCTTTGCTTCGTTGCTTTAAATGATAAACAGACCCTACATTTAGCAGGTAATGAAAAATATTTTAACTACTCAGCAACTCAGAGACAAACATGACCCAGATTCTGTGCTCCAAGGGATAGAATCATTCTATGAGGAAAACTTGGATAAGCTAATAACAATACTTTCCCATGCGGATAGCCCACTTCTGAGATATAGTTCAAACCTTCAGATATCTTTTCTTGAATTGAATCAAAAACAGGATGAACTCATAAATGAGGCAGCATCATTGCTCAAAGATACGCTCTATTTTATGATGCTTTCAAAGAAACAGAGAACGAGTACTACTCAGAGGATGCGTGCTTATTATTCAGAGGTATTAAGAAATCAATTGACCAGAGTACAACTGGTTTTAGACGACCCAGAGATTGGGGCACCGAAACATTCAACCGATCCAAGTTCTAACCACAAAGGATTTCAACAGGTACGATCTATATTGAATGTGATTAAGAAGAGTTTAGTAATAGAAAGTAAATATAGAAAAAGTTTAACACGTATTGGCTATTTGACAGGTCTTCAGGTATCAATGGGGTATTTCTTTGTATTTTTAAAAAAAATTAGAATGACTCAAAAAGATCAGATCTCATTGGTCCAACATATATTTGATGAATTTAAAGTTGACTGGGAAGAAGCAGATAGAGAAAATATTAAAGTATCCATTCAGCAACCAGCGCTTGATCANTATAGATCAATGCAGCATGATAGTCAAAAAACATCTGGAGTTTTATTTTCCAATGCTTTGGATGATTCAACTTTAGCCAACCTAGTCGATCAGGCAGCGTTGCTTTCCAAGAGAATAAGGCGCTTTTAGCACTGAAGTGAGTTCCCCTACTGTTATTGAGCCGTTGTCCATGACTTGGTGGATTGGAATCATCATATCTTTGATCGTTTCATTCATCATCATACAAATCGCAATCAGGATACCCCCTGATAAAAGAAAGATCTTGATGATATTGGTTGGTATTACGCTTATTTGTATCGAATTGATCCAGCAATTTTATTTGAAATATTTGGGTTTGTGGAATCTCAAAAGTTCCCTGCCCATTCACCTTTGTGGAATCTCAGGCATCCTTGCGGGAATCATGATGATCAGACAAAATTATTCTGGTTTTGAATTTTTGGCGTTGATAGGCTCACCCGGGGCATTGCATGCAATCTTCACACCACAATTGAATCATGGACCCATACCCTTTCTTATTTTTAAGTATTATGTAAGCCACGCTGGTATCATTCTAGTACCATTATTTTTTGCAATTGTTCTAGGTTATAGAATAAAAGAATCCTCATGGTATAAAGTATTTCTACTCTGTCAGTTGCTTATCCTATTCGTTGGCTTGGCGAACTTTGTGATTGGATCAAATTATATGTATTTGACTGAGAAGCCGTTGGTAAATAATCCGATGATCATTGGAGAATGGCCTTGGTATATACTTGGGTTTGAGATTCTTGGATTGATACATATCCTNTTATTTTATTATGGATATAGACAAATGAGGCCACTACCATACTAANNCNTTTTGNAAATGATTTAAACAANATTCTGGTAAATAGATGAACAANTTGAAGCAGAAATTTATACTTGATAAAGATATTACTTTTCTAAATCATGGTTCATTTGGTGCTTGNCCCATACCAGTATTTGAAGATTACCAGAATTGGCAGAGAGANTTAGAGAAACAGCCTGTTGAATTTTTAACTNAAGGAATATGGAGCCCTCTTAGAAATTCAAGAANAAAGTTAGGTGANTTTGTTGGGTGTGATGAAGGAGAATTACTATTCTTTCATAATCCTACCACAGCAATAGCTAATGTNATCAATAGTTTAANGTTTAGCACTGGTGATGAGGTNTTGATGACAGACCATGAGTACGGTGCATTGGTNAGGCANTGGAATGTCTGGGGCCAGAAAAATGGGGTAGGAATTGTACAGCAAAANATTCCTTTACCAGTTCATTCTGAACAGGAATTTGTNGATAGNTTTTGGACTGGTGTTAATAAAAANACTCGGGTNATATTTATTTCACAGATAACCAGTCCTACCGCAATTATTTTCCCAATTGAGNAAATTATTAAAAANGCNAAGGAANATGGGATATTGACAATTGTNGANGGTGCTCATGTTCCAGGACATATTGATATTAACATCCATNATNTAGGGTGTGACTTTTATACAGGNGCTATTCATAAATGGCTTTGTGGACCAAAAGGCAGTTCTTTTTTATATGTAAATAAGTCTCATCATGATTGGNTCAATCCAATAATTTATAGTTGGGGAAAAGATGGTGATGATCCTGGGCCTTCAGAATTCTTACAAGATTTTCAGTGGCAGGGGACACGAGATATGTCATCGTTCTTAACGATTCCTAGATCGATAGAATTTTTCATCAAACACATTCAACCACTTCAACTAAGCTGTCGTCAAATGATTATAGAATTATTAGCAAGTTTTGAATCCGTACTTGGAACTAGACCTATAACGATTGGAGATGGTTGGATAGGGCAAATGGTCTCACATCCTCTTCCATCAAGTGTTCCTAGAGATCTAAAAGATATTCTTTGGAATGAATATAGAATTGAGATCCCTATTTTTGATTGGGGTGGGACTAGTTATATTAGGTCTTCTATACAGGTTTATAACGAAAAAAAAGATGTGGAATCTTTAATGAATGCCTTGGATTCTATTTTATAAATTTNGTNNNGAAAACNGATGAAATATCTTATAATTCTACAACTTTTTNTCTCAATTGGACAGGCTCANCGCATACAATTATTTACCAGGACTGACGANATTTTTACTTCNTCAAACCATTTNACATTAAAAAATAGGAAAGTGGTATTTTGGGAAGATGAGATCGTACTCATGACCGTTCCAATAAAGAATCTTGTCGAGGTAAGATATTCAGAAAAATCATATTCTTATGTTGGAACTCCTTGTGTATTNCTAGGGTCACTTATGNTAGCTGCGACTGCTGGCCTAGGTGCGGCNGGTCACTTAGAAGAATCATATGTTTCAGATCAAGAACTATTGATCGGGGTTGGAGGNGGTATAGGTCTCTATGTATTGGGGAAATTATTAAAATTAATAGGCGCGCGTTTTGGCAGTGATATTGTATATGAAGATTTCGATCGTTTAGATCGATCAACTAGAAACCTGATACTTGAATCGATAAGCCTTGATATGCAGAAGAAGGAAAAACAAAGTGAATTCATGTATGGGCCTGAAGGACGTAAAAAAGGCATAAAATTATCTTGGGAAGGTAAAAAGCCCTGGAGGTCTAAATATAAGCCGAAAAGAAAGATCATACGTTTTTCTTTCTTTTGACCAAGCAAATACAGTGTTTGATAACTGCTCTCAAAGCAGAATCTGTTCCATTCATTCAGCACTTTAAATTAAAAAGAGATGATACTTTTGATTTCCCCTTTTTCATTAATCATGAAACAAACATTGCACTAGTAGGAGTAGGAGTTGGTTCAAAAAATATTAGTTCACGAGTTAATGATTTTTTTGGTTTCCAAGAATATGATAATGTTCAGTTCATTAATGTAGGTATTGCTGGAGGGAATAAACGCAGAACAAAAATAGGCCAATTATTTTTGATCAATGAGATTATGGATGCTAGCTCAGTAAATAGACACTATCCAGATATTCTCACAGACCATACTTTGACTGAAGGATCGATCAATTCAGTAAAGAATCCAATTATTGATAATCAAAATGAGTATGACTTTTTGGTAGATATGGAGGCCTATGAAGTATTCTCAATTTGCTCAAAACTTGTACCCTTACATAACATAGCCATATTAAAATTAGTTTCTGATCATATGGATGACCATGTAAACACATTAGACAATGAAACCATTTCATCCTTAATTAATGAGCAAATGGCCAAGATCTCTATTTTTATTGAACGGTTTAAGTTAATTGGAGAAATGAAAAAGCCCTTACTATCTAAAGTTGATATGGATTGGATTTCCAAAAATAAAGACAAATATTATTTGACCACTGCGCAGGTAGGCTTGTTANTNAANTTTGTAAAAGGGTATAGGATAAATAATATGAGAGGATCTTTACCAGTAATAAATGCTGGGCAACCGAGTACAAAATTAGACCAAAAAAATACNTTCAGAGATATTCNTGAAAAGCTTAAAACCTAACTTTTCTCACATNTANATTGAAAATGATGCAATTGGATATGAGCTTACCGANCTTGCNTTATCNAAATTCCCAGGTTCAACNATTATAATGGTTGANCANTACAAGGATATTTTTAATCGCAGTGGGCAGGATTTTCAGATGCAAAAAATGTCCATGAAATTGATCTTGGCTAAAAAGAAAGAGCCTCTTCTTTATCATGCTTCTGGCATGATACAGGATTACAATACTCCAAATGTATTTTACAATACTCCAATATTGAATTGTCTGTATAATTGTGATTATTGTTTTTTACAGGGGATGTATGACTCTGGTAATCTTGTGGTCTTTGTNAACGAAAGAGANATGATGGATGCCATTGATANAAAAGCTTNAGATCCTCACGACTCTTCAAAACCAACAGTCGTATCTATNTCNTATAATACAGATCTGTTGGCAATGGAAAATATTTTACCCCTTTCTCGTCGTTGGATCAATTATGTAGANGGTAAAAAAGATACGGTCATAGAGATACGGACAAAAAGCGCNCTCTTTAGTTCGATAGCTGATATAGATCCTAGTGATAATGTCATATTATCATGGACNCTNTCACCTGAAAAGATCTGTGCTAAATATGAGGCAGCGGCACCTCCCTTAAATAGTAGGGTTAATTCAGTTAAAAATGCGTTGGAAAGAGGATGGCAAGTNAGACTATGTTTTGATCCNGTGCTNNTGGTNGATAATTGGCNTNANATATATACCNAATTTTTCCANNAATTATTTCAAAATATANAGGGTNCAGATATAAGAGATGTCACACTTGGAGTATTTCGAATGAATAAGGACTATTTTAATAAGATACGAAAGCGGGANACAAGGTCTGACATATACTTTGAAGATTATGCAATTGAAGAAGGTGCAGTAGTTGTAGAAAGTAAGGTTAGGGAAATTGCCATGAATAAGATTGAAGCTCTTTTGAATAAGTTTATTTCTAAAGATAAAATTCTAGTTTGGAAGTAGTTAAACCATAATGATTATATTTGATTAAAATTTATGATGCTGTTTTTTTAAATAGTCTTTAAAATACATCNCACAAAAAATAGACAGAGCAACTAGTAACAAATGACTTTAAAAGCTATNATATATGNCATATCAATCATTTTTATNGTGGGATCTTTGNCTCTTGCATTATGGTATAGAATAAATGAAGATGATGAAGAGTGAACTTTNTTCTGNTTTTTTTGAAAAATTATCAATCCCCNNTATNAAAAGGGTTAATCTAAATTTTTTAAANTGTATTGCTCTGNTCCTTTCTTTAGCATACAGCACAGAGCNANATCAATTAAGTGTTCAGAGCTCTCACATAACCTTTGTAGGAACAAAATTTAATATTGTTCAAAATGGAGACACCCCAAACAGATACATATGGTTACATGGAGATGAGCAAACTGCTAGAATGGCATTAGAACATCATGTGCATCATTATGGTGGGATTGCATTTTTTATCGAGAGTAATACAAGAGAAATCCCATTTGAATCTACAATGATCGATCCAAATAGGATCTTTTCTAGAAAAGGTGCATATCATGCTTTACGTAAATTCAAACCAAACTGGAAATCGGGTGCACTGAAAAGAGCACTGAATCGGATAGATAACGAAAGAGATATCTTTCTTGATATACTGATGCCTAGTAAAAATGGTGTTCTTATTTCTGTGCATAATAATTTCCGTGGTTACAATGTTAATTCAGAAAAAGATAAAAGTCAGCGTATAGCCATCAAACCAGATCAAAATCCCAGAGATTTTATTATATGTACAAATAGCGATGATTTTGAGGCTCTCTCATCTGGACCTTATAATATTGTTCTTCAAAATATTTTTCCAGAAAAGGATGATGGGTCATTGTCATGGGAAGCACTCAGGCGTGGTGTGAGGTATCTAAATATTGAAACTAGATTAGGTTACCTTACACAGCAGAAGAAAATGATGTCATTCGTACAAAATACTTTAAACTAATATGTTGGCAAATTTTTTACAGAGGTTAATAAAATGGATGCCTTTGATCCTTCTCCTCTTACTTTTTATGGTGGATAGAGATAATACCTTTCAGAAGATAGGATATATCATCCTTCTTTTTTCTTATACTGGTGTATTGATACTTAGAATTCTTTATGCAAAAAAAGACTGGCATAAAGAATTCAGCACAGGTGACCTTGCTAAAGATTCAAAAATCGATAAGATGAGTGACTATGAAGGGAGACTAGGCAACAAGAATGATTCAGATAAAGAATCAGTCGAGTAAGTTTTAAAGATCAATCGTAGAATATGCTATCACTTTTTTAAAATAATCATTGAATATTGCTTTTCAATAGAAAAAATTATTAATTGCAAGGAGTTGTTATGAAACATGTTGATCTAAAAAGCTTTTTAATCGGAGTATTGGTCACATCCTTAGCATTTGTATCCATTGGAGCTGATGAAGCCAATAATACAGATGGCAATCTTGGAGATATAGTTGTGAATTCAATAACAATCAGAGATGATGGTCATGGAGGATTTATAACTGCATATAACCAGGACCATAAAAGGACTCTCTATC
>NZWG01000024.1 GCA_002698235.1 Fidelibacterota bacterium | reverse complement strand
ATGTTGAAATAAATAAGGATTGTCAGGTAATAGTTGGAGGCACAATTCCATCTTCAGACCCTCAGAGAATTTTAAAAACGAATCCAAAAATTAATTATGTACTAAAAGGCGAGCCAGAACTAGTTTACGTTGATATCGCAAAAAATATTGATGAAAAAAAATCTCTAAATTCAATAGAGAATCTAAACTATTTGGAGAAAAATAATTTTATTGCAAATAAACTTAGACCTTTAATAGATCCTTTGGATCAACTTCCAGATGTAAGAATGGATATCTTTGATGATAAAAATTTTATAAGACCGTTTAATGGCAAAATTGTAAGAATGGCTGATTTTGAATTAAGTCGAGGTTGCTGGTATAGATGCACATTTTGTTTAAGCCCATTTCAGAGAGAAGGTACCTATAAAAAAGCAAAAAATTTTAGAAGAGAAAAAAGTATTGAAAAAATAATAAAGGAAATATCCTCATTAAAGAAAAATCATAACCTAGAATATATTAGATATCAGGATGAAAGTTTTAATTCTATAAAAGAGGAAAAATTAAAAGATCTTTCTAAAGAATATAAATCGAGAGTGAATTTCCCTTTCATTATTGAAGCAACAGTAAATACCTCAACAGAAAATAGAATAAGATATCTATCCGAAATGGGATGTGTGCAAGTAGATCTTGGTATGAGGCGCATTAGATAATCTTATGGAAGCTAGTATAACATTAAAAAAAGTTGGTAAACTAATTGGAGATAAAACAATCCTGGCTGGATTATCTTTTGGAATTGAGCGAGGGAGTCTAGTTGCCATTGTTGGATTGAATGATTCTGGNAAATCNATATTACTCAAACTTCTATCTGGTTATGAAAATCCAAATTATGGGCAGGTATTTATTCAAGGTCTAGATATGAATAAAAGGAGGAATGAGACAAGANAATTGCTTGGCTATGTCTCTTTTGAGAATGATTTGGACCCCTGGCTTACACTGAAACAGAANATAGAGTTCAACGCAAGGTTATATTCAGTANAAAAATCTGATTATGAACAACGCTTAAAAAAGTATTCTGAAGNATTAAACCTCAACGCATATTTGAATCAATTTGCATATAGAGTTTCAGGGGGTATTCAAAAAAAAGCAATGTTAGTTAGAGCANTAATTCATAATCCAGATATTTTAATATTGGATGAACCAACTGGNTATATGGATGCTGAATCAATAAGGTTGACATGGGATTTAATAAAAGAATTGAAAGGGAAAAAATCAATTATATATGTAAGNAATTCCATCAATGAGATAGAACAAGCACATGATAGGATACTTGTTTTCCATGAGGGAAGAATTATTATGGATGGTCATTTGGATAAATTACTTGAAAGCACGTTAGACTATCATCAGTTTCAAATTGAATTCGAGAATNTGACGGANGANNTATATAATAAGCTAAAGAATATTTCAACAATAGTTTCCCCAAACCGTATGGACAANACNTTCCACTTTTATGGGAGGACGAGAACAGTATTTTTTGATGCAATAAGAGCAGCTTCTGATCAGATTATGGTCGATCTAGATGTCAAAAAATTAGGTTTAAGAGACCTATTGGATTCTGAGTTTGCAGGTAGAGGATTGGAATGATAANTGCAATGATAAATCGCCGAATATGGTTATGGAAAAATAGGCTAATACCAAGCGCATTCTTACTTCTTTTGTTTCCGATCATCACTTTTTTAATGATAAGTCTTCCTTTGAAAAATATTATCAGATTTAGCCTAGCAGGTGTTCCATTTGATGTGTGGGTATTNCCAGGTCTATTGTTTATAATNAATTCATTTATTCTATTTCCGTCNATCTATCGTGAATATTTTGAGCTTAGAATACATAAAAAAGTCCTAGTAAATATGTCTTTGACACCTCATACTAAAACATCCATTATACTTTCTAGTTTGATAGTGTCAATACTTGAAGCATTCTTTGTGGTTATTTTTAGCACCTTTGTGTATATATCTTTCATTTCTATTTCTCTGGACATTATAGATTTTATATATTTATTGTTTTGTTTAACAATGTTCAGCTTCTTATTGGGCAGTCTATATATATCATTATCATTGTTAATAGATACTTTAACAACAATGTTACTTGCGACCTTTATGGTCTTTTTAGTTATTTTATTTGGTAATGGTTTTTTAATTGAATTCTCATTCTTTCCTTTGGGACTAGATTCAATATTAAAGTGGTCACCTATATCTATTCCATTTCAAATATATAAAAAGTTTAATTCAACTGGAATTATTGATTACGTGTCTATATCAATTTCGCTGATTTTGATTTATCTGTGGATGATTTTCAATAGTTATTTACTTAAAGTAAAACTTCGTCAATAATGATCTAAAAAAATGGTTGGTCCTAAAGCTTACATACATTTAAGTCGNTTGAAACAAAATATTTCCAATATTCAACGTTATGTAGGAGATAGAAATCTTATGGTCGTTGTAAAGGCAAATGGTTATGGACACGGGTCCTTAAATGTAGCAAAACATTTATCATCAAACTCAGAAATCATTTTTTGTGTATTTACGATTCAAGAAGCCATGACTCTTAGAGAAGGTGGAATAAAGAATCCTATTTTTATTTTTTCTAGAATTCAAAAAGAATGGATAGAACTGGCCAATGAATATGACCTTTGGATCAATGCATGTCACTTAGACGATTTGAAATTGTTGGCTGAAAATTTTAAGAATAAGATTGATTGCCCTAGTATCCATTTGAAATTTGATACAGGAATGACNCGCTTAGGATTTGANTCAAAAGATAGTAAGGCTATTTTCAAATACCTGATNGATAATCCACAGCTTGATGTGNAAGGCATATATTCACATTTTGCAACAGCNGATGAAGGTGATNTCTCCTATGCGGAATATCAATTAAAGACTTTTAANGAAGTATTGAATCATGGAAAAGAATCTGGACTAAAATTCGAACATATACATTGTTCTAACAGCGGCGCAATATTGAACCTTCCAAACTCTTTATTTAATACAATAAGAGTGGGCATGCTTGCATATGGAATAGCACCTTCAAATGAAGTGGAAATGACAATCGATGTCGATCCAGTGATGAGTTTCTGTGCTCCTATTGTTAATCTTAGAAAAGTAAGTGCNAATACTCAAATAAGCTATGGAGGGGTCTATNCGACTAAAAGTGCAACAACTATTGGTGTTATCCAAACTGGTTTTGCTGATGGGTTTCCTCGACCCTGGTATGANAATGGATANATAAGCTACCAGGGANAGTATTATAATATTGCGGGCAGGGTATGNATGGACCAGTTTATGGTAGATTTTGGTGATACTATNCCNGAACTAGGTGATGAGGTTTTGATNTTCGGTAAAAAAGATAATNATCAACTTTCTGTTGAATTAATTGCGGATAATATTAACTCTACAACTTATGTGCTACTAACGGCAATTCAGGGTAGNACNNAGTATNTACTTATTTAAAATTTTACCTGTGNTATTTACTNCCTTTNTTTATTGAAATTGCTCTATAAATTTGTTCNGTAAGAATCAAAAGTGCCATTTCATGNGGAAATGTCATNNTTGAAAGAGATATAATTTGATTTGCTTTATTTTTNNTGCTGTTTGTATGTCCATTGGGNCCTCCAATNAGAAAGANAATATTCNTAGTNTCATCAAATATATATTNAGAAAANTGAGTTGATGAGAATTCTTTACCTTCTTCTGACAANCAAATAATATAGTCTTTGTTTTTTANATGANATTCTATCTTCTTTTCTAATCCTGAATGATTATTGTCCTTAAANAAAACTAGATCAATTTGAATATCTCTATTTANCCACTTTACAAACTCAATAATTCTTTTGTTGTATGATTTTTCTTTTACTTTNCCCACAACTAATATTTTAATTCNCATAAAGTTTTATAAAACGAGAANATAGGTGGAGGNTAGAANATTNTAAAATATANAANTTTACNATTGNACTGATTAATAAAAAAATANTANTTCAAGTTGTATCTGAGGGAGTTGCTCTAACCCATGATCGTCGNTTCTGGAATGCTTCTATTTTCAATTCAGCCCAATCCTCGATGATNTCTTTCAATTGGTCTGATTCTTCTGGATGGTCTGACAGATTATCATTAATAACACTTAATAATTGATTTTTTCTTTCTTGAACTTGTCCATACGTAGCAACATCTTCTTTTGACACTTCTTCTTTTTCAGCAATACTCTTCTGTCGTGTGCTTTCAGCAGCTGAACTCTTTGTTTTCCATTGCTCTGTCAACGCATAAACAATGACGATTAATATAACAATTAAGACAATTGTATTTATGTCCATTATAATTCTCCTTTAGAAACCAGTTCCACTTGGATTAATGCCTAAGACATTCACCCACCATAAAANAATGATAGCAGATAAAGCTATGAGAGCTGCAGGCCATCCTAGGGTTGCCATTCGAATAAAGTCTTTTGACTCTAATTGGCCACTAGCATAGACAATAGAGCTCGCTGGTGTGCCAATCACTAGCCAATATGCCATTGATGTTGCAATGGCTAGTCCTACGCCTACAAGGACAGGATTAGTACCGGAGCTAACGGCCATGTCAAGAACAACTGGTCCAATAACAGCAACTGTTGCACCAGCGCTCATTANATTTGTAAGAACGGCTCCAATAAAACACATGAGAATAACTAATCCCACACCTGAGTTAAGTCCAAGGGGAGATACAATCATCATGATCTGATCAGCAAACCAACTAGATGCTCCTGTTACNTTAAACACAGTTCCCAAGCTAATACACCCAGCATATAATACTATGACGCCCCAGCTTACCTTGTCCTCATAATCTTTCCAGGATGTTAAACCAAAAAGCATATAAAGAACTGCACCAGTNACAGCAATCCCACCAAGCCCAAGGGAGAAACCAAAAACTTGATTTACCAATGATTTATCAGTTATCCAGAGAAATACAACCAAGGCCATAACTGCGGCAACTAATTTTTGTTGATTTGTCATTGCACCGTGTTTTTCTAAATCCTTTTTAAGTAGACCAACAGCTTCACTCAGGTCATCAACTTCAGGTTTAAATAGCATAGGTAATAAGAATGCCATTACAATTGACATTACAATTGTGTACATAACGCCCATTGAGATCCATTGCATAAAGGATACATCGATACCATAGTCCGATAGAAAGCCAATCATCAGAGCATTACGTGCACCACCTGTTGGACTCATTGGACCGCCGATCATGCAACCAACGGCAATTGTTACCATTAATAACGTTCCTAGTTTGGGGGAGGGGGTCGACTTGTCTGTCAAAGTATAAAGAGCTAAGGCTATTGGAACATACATAGCAGCAACAGCGTGCTCTCCAACAAATGCAGTAGGTATCGCTGTACCTAAGAGTATACCAATGACAATTGAGCGAGTCTTAGTTCCTGCTAGGTTGACAACCAACATTCCAACTCTTTTATCAAGGCCATATTTAACTAAGGTAGCTCCTAGGGCAAGAGAACCTGCAATAAACCACACTGCATCGTGTGCATATGTCAGTGCAATTGTTTTAGGTGCCGTGATACCAAAGAATAATTGGACCAGACCAATAAGCAGTGCGACAGCAGGCATTGGTACTGCTTCTGTGGCAAAAAAGACCACACATGTTGCCAATAAGGCAATGGTCAGTTGAATATGTGTTGCTTTTAGTGCTACATCTACTGATTTATCCATTCCAAAAAGATCTTGTGCTTTTGCAAGCATTGAATCTGGTGTTGGTAAGATCAGTCCAATTAGAATGAATATTATTACACCAATTCCAAACCATTTGAAATCAGTAGTTTTGGCGAAACCGCCACTGTTGTTATTATTTGAATTGCTCATAGGTTCCAAATCTGGCACAAATTATTTTTAAAATCAATACTCCCATTAAATTTGGAGTTTCCTTTTTGATTTCAATATGTTAGCCTAATTTTAACTCAGACTATGAAAGTAAACAGATTCCTATTATTTATCCTATTGATCTCAGTTAAGACTTTTGGAGTTGATCCCTCTAATGATGCTTTTAACTATTCTAAAGTGATCTCTATTCCAGATCTAACATTTTTAGATGATATTTATACTGGTCTTGATATACTTGAGCAAATGGATTTCAAACCTTTAAGAGGAAAAAAGATTGCAATCCTTTCAAATCACACTGCAATAAATAGAAATGGCAGACATCTTCTAGATCTTTTAAAAGAATCAAATAACATCAAGGTTTCATTTCTATTTTCTCTTGAACATGGGATTTGGGGNATTGACGACAAACGTTCAAAGATGATTGGACGAGATCAGNTCGACCCGGTTCATGGTGCTCCAATTATTGATCTATTNAATACTTATTTATATCCGCCTCATTGGGCTATGGAGNAGATAGACCTAATACTTGTGGATTTTCAAGATACNGGCAGCAGGTATTCAACCAATATAGCAACAATGTCAAAAGTATTTGAGTCGGCATCCAATCATGACATCCCTATACTTATANTAGATCGACCTAACCCAATTAGAGGAGATATTGTGGATGGCCCCATTCCAAGAACTGAATTTCANTCTTTTGAATCATATCATTTNTTNCCTATTCGCCATGGNCTNACAATTGGTGAAATNGCNTTAATTATTAATGAAATGGGTTGGGCAAAAGAATCAAAAAGAGTTGATTTAAGCATCCTACCTTTGTCTAATTGGAGGAGGGATATGTGGTTCAACGATACTAGCTTNCCATGGCGTAACCCTAATCCTTACATTAGTGANGAGAATAATTTACTGACACTTGTAGGNATGGATCTATTTCGAGGTACAAATATGAACCTTGGTTTTGGTACAGAGAAACCTTANGAAGTTGTAGGCGCNCCTTGGCTAGCAACATCCTTTTTNTTAGAAAANCTAAACGATCAAGGTCTACCAGGGGTTGAATTCAAAGAAATNAAATATAGACCCATTGGTTCAGAAAATTATTTGAGGGTACCAAAATATGATGGNAAATCTTGTAGCGGTATAAAAGTTATAGTAAAAGATAGGAATCAGTTTAAACCAATTCATACAGCTACGACATTNATGTTTCTCATTGAAAGGTTGCATCCACGNGAATTTCAGTGGGAAAAAGATGACTATATTGACAAATTATTCGGTACTAATGATCTNCGAATTGTGGCAGCACAAAAAAAGCCTCCTGACCACCTTCCGGCTCTATGGGCTAAAGATATTTATGAGTTTAATGACTTTAGACAATCATTTTTNATCTATAAATGAAGTTAATTATAATCCTAATTTCTATTCANTACGTTCTAATGGGCCAATTACTACCAACTATTCCANGTAATATATTTCGNTTATCATTNGGAACNAGTGTTGCTAATGCTAAATGGGAAATAAATGATAATCAATTTTCATTTAANGGCATCGGTAGACGATATTTTGATAAAGATACATACAATGACTCAGTNCGTTTTTCTTCTAATTATGATTTATATAATAATGGTTCTGCCTATATNGACTCAGTTACTACNATNCAACAATGGATGTCGGATTTTAATCAATCCTATGGNTACTCTCTGCCTATTTTTGAGGCACAAGGTATCGATACTTTAAAAGTAATGGAANCTGATGGTGGTTTTTCTGAAAATAGAGATAGATCCGTAAATAGTAAGTATTTGCATNTGGATTANGGAATGTCAAATGAGATTACNNTATCATTATCNATTCCTATTATNGATTCTTATGTAATCGAACAATCATTTTCTAATGTTTATACTANCAAGATAGAGGGCGCACAGATATTGGTTGATTATCATTTAAGTNCTAGGCAGGAATTGAAGACCTTTATTGAATCTAATAATTATTCNAANCTNAGACGAGGTCTCAAAGATACNTTACAAAATATTTATGATCTTTTTTATACTAACAATGGCCAGTTNTCAACAAAATGGGCATTCCATTCACAGGATGACCCAATAGGNAATTTATTAATTGATNCTGGATTCTTACCACCTGGAATCGATAAAGATTCCGTATCATTATCTGANTTGGTTACNTATTATTATCCTAGCAAGAANANTGGTAATGGTATTGGCGACATAAAAGTTGGNGCAACAGTATTATTNAGCGGNACTCCAACATGGGCATTNGATGGNAGTGGTGATGCAATNTATGGTCAATTCTCTGTTTTGATACCCTATGGAAAAACACTAACACAATTCTTAGACATTAGAAGAAAACAGTTTAGTGAGGCCAAGATCGGTTCAGGNTCGACNAGGTGGGCCATTGGTTTTTATGGTAGNAAGATGATTAATTCAAAAAAACTNCGCAGNATCTATATTCAAACTCAAATGGAGTTTAGTACTATGACGACATTAAATACTCCAGTTGAACTGTTTTCTGGAGGGCATAGCCACCCAGACTCAATATTAGGTTTGATTGGAAACACNTATAAATACGATAGAGGCACAAGTGTGTCCATCAATCTTGGTTCTGAGCTTGAGCAAATAGAAAATAGAGTGCGAATTCAAGGAGAGCTTTTTGCTACTTTTAAGGCTAAAGATAATTATTTATCAAAAAACAAATACTGGGATAATTGGATGGAAAAATATTCAGGCAATTCACCGTATTATAATAAAATTGATTTAAAATTAGAGATCTTGATATTAAACTCCGTATCTAAAAATAAAATAGGACCTATTCCATTTGATATTTTCACTGGTTTTAGGAAAACCTTGACTTCAGAAAATACCTATGCTGGTTGGAGTGCCTATGCAGGTATTACAACCTACCACCAAGGTTGGTAAAGTCAATGGAGCAAAATAGAAAAAAAGTGATTTCTTGGGCATTCTATGATTGGGCAAACTCAGCTTATTCCACGACAGTAATGGCTGGTTTTTTTCCTATATTTTTTGAAAAATACTATTCCAATCCAGATGATGTGATTCAAAGTACATACCAACTTGGGCTTGCGAATTCGATCTCATCAATATTTATAGCATTGGTCTCGCCACTTTTAGGGGCCATTGCTGATAGAGGATCAGCAAAAAAGAAATTATTAATTACTTTTGCTTTTCTNGGTGCATTAANGACAGCAGCTTTATGGTTTGTTCANCAAGGTGAGTGGCAACTAGCAGTTTTNTTCTATATCATAGCGACAATTGGATTTATGGCAGGAAATATCTTTTATGATTCTCTCNTNCCATCAGTAGCNAGCAGAGAGAAAGTNGANTANGTATCTGCTTTAGGNTATTCTTTNGGNTATNTNGGTGGTGGNTTATTATTNATGGTAAATGTTTTAATGTATCTANATCCAGATTGGTTNGGAATCAGCGANTCATCGACCGCAATAAGGNTNTCATTCTTGTCTGTNGCTATTTGGTGGGCAGTTTTTACAATTCCNATAATTATTTTTCTACCTGAACCTNNAGCTGATAATAANGTACCATTANNNAAAGCAATCTCNAGNGGATTCAAACAAATAAAAGAAACCTTCATGCACATTCGTGAAATGAAGATNATTGGTACCTTTCTANTAGCNTTNTGGCTTTACGAAGATGGTGTTGCAACNATAGTTAGAATGGCTGCAAAAATNGCATCATCGCTNGGNTTTGCAGCAGGTGATATAATTACAGCCATACTTATGGTTCAATTCATNGGATTNCCNGCAGCNTTGCTNTATAACTGGTTTGCAAAAAAAATTGGAGTNAAGAATGCTGTTCTAGTTGCNATAGTGGGGTANGGNTGNATTACAATTTTAGGGTATTTAATGACTGACATTACACACTTTTATGTATTAGCAGCCATGATNGGTATNTTNCAAGGCGGNATACAATCACTTAGTAGGAGNCTNTTTACAAGGCTNGTNCCAAAAAATAAGGAAGCAGAGTTTTTTGGATTTTATAATATGCTNGGAAANTTNGCTGCTGTTGTNGGACCNATATTGGTTGGATGGATAACGGTATTGACNGGAAACCCAAGGGCGGGTATTTTATCNATTGTGGTTCTTTTTATTCTAGGTGGTCTCTTATTTAGNAANGTAGATTTTAANGAGGGNGAGNGAATAGCTCTGGAATTTGGAAAAAATTAGATATCTAAATATGTTGATTTAAAAAAGNTTTGGAGCTTAATTTANGTNNAGATCTTGGCCCCGTTGATGTGGCGTGCTCTTCAGGGAAAACAGTTTTTTCCGAGGGTTCTTCGGCGGGGCNTTTTTTAGTTCNAANNANTTATAATNTTTANAANTTAAAAAAGGCCTTTATTTAAAATGAATTCTCCACTGATAAAATATTCACAGATCGTTATGCCTCAAGACGCAAATGTTTTAAACACTCTTTTTGGAGGACAAATGGTATCATGGATGGATATTGCAGCTGCNAAAGCAGTNCATCGTTTTCTTAAAGGAACACCAGCTGATGCAGCACTTACTAGAGCCATTGATGCGATTGAGTTCAAAGAAACTGTCCATGTNGGTAATTGGGTNAACTTTGAATCNCAGGTCATATCAACAGGNAGATCGTCAATTAANATACAGGTTGATGCTTATAAAGAAACAAAGAACGTCGAAAGATTATTAGCTTGTACTGCAAGATTTACCTTTGTGTCAGTAAAAAAATCGGATGATGGATCATATTTAAAAATCGANCACAATAAAAANGTTTAAGGTGTTAATATGAGTAAAACTTATNCTCCAAATCATGATTTTGCATTGAATGCACTTATCCCCAGCAAAGAAAAATACAGTAGTCTTTACAAGCGTTCGATTAATGAACCAATAGCCTTTTGGGAAGAAATTGCAGGTAGGCTATCTTGGTATGAGTCTTGGCATACTGTTAGTCAATATGATTTTATTAATGGAAATATAGAGTGGTTCTCAGGAGGAAAATTAAATGCATCTTATAATTGTATCGATAGACATATTGAGGATGGATATGGAGAAAAAACTGCAATAATTTGGGAAGGCAATGACCCCAATCAATCGAAAAAACTTTCCTACAATGAGTTACTGAGTGAAGTTTCAAAATTTTCAAATGCATTAAAAGAACTTGGTGTTAAAAAAGGTGATAGGGTTTGCATTTATATGCAGATGGTTCCTGAACTTGCAATAGCTGTTTTGGCTTGTGCGCGTATTGGCGCAGTTCATTCTGTAGTTTTTGGTGCTTTCTCAAGTGACTCTCTGAAAGATAGAATTAATGACTCACATTGCAAGATCCTAATTACACAGGATACTGGAGTTAGAGGAACAAAACATAATATACCAATGAAGGCAAATGCTGATAGTGCTGTTGCCCAAACTCCATCCATTGAGCATGTAATAGTTGTCTGCCGCACTGGTGAATCCATTGAAATGGATTCAGACAGAGACATATGGTGGCACGAAGCCATATCAGATGTCTCTCCGATATGTGAACCAGAGATCATGGATGCAGAAGATCCACTGTTCATTTTATACACATCAGGCTCTACTGGGAAGCCAAAGGGTGTACTCCATACAACTGGTGGTTATTTGACCTATGTATCATTCACCCATGAAATGATCTTTGACTACCGTCCAGGGGATATTTATTGGTGCACTGCTGATTTGGGATGGATCACAGGACATTCGTATATTATTTATGGACCTTTAAGTAATAGGGCCACNACATTAATGTTTGAGGGTGTTCCAAATTACCCAGACTTTGGTCGGTTCTGGGATGTTGTTGACAANCACAATGTAAATCAGTTTTACACTGCTCCAACGGCACTTAGAGCCTTGATGAAGGAAGGTAATAAATGGGTAGAATCAAGAGATCTGTCATCATTGAGACTCTTAGGTACAGTTGGAGAGCCTATCAAAGAGCCAGAATGGAAATGGTATTTTGATATAGTTGGCAAAGGAAATTGTCCAGTTGTTGATACTTGGTGGCAGACTGAGACTGGAGGAATACTTATTTCCCCTTTACCTGGAGCAACTCCCACAAAGCCAGGTTCTGCAACCTTACCTTTTTTTGGAGTAGAGCCAGTATTGCTAACTGAAGACGGTGATGAGATTGTAGGAAACGATGTATCAGGATTATTGGCTATTAAATCATCTTGGCCCGGGCAAATGCGAACCATCTACGGTGATCATTCAAGATTTTTGGATGTGTATTTTTCAAAGTTTCCAGGCTATTACTTTACAGGTGATGCAGCAAAGAGAGATGACGATGGTTACTATTGGATCACTGGTAGAGTGGACGACGTATTAAATGTATCTGGACATAGAATAGGTACCGCTGAGGTTGAAGGTGCAATTGGTAAGGCAGATGGTGTAGCCGAAGCAGCGGTTGTGGGATACCCACATGAAATTAAGGGCCAAGGCATCTATGCATTTGTTACTCTGATGACAGGNACCACAGCTTCTGATGATATAAAACAGAATATTATGTCCTCGGTTACAAAAGAGATTGGTCCTCATTCAAAGCCAGATAAAATTCAATTTTCTCCTGCATTACCAAAAACACGTTCTGGTAAGATCATGCGTCGAATTCTAAGAAAAATTGCAGAAGGTGACTTAGANAACCTNGGTGATATATCGACTCTGGCNGANCCAAATGTTGTAAAAGAGTTGACTAGAGAGCAGACGTAAGTTTTTTATTCATCTCTCTTACNCGATGTGTCAACATCATTACAATTTGCTTCATAATATCAGCGTTGCTTGACATTAGTTCATAAAAACCCTCTTGATCAATTTTTAATAGAATGCTATCTTCAATCGCAACTGCATCCGCTGATCTAGGCTCTTGATCAAGTAGTGCCATTTCACCAATGCAACTACCTTGTTCTAAGGTCGTTATTAATTGGTTTTTACGAANTACNTTTACTTTTCCAGAGATGATNATGTATAGAGAATCACCATGCTCTCCTTCATTAAAAATGTGATCATCGATTTCAATTTGAATCTCTTTAGAGATCAGTGCTATCTTAGATAAAATTTCACCTGGAATNGCCTTAAAAAGGTCAACTGATTTTAATAATAGTGTTTTTTCTAGAATTGAGTACATTGTATGAGACTCCTTATTTAAAAAGTTTTTAATCTGAAAATTTTCAATTAAATATTCCTGCTCCGATTTTGAGAAGTACTTGATATCTAATAATCCTTGAGGTAAACGATTCCATTTTATTTTTTTTAGTAGATCAGTATTATTGCTTCCTAAAATAAACTGTGTCGCAATATTTGTTTTCCAATGATGTGGATTTTCAACCCAAGATCGTAACATCTCATTTTTGGAAAATGCTTCTTCACCAAGCAAGACTGGTGCTACTTTTAAAGGGTCCAGATCTGGGTCAATAAGAGGAAAAACTAGTTTTTTTGCTTGATTTGAAAAGGTAGAGTCCACGAGTTCGAGGACTAATGGAAGTAGTTCAAAATCGTTACTGTCGACATATCTTATATATGACTCGATAGGTATGGTCGGGTCATCCAATGTCCCTAGTTTTAAAATTAAATGTTTTAATATNTTTAAATCGTATTCTATNTGATCTATNAATAGAATACTCNTTTTATCATTGTGAAGCTTATTATCAAAAAGTATCAACTGAAATGCTCTAATAGAGAGTCTNNGAATTAGGGTTTGAATCTGATCTNGANCACTTTTTGAAATACTATGTTTCTTTGATATNTTGATAAGTGCGTTAGNGCATTTATTCAAATAATAAAGGTCAGNCCCTTCCATCTCTAATAATATTAGCTCTATGCTTTTATCATGANGTAATTGATGAATAAAATTTAAAATAGAGATNTTGATGGAAGTTTTTGAATCGGGATTGGAAAAATATTTTAATAGTTTGTCACTAATCAAGTTTTTGTCGTAACTGAGTAAGGTCTTCTTTGCCTCATTAAATGTACTATTGTGTTCTAAGAGTTTAATAATTGGGTTTATATACCTATTTTGAGGCTTGTNGGAGATAATTCTAAGAGTCTCAATTACCAATTNATTACTTTTTGATTCCAAATATTTTTTGATCAGAGTCTCTTGAATATCAAAATTTGATTTTTTTAAGAAATGTAATAAGATAACTATTTCATTCTCTTGCCCATATTTTAATATTTCATTTATTTGGTCTTCTGTTTTAGTATNATTGGGATAATCATTTATTTTGGAAACCAACGCTGACGATCTGAGAAAAAAGTTATTATCTTCCAATAAAGAATCAATTGACTTTATCTGGGTACTTATTTTTCTGTCACTTGCACATGATATCGCATAAGCTGAGATTTCTTCTTTTAGTTGAATTTGATCTAAGATCATTTGGTCTGTTATTATTTTATTTTGAGACCAACATAGTTCTAGTATTCCCCTTTTTATCTCATTTGATCCTTTAAGGAATTGATCTTGTAGTGTCCTTTTCCAAGGTTCAAGTGGNAGAGTCCAGAGTAGATCGATNGCAAAAAGTTTTTTAAAATTATCTTCATCCTCCAGCGATGATCTCAGAGCATCGACTGTATTTGAGTCATTGAGATCAAACTTTACATTATCAAGGTTTAATTGTCTATTATCTATTGATTTAACTATCTCTGAAAGATACCCCTTTTTTAGCCTAAATGAATTCCAAAACCAATATACTGCAAAAGCCAACACNAGCAAGCTNAATAGGTATATTTTTGTGTCAGGGATAAGATTAAAGGTGACTAATAAAAAGATGGTTAAACCCGCTAGACCCTCTACGATTGATTTTAAAGATCCATCAATAAATGGTTTATATCTATTTTTCTTTGCAGTTGTTAGAGGTAACCATAAAATCTCTTTAATAGCATTGTACATTGAAAATTTGAATACTTGATCAGAAAATTTCAATAAATAGATAGCTATCATTGAACCGAANATGAGAAAACCCATTGANCCAAATATCAATGCTACGGGCAATAGAATCATACCAATTAGTATTCCAAATCTTGTAAGGATGAACCCTGTTATTANAGATTGCATTAGAAGTGTAGCTGCACCAGTTAGCATGTANTATGANCCAAANAAACTCACCAATTCATTTTGCAAGGGAAAAGCATTTGCCGCCATGACCTTAAATTGGTAATCAACTACTCTTGATATAAAGGCAGAACATGCTATCATAATTGCTATATACTTAAGATATGGTTCGAGGGTCTTGGGTTTTGCAATTTTCTTTAATTTATTTTTATGAATTATATCGGGCCTATAAAAACTCAAAAAATGACTCAAGATGACCGTAAATACAAGGGAGGCAATTGTCACTAGTAAAAGGTTCTCGGAACCATATTGTCGAACAAAAGGTCTAATTAAGTAGCCAGATCCTATCGCAGCAAAAGATCCTCCAGCAATGATAATTGGAAATATTCTCTTAGCTTGCCTTGTATTTAGCAGCTCGCCAGATAGCATCCAAAATTGTAAAATTGTTAAAATAGTGATGCCCTCTACCCAAACGTACATTAAAGGTATAAGAAGGCCATCTAAATTTTTATGAAATGCAGTTAGGCTAATCGCAAAGAAACTCACAGATAAAGTGAACAATGAAAACGGGTTCTTATTGATGATAAGTCGTTTATAGATTTCTATCAAAAGTGTCATAACAATAGCTATCAGGACGTACATCAGAGGAAGGTAGTCTTGATTAAACTTCAGTAGGAAAACTGTGTCTCTTACGGCAGAGCCAGTTATGCTTGCTACACTTATGCCAAAGAACATTAATAATAGAATAGAGACAAGTTTTAATTCTTTGGGTTTAATATTCAATATTTTCATGAAGTATTGACCAAAGTTATATTAAAGTTTCTATCAATAAAATGTTGATTATCAAGGTGGATGTATTGGCCTGTATAATTAATTTAGCATATCAATAAATAATAAAATTAAAAGGAATCTCATGGCACACCTATCAAATGTAAATCTTTCAAACGACAATTGGAGTGACACCAGTGCTGGTCTTATTGCGGTTGGTATTTTTGAGGACAAAAGTCTTACAGAAATAGCCCAAGATATCGATAGCTCCACTAACGGAGTATTTACTAATGCCATAAAAATCGGTGATATAAAGGGTAAGAATAGTGAGTCACATTTATTTTATGTCAATGATAAGAGAGTTTTATTGCTTGGTCTAGGAAAAAAAGAAAAATTTAATTCAAATACTGCCAGGCTTGTAGCGGGTAAAGCATCTAGAATGGGAATTAAGAAAAAGGTTGTTGATATTGCAATAGAGTGTTTTTGTGAAAATGATGAGCAGAGGCAAGCCCTAGGTGAGGGTATAATCCTTGGGAGCTATCAGTATCTTGATCACAAGACAAAGGATAAGGAGCAATTTAAATTAGGTTCTGCAAAAGTANTGGGTTCNGACANTGCAAGTNTANTAAAAGGAGCTAGNATTGCTAATGCTGTTTGNNTAGCTAGAGATCTNGGNAATCACCCNGGAAACTTNTCAACTCCAANTAAACTTGCCGCTACAGCGAAAGANATTGCGGATGAGGGTGANATGAATCTAACTGTCTTTGATAGAGAAGAATTTACCGAAATGGGNATGGGNGGCCTTGCAGGAGTTGCNCAAGGAACTGATGAACCTCCAAAATTCATTATATTGGAATATATGAAAGGGGGGAGTGAGAAGCCTAAGGTCCTTGTTGGTAAAGGTCTCACATTTGACTCTGGTGGGATATCTATCAAACCAGCAAATAAGATGGATGAAATGAAATTTGACATGTGTGGATCAACAGTNGTNCTTGGTGTTTTTAAAGCTCTCGCACTATTAAAACCAAGTTTAAACGTGGTAGGAATCATTCCAGCAACCGAGAATCTTAATGGCGCTAAAGCATATAAACCTGGAGACATTCTTAAAGCTTATAACGGTAAAACGATCGAGATATTGAATACGGATGCCGAAGGTCGTGTTATACTAGCTGATGGATTATCTTATGCTTCAAAACATTATGATCCAGAATATATTTTAGATTTTGCAACCCTTACTGGAGCAGTACTNGTTGCCCTTGGNCATATTGCNACGGGTGTCATGGGAACNGATGAAGAATTGATGGAAAAAATAAAGAGATCTTCAAAATCAACAGGNGANAAAGTTTGGGAATTNCCTTTGTGGCCAGAATTTTGTAAGCAAGTTCAAAGCAAGATNGCAGANGTGAAAAATACAGGTGCGCCTATGCAAGCAGGATCAATAGCAGGTGGTGCATTTTTAAAGGAATTCGTTAATGATGAGATACCGTGGGTTCACTTTGATATTGCTGGAACAGCGTGGGGCGCAAAAGAGGATAGTGTTAATCCAAGTGGGAGTGCGACTGGATGGGGTGTGAGGCTGGTATTGGACCTTCTGGATGCATAATTCATTATTACTGTTCATATCTGAAGTTGTAAGGGGGCTGGTTTTTAGCCCCCTTTTAGTATCCTATGTGTTCGGTGGAGATCCGATAAACATAGATGGACTCTTTGAAGATTGGGATGATGTGCCAACTTCATATTCCGATCAAAATGGTGATGCCACAACTGCAGATTATTCATTTTTGAAAATAACTCACGATTCAGAATTTCTTTTTATCTACTTTAAATTTCACAATGGTGAGTTTTTGATGCAGGATTGGAATGACTTCCATCTATATATCGATGCAGATAATGATTCAATGACCGGAAATACATTTCATGGAATAGGTGCTGAGTTGGAATGGACATTTGGTGATCGTTCAGGTTATAAATATTCTAATGGACAACAGACTGAATTATATCAAAATGATCTTTCATTGCGAATTGCTCCAACCATAACATCTTCAGAGTTTGAAATAGCAATTTCAAGACATTCAACTGCATTGACCATTGATGGATCTCAATCTATCACACAAGGAAAAATTGTACTCACTGAGAATTCGAATAATGGAGATATGATGCCCGATAATGCAGGTGGTATATCTTTCACTATTTTTGAAGACGAGGTTTTTCCTACTGAACCTATTACTTTAGGAAGGTTAAACGATAGTGACATAAGGGTTTTATCTTACAATACCTTGAATGAAGGAATCCTTGATGGTGATAGGCAACTCCATTTCAAACGAATTATTCAGGCATTGGACCCTGACGTCATCGCGCTCCAAGAGCATGGAGATTGGGAAGAAATAGATGATGTTATTCAATCATGGTTTCCAAATCAACAATGGCATGCTAGCTGGACCTACAGAGATCTCGTTGTATTGTCACGGTTTTCGATCATTAATGATGCAAATATGATTAGCTCAGAGCGCACAATGGCGGCACTTTTAGATACAGAGGATGAGCTTGGTAAAAATCTGCTCATATTCAACTCTCATCTATCATGTTGCTCTAATAACGAGGATAGGCAGCAGCAGGTTGATGAGTTCGCAGGTGCATGGAGAGAGTGGATCCTTAATAATGCGGGTCCCTTTGAAATTGAAGCAGGAACACCTTTTGTTCATGTTGGAGATTTTAATTATGTTGGATTTAGACAGCAAGTAGAGACCATAAGAGATGGAGATATTGAAGATGAGAATCAATATGGTAATGATTTCTTACCTGATTGGGACTCTACTTCAATTATTGATTTATTTCCACGCCATACTCACAGACGTATGGGATATACATGGCGAAAAGACGGTTCATCATTTAATCCTGGAAAGTTAGACTACATTTTTTACTCTGATGCAACAATCGATTCAGGAAAACATTTTATTTTGAACACTCTAGCAATGGATGAAACAGCACTTGATTATTATGGATTAGAATGGCATGATACGCAAGAGGCATCTGATCATTTGCCTGTAGTATTTGATATATACACTAATAATGATGTCGGTATTGAAAAAGACCATATCTTGCCTATCATGCCCACATTATACCCCAATTATCCTAACCCATTTAATTCAACTACCACTATTACCTTTTACCTGTCAAAACCAGAAATAGTTGACTTATCTATCGTTGATGTTATGGGGAATACTGTACAAAAATTGATACATGAAAAAAGACCAGTAGGAAATTCTTTAATCAATTGGGATGGTACGAATATGATGGGAGAAAGTGTAACCTCTGGTATATATTTTTCTCTCTTGAAGGTCGATGGAAGGTCATTTGAGAATAAAATGGTGTTACTTAAATGATCGGAGGTATTAAAAAATTGTAATAGAGTTCAAATCATTTTTAACAACGTTCAAAATATTATATATTTTTTTAAATGATACTAATGACCAATTAGCTATTCATAAACGTGACAATTCTGCTAGGGCTTTTTGATACGATATAGTTAAAATTAGTTACTTTAAATCATGCATTATATAGTAGGAGAGGCAAATGCATAAATCAATAAAATTATATTTATTGCTAATTACTTCAACTCTTATCGCGAATGAGGGTTCAATATCTGGACGAGTGCAGGATGTATCCTACCCTCTGCATGGAGCCAATGTTTTCCTTGTTGGAACTTCTATGGGTTCGACNACTGATTCATTAGGTAAGTATCTTATTGATGGGATACCNGTTGGNAAGTATANACTACAAGTGGACTANATNGGTTATGAACCGGCTAGCATAGATCTTTATATTGCAGAGAGCNATNAAGACTCNGAAGAGCTTTCNGGATCAAACTTNTCAGCTAAACTTGGACTTGATGNTGATGACTCATCTGATATTATCAAGGGNAANGNACTNAGTAATNTTGATTTTATCCTGGAAGCTTCATCCTTAGGNCTCAACGAGGTTATCGTATCGGCCTCAAGAAAAAAAGAGAAGATNACGGAAGCACCCAGCGTAGTATCAGTTGTAAATCAGCAGACGATNAGGAGAAGAGTAGGNATTACTGATTTTAATAGNCTTGCTAGTNATGCAAAGGGCGTTGATGTTACCTANTATGGCCTNCAAGGTGCCCANATCAATGCAAGGGGATTTGATGGNGCTTATAGTACAAGATTTAGACAATTTGCTGATGGACTATATCTTGGTGAATCTGTNTCAGGTCAGGTTTACTCNTTAATNTCNGGTCCTCCAAAAGAAGCTATATCNAGATTAGAGATNNTGTTTGGACCCCAAGCAGCATTATATGGCCCAGATGCCTCGCAGGGTTTATTGAATATCATCACAAAGCANCCAATGNNTGATGAAANAAANGAGNTTAANTTTAGTATATCNAANTTAAATGACCCNCGNTTGGGAGCAAGATTTGCNAAGAATTTTGATAAANTTTCAATTGATATAAGTGGNGAGNCAAAAGTTGCATCCGAATTACCNTATGGTAATAAGGANGATGAAATNTACTGGGTAGTGGGTGATACTTTGTATTTGAATGANGATCTTTATGANCCACTCGAGATGAGAAAAAATCAAATAAAAACAAATATTTACTACAGANTAAACAGGCAAAATGAATTTTCCATTTTTNANAATTATGTAGGAGGTAGTGGNTATGCNATGGGNAGTCTTGGCCCTATCTACAATAGAGNTCTCAAAAGGCATCAATATGGATTTAGNTTCAATAATAATAANCACTTTTTNAGAGCCACTGCAATNAATCAAGTNGCTGATGCAGCATTTAGGGTAACCCTTGGNCTGATGCAGGTCATAGCAAGAAATNNNGANGGGACAAGCCTCTCATGGCAAGATGCCCTTGATCAATATGGTGATTATGGTCTTGGCTGGTGGTTAAAATACAATAGTGATGATTATATAGTNGATTATCAATACAATAANNAATTNACCNANAGGTTGAACTTTNTTTCAGGNTTTGATTATGAATNNAAAGATCCCGATACTGATAGNACNACCATAAANGATCAAGGAGNAAGTCCAATAACTGGTATTGTTGGTGGTAAAGATATTAATGAATATAGGTATGGTNTATATGGGCAAATTGATTTTTTAATCAATAATGAATANTCAATAAACACCTCTATNCGCTTTGATAANCATCAANANTATGGAAAAAGCATNTCTCCAAGAGCATCANTAGTAAGAAAGAATTTTCTTAATGGCAGTCTTAAGTTAATAGCTGGNACAGGATTNAAAGCCCCNACACTTTTAGAAAGAAATGTCTATGCTGGTCAAAGAAATATTGCNANTGGNCAAGCGGGNGACCCTGACCCTATTNTTGGAGGTATATANCCTNATGATTGGACNATGGACGCAGTATCCATGGGCTCCTCTGATGGGTTTACTGTTNTAGATTTTAAAGATATGGATGGTGATGGTATNTATNGTGANNCNGATNCACTNATNACTAGTAAATATATTGAGCCTTTNCAATTAGAGGAAAATCANTCATTCGAGCTAGCATATACTGGTCTTATTAATAGTAAAAATCTTTTTGAATGTAACCTTTATGCTGGNAAATATAAGAATTTTAAAGGTCCATTAACGGTATTTGGTGCCACTGGTCCTGGCTGGGTNTATGTTGTNCAGGCATTCCCTAATCCAATACCAATTGATGGNATANGACANATAAATTATGGTGATAAACTCATCGACCCAGACCCTGTTCCACCTTTCACCTATGCCCTGACCTACCCTACGGTGCCTCTTGANGTTTCATTTTTTGGTTTTGAAACTGGTTGGAGACANCTTCAAGATAAATATGAGATCGGCATGAATCTTTCATANTTCAATGATGATGANCTNGTTNATAANAGAAAAAAGGGAGAGAGATATTTAAACTATCTNTANGAAGNAAANCTTTCTGATAGCATTTATATTGATTATTATGATTATGTAAATATTTACAGTAATACACCAAACTTTAAAGGCTCTCTGTCGATGACATTTTTTGATAGCTTTATAAAAGGTCTGACCACGATGATCACCATTAAAGGTACTTCACCATATGATTTTGTAAGTGGATATTTTGAGGCTACGGAAGCAGGTAAGGGCGAAGAAGCGCAAGTTGGTCAATCATGGTTCATCAATCCTGGACAAATTGGAGGAGAAATCTATTCTGATATAGATCTAGTATATGAATTGAACAGTAAAATAAATATTGGCTTCTCAATCAAAAACATTTTTGAAACCCAGGCTCCAACATTCCCTCTGTCTCCAAAAATACCAAGGTACTTTCTTCTTGAGACAGGATATAATTTTTAGGAACAAATTGAAATATTATAATAATCATTAGAATATTTAACGGAGAAAATAAATGAAAAGGTTTTTTGCCATCTTATTCCTTTTAGTTGGAATAATAATATTTGCGGACGATGGATCTGTGCAGGGCAGTATCCAAGATGGTTCAGGGGAGCCACTTTGGGGAGCTAATGTATATCTTCTTAATACCTCTTTTGG
>NZWG01000023.1 GCA_002698235.1 Fidelibacterota bacterium | reverse complement strand
CCGTGTCATTGCCCTCAAAATGGACAGTATCTCCATAATAGTAATACCAAGGATAATAATAATCCCAATCTGTAAAATCGTCAGGGTTTAGAGCTACTGAATCGGTATAATACCAATCTCCAGTCCCTACATTTCCATTCCAGATGCCGTCGTCTAGGTCGTATGCAGCGGAGTCTGTGTATTCATAGAACAAGTAATCTTCTTTCTCAAACAAATAAGCATAGCTGACAGAAAGGCCAAAAGGAAGCCCGACCTTTGCACCAAGACCATAATTAAGCCTATCTTCGAGTCCTATTATATTATCAAATGACTTTTGGAAGAATAGAAAGGGTGAAAATCGCTGATTGGCCCAAACATCAAATTTCAAAGTTAAAGACTGATCATCTGTGAAAGATTCACCATCTAGCTCATCATCACTTCTATAAAAATCAAATAAAAACTCTGTGTCTTTAAAGGGCCCTAGGTCTCCAATCAGGGTGTAATTAAGTCCATAGTATAATGAAATGAAATCTGTGTTACCTTTATCTTGGGAGTAACTGACATCTACACTAGTATACATCTCTTTTCCACTCGTCTCTTCTTCTATTGCGGTGGTGTCCGCTTCTTGTGCAATAGACTGTGATGTGAAAAGCAGGGAAAGAATAATGCAGCTGATTCTTTGGTATGTGAACATTGCTTTTTCCTGTATTTAATTCAATTATGAGTAATATAATTTTAATCAATAAAAAAGGGTACGACAACGTACCCTTTTATATTTATTCTGAATCGGAATAAGGTTACTTGGAACCAAAGACCTTTGAGAAAAAGCCTTTCTTCTTCTTCTTCCCTTTGCCTTTCATTTTCTTACCTTTCTTCTTCTTCTTCTTCACGTCAGCACTAGCAAATACTTCGCTATTTTCTTGCTCAACAGCAAATTCTACTTGGTCAGCATTGACCGCAGATTCAGCTGGCAAAACAGCCAAGAAACATAAAGCGACTAGCGTTGAAACGATTGATTTGAATAAGCGAGTCATAATAACTCTCCTTTTCTTATTGCGTTTGGTTAACCATAACTTGTCAAAATGATTTGACTAGTCACGTAAATATATTTGCCCTTTCCTCTAATAGTCAAGAAGTATTCATGAACTTCCATGACAGTCTATTTTAAACCCATTCACAGGAATTATGAGATCAGGTGTTTTCAAAGAAAAAAAAGTTTTTTAATATTCCCAGCAAATTTTTTGGAACTTTTTAATCATTGATAAATAAAAATATTTTATCAAGGAGCAATTAAATGATTCAAATAGACAATCTATCTAAGAACTATGGTGATGTACAAGCCGTTGATTCTATATCCTTCTCGCTTGGAGATGGCGAGATCGTTGGATTCTTAGGTGCGAATGGTGCTGGAAAGAGCACTACCTTAAAAATGATAACTGGTTATATATCGCCAACGTCAGGAAATGTCCACATTGGCGATAAAAATATAATTGATGACTGTATTGAAATTCAGAAAATGGTAGGCTATCTACCTGAATTGAATCCACTTTATGCAGAGATGAAAGTACATGAATACCTAAAATTTCATGCATCAATACGAGAAATTACCGGAAATAAATTTACAGATGCTCTTAAAAAAGTCGTCAAAGAATGCAGTCTACAGGGTGTAGTACACAGAACTGTTGGCAATTGCTCCAAAGGATATAAACAAAGAATTGGACTCGCTGCAGCAATGATACATGACCCAAAGATTCTAATTCTTGATGAGCCGGTTACAGGTCTTGACCCAAACCAAATTGTAGAGATACGCGCATTAATAAAGAAGTTGGGTAAAGAAAAATTAGTCTTGATGTCATCACATATACTTCAGGAAATACAAGCAACAGTCGACAGAATCATCATTATAGATGAGGGAAAGATTGTGGCTGATGGAACAAGTGAAGAATTGATCTCTGGTTCTCAAGGCATGACACAGCTCAACTTGGAGATAAGCAATGCAGATGAAAATTCTATACAAGATATGAAAGCAACCATGCCAGGAGTGAATATTAAGGACATTTCAAAAAAAGGCGAGAACTTCAATGTCCATTTAGAGTATGCCTCTGGAACAGATCCTCGAAAAGATATTTTTAACCACGCTGTAGAGCAATCTTGGATCTTAACTGAAATGACAGTTACTGAAAAGAATTTAGAAGATATTTTCAGAAACCTGACTGGTAAAATTGATAATGGAGCAACAGATGAATAATATATTGACAATTTTCAAGAAAGAACTCCACTCTTTCTTTACTAGTCCTATGGCATACATTTTCCTGGTGGTTTTTGCACTTATCAATGGATACTTTTTCAATATCCAGTTTTTTTTGATAAACGAATCTGACCTAAGAGTATTGTTCGGAATAGTGCCACTGGTCTACCTTTTCTTCATTCCAGCAATATCTATGGGACTTATCTCTAGAGAAAAGAGCCTTGGAACAATAGAAATCATTTCAACTATGCCAATACTTGAACGTGATATTGTCATTGGAAAGTATCTAGCAGGATTTGTTCTAATTATTTTAGGATTAGCAGCCACATTGATACATTATTTAACCCTATTGTATGTTGGCACATCCATTGATCATGGTGCTGTCTTCACAGGCTACATAGGGCTAGCATTGTTGGGCGGTGTTTACACTGCTGTTAGTCTTTTTGCCAGTAGCCTTACGGATAATCAGGTAATTGCCTTCATCATAGGAATCGCAATTGTACTTTTATTTTTCATGATGGATAAACTACTTTTCTTTATGCCCTCTTCCATGAGTGGTGTAGTGCAATTTTTAAGCACTGACTTCCACTTGTCCAACATGGCAAGAGGTGTCTTGGACACTCGCAACCTTATTTATTTTGCTTCGGTAATTGGTTTTTTCTTATCAATTACTACTAGAATCTTAGAATCTCGTAAATGGAATTAAAAAATGTTAATAAAAAATAAAAATTCATTCGTTGTTTATGTAGGAGGACTACTTCTAGGGCTTATTCTTCTGAATCTAATTTCTAGGGATAATTTTCATAGATTTGACCTTACAGATAATAAAAAATTCTCGCTCTCATCATCAAGTCAGGCCATTGTCTCAAAACTGGATGATCGTCTAACGATAAAAGTATATTTTTCTGATGACCTCCCAAGCGAATTGGGGAATACTAGGCGCTTTCTCCAGGATATTCTTGAAGAATATCAAGCCATTTCAGATGACGTGAGTTTTTTCTTTCATGCTCCTGAATCAGATACAGAATTAGAGGAACAAGCTCAGAAAGATGGCATTCAACCGGTCCAAATGCAGGCTTTAGAAAACGATCAAATGGTTGTAAAAAAAGTCTATCTTGGAATGGTTTTATTGTTTGAAAATAAGAAAGAGATCATTCCGTTGATCCAATCAACAGCTGGTTTAGAATATATGATCAGTACAAAAATAAAATCGCTGGTAAATGTTGATAAGAAAACCATTGGAATCATGGCTCTTGATGTGGAAAACCAGCCAAAAACTGAAAGCCTCTCCTCTCAGTTAAATCAGCACTATAATTTTAGATCGGTCGACCCTAAGAATGAAATACCTGATAATATTGATGTGCTCCTTGTGAGCGGGGCTATTGATTCTGTGGAAACAGGCACCCTAAATAATCTTGAGTCTTATTTGAACTCTGGAAAAAAGATTTTGCTAACACAGAGTGGTGTTAATACAGATATTCAGCAGCAACAGGCCTCTCCAATAGAGTCCAATATTTTTGAATTTTTAAGTAAATATGACGTTGAAATCCAAAAGAATCTTGTTTTAGATGCTAAATGTGGAAATGTTCAAGTACAACAATCGGTTGGTCTTTTTCGTATGAACAGAGCAGTGCAATATCCATTTTTTCCAATTGTTGATACTTTCAATTCTACCGATTCCATTTCCAGTATTATTGTAAATAAACTAGAACAGATCCTTCCTTTGTTCCCAAGTGAAATAAAAATAGATACTAGTCGTAGCCAAATGGTGTCTAATATCACTACTCTGTTTACCTCTTCAAATAACAGCGGTTTAATGTCTTCAAACTTCATGTTGAGCCCTGATCCGCAACAGAATCCATTTTTAAAATTATTAGGACAAAGTGGAAAAATACTATCTGCAATCGTTTCTGTAGTTGGCGGAGGTGAATTGATGGTCATTTCTGACTCTAAGTTTCTGAGCGATGAAGGTGGAATGTCAATTCCGGATAACATGGTCTTTTTAATGAATGCAGTAGATTATTTGGCAGATGACGAGGACCTTATATCCCTCCGATCAAGGGAAGTGACTAGTAGACCACTAGATATACTACAACTTAATGACGAAGAAGAACAGTCATTGTCTCAGGATGAAAAAGACAAAAAGAAAGATCGAATTAAAAAACGATGGAAACTTGCTAATCTGGTTATTCCATCATTATTGATATTAGGTTTTGGTTTTTTAAGGATTAGAAAAGAAAAAAATCATGCGGAGGTTCTAAAACAGATATATGACTAATACCACAAAATACAGCATAGGTGCTCTTGCACTACTCATACTTCTATATCTTGGTAACCAAAATTCACAGAGCTCTTACAATGTTGAAGGAGAGCCTATTTACAGTGGTTCTGGTGAAAATGTTCATAGAATTTTGCTTACGGAAGAGGATAAAAAATTAGAATTAGTGAGATCAGATACAACTTGGAAAATTACTCAAGCAGATTCTTTTACGATAAAAGATTTTCAAGTTGAAAAGGTTTTCGATCGCTTACTAAAAGTTGAGCAAGAGATGCTAATATCATCAAAAGCTGAAAAATGGAGCAAGTTTGGTGTTGATGACTCATCAGGCAGACATTTTCAAGTTTTTGATGAAGATAATAACGAATTGCTCCATTATGTTTTTGGTAATTCAGGCCAAGATTATCAACATAATTATATAAGAGAAAACAAGTCAAATGATGTCTATAGAACAAATGACAATGTTTACTTCTTGTTAAATACTAGTACCACGTACTGGGGTCAAAAACCAAAAAAAGATGAACCTTTGGAAGAGGATGAAAGTTAACTCATTGACATATAATTTGATCAACGCCATTATTTGACCATAGTATTTTGAAATAACATCATCATGAAAAGCTCTAATAAACAAATTCTTGTAGTAGGTGATAGAGTTTTAATCAGGCCTGATACTGGCGAATCTAAATCTCCAGCGGGTCTTTATCTCCCCCCTAGTGTTATTGAGAAGCAAGAGGTTCGAGGTGGAATGGTCGTAGAAGTGGGACCAGGTATCCCTTTAGGTAGTCCAGATGGCACATTCGAAGAACCTTGGAAAGATAAGAAATCTGATGTTAAATATATACCAACACAAGCTGAAATCGGTGACTATGCACTCTTTTTAGGAAAAGCCAGCATAGAGATTAAAATTGAAGAAAAAGATTATCTTATAGTATCCCAATCTGCTATCCTTATCCTTATAAGAGATGACCTAGCCGGAGTATTGGCTTAATATTGCACTTTTTCCAAGCATAGCTCTAATCCTCTTCCAGCTTTTTCTCTTATAACTTCATCATAAATTGATGATAATTCAGTTTCTTCAGGATTTATCTCGATACAGTATGCTCCACTTTGTTTTGCTAACTTCGGAAATCCGGCAGCTGGCCATACTGAAGCACTAGTTCCTATGCTTATAAATAGGGAGCATGCTGTGATAGTAAAAATAGTGTTGTTTATGATTTTTTCATCTAACATATCTTGAAACCATATAATATCAGGTCTTTGAAAATTTCCACATTCACAATATCTATTTGAATATTTTCCATTCTCAAGGTCTTCATGAATTGTACCTTCAGACTCACACCTCATTCTCCATAGACTACCATGTAGTTCTATGACATTCTTAGAGCCAGACCTTTGATGCATGCCATCAATATTTTGGGTAATAATTGTAGTGTTTGGGTATTTATCTTCAATACCCTTCATTCTAAAATGACCAGCATGTGGTTTGCATTTCAAGGCTTCAATACGCCTTAATTCATGAAAGTCCAATACATTGTTAGGGTTATTCCTAAAGGCTCTCTCACAAGCATATTCCTCCCATTGATATTCATTCCAGATTCCCCCACTACCCCTATAGGTAGGCACTCCTGACTCTGCAGACATACCAGCCCCAGTGAAAAAAACAATATTATCATTCCTATTAAGCTTCAAGTTTAATTTTTATAAAATGTACGCTAATCCTTAGAAAAGTAGAATAATACTTATCACTGATTAATGGATAGAAAGCTAGATAGTTTTTCAATTAGATCACTAATCTCATCGTTTAGCTCAGAATTTTCATAGTTTGGAACAAATTCTGAGCCATTATAAGTAAAATTTTGTATTTCAAGAAAGCAATCATAGCTAAATCCATTATTCATTTCAAAAGATTGATTATCAATCATTCCATTTATTATTAATCTTGTTTTAGACTCTTTGAATTCAGTGGCTAAACTTTCTTCAGAGCCCTCTCTTATCTTCCATCTTGTAATAATGTATGAAGAAGTTGGCCCATTATCATACTGCTCTATATGATAATCAAATCCTAGCAACACTTCTCCAATGCCTTTTTGAAAGTTTTCAGTGCTTGCTCTACCAATATAGTATTTCCTAGGAATGTTTTTTATTTGTTTGTCGTAAAGATTCAATAAACTGCAACCATTGAAATAAAACAAACTAGATACTATAAAGAACAAACAAATAGTTGTTTTTCTGATATTAACCTTCCTCCATCAAGACAATATCAGAAATCATTAATAAGTCAAATACATTACTTTTTTCATCGTAATTACAGTCTCCCAACCAACTTTGAAATCTAGTTATTTCAAAATCATTGATAATCATTGCAGATAGATCTGCTTGATCTATCAAAGTAATTACTCCATCTTCATCAATATCGCCTTTTTGATGGATATTTTGATAATCAGTCATCAGTGAATATGCTGATAAAAAACAAGGAATAGCTGAGCTTGTATGCCCACCTGTTGTTTCTGGTAATAATTCTAGATAAACATTATTGGCACCGTTGGTCTGGAAATTATCAAATGCAATTACTGAATTTTGGTATGGGACTTGATCATCTGCAACGCCATGATACAAGTAAGTTGGACTAATAGGTGCCCAATTTAAGAGGGTATTCTCAGCCAAAGTTTGCCTTAAAAATTGATCTTCATTATTTGTGAATTCTATCAGAACGCTATCCAATAGAATATCCAAAACATTATCTGGCAAACTATTATTTATTTCGCTGCCTGAATGCGTTCCATCATAAAGTGAGGTTAAATTTTCGGCCCAATAAGGTTCAAAATACATATTTAAATCAGTATCTAGACCTTGGTAGTACCAAATATGGCTTGTGAGAACATATGGAACATAATAGGGATTTTCGTAGACAGGTTCAGACAAAAAATATTCTACCATCGTTCCAGATAGGTCATATGCTCCCGCCATCGGAAATGAAGCTGTAATATTAAATTCATCATTGTGATTTAATTCAATACCTGATTGAGCAGCAAGCGTAGCATATCCGCCCTCAGAGTATCCAGCAAGAAATAATTGATTATTATATTGAAATCTTTCTTCACCAATTAACTCCTCGGATAGTTGTTTGACAGCTTTGATCATGTGAATTACGGCACGAATATAAGAGTCTCTCACATGATAAGGGTGGTAACTATCGGGATCGCCCACGCCTTCATAATCTGGAAATATGGTTATAAAGCCTGATGAAGTACCTAGAAACCCAACAGCCAATATTTCTAAATTAGTCAGGCTAAGCCCTATGTTTGAAGGAGCTTCTTCATCTAGAATACCGGTTCCATGTTGATAACTTAATATTGGAAATGCTAGAGTGGCTGAATTAGGTATGGATACTAATCCTGATAATGTATCTAAAGTTCCATTAGAGTTTTGAGATTGATATTTTATATCATAAGTAGAAATAGTATAAGCTGGTGTTGGAAATCCAAGTCCGCCACCAGCAATTATTAGCCCTGTCTCAATAGTAGCTAAACCAATATTATCTTGATAATTAAAAGAAACTAAATCCCCAGGCTCAGATGAGATTATTGAAAAAGATATTAAAAATAGTAGAGCGTTTCGATTTATTGAAATCATACCTATAATACTATTAAACTGTAGCCTATTATTTCATTAACATTATTTTTTGAGTTTTATTGACACCATCAATCATAAGACTTACAAAATAGACACCTGATGATTTTTTTGAAGCATCCCAGTAATATTGATGTAAACCTTGTGACATATCTTTATTAACTAAAGATCTAATATTTCTTCCATTAATATCATAAATATCAAGCTTTACTTTAGATGTTTTTCCAATTGAAAAAGATAGCATCGTACCAGGATTGAAAGGGTTAGGAAAGTTTGAATGTAATGTAATTTCAGTTGGTAAAGAGAACTTATCATCAATCTCAACATATGTTTCAGTGGAGACTTTGGCCCTAATGTTGCAATCTCCATAACTTGATAATCCATCACTGAATGAACCTCCATCGCTAGAATAGTAAGAACGACCGGATGACTCACCAATATTGTCAAATGCCATAACATATCCGCTGTTTGGAAAGCGTATGCCAATAAAAAAATCTTGACCAGGTAATATTTCCATAGAATCCACTTGAATAGTATGCCAACCTCCAACATAGGAGCTTCCAGAAACAGCATCTTTTAAGTTTCCAGGATATACTCCATCAAAGGAATCATACAAATGTACTTCCCAATTAAGTTCATCTGTATTCCAAAACTGTTCGTTCACCAAACCAAAATCAATTTCAGTCACAAAACCTTCATTTAATCCTGTAAAACGTACTCCAACCCATTGCTCTTCAGTTCCAATTGATAATGCAGTAAATCCTATACCATATTCATCATATGAAATGACATAGCCAGTGTTTGGCATTGGCGTTATATCAGCATACATCAGAGAATCTGAATCACTGATATTATTGATTGAAATTCCTGTTTGAAAACCATCATTTCTATTTGATGAAGGGTTGGTACTGTTATTAAAATTCACATTTCCACTAATCCCTGGGAATGGATCACCTCCATCACCCCTATTATAATTATTATCTAGATCATGATCACCATCTGCTGATTCCAAATCAACTAATTTATTATCCTCATCATCATTGTTTGGACCAAAGCTATTGAAACCTGCAGTCCTGTTTTCATTAATATGATAAATCATTAAACCGTTTCCAGGAAGATATGTATCAAAGCCAATAGGTTGTCGATTTTCAATTAAAAAATATCGACTTGATCGATAATCGTCTTCCCAAATCTTTATTGCCGTTGCACTGGTAGCTAATTGAGCAATTGGAACATTTGTATCCATGATATTAGAAATTGTAGGATTAATCCATCCCATTTGAATCTTGCACCAAGAGGACATGTGCCCCGGTGTATCACCGCTATCACCAAGATAATTAGCGGCAGCCATTAAGCACCAATTGCCCAATCCTTCTGAATCACCATTGCTTTCATCTCTATCATATAGATCAGGCAGACCAATTATATGACCAAATTCATGTGCATATAATCCTATTGTACAGATTCTTGATATATCACAATTTGGTTGCCCATCTAATTCAGGACAAACCATATAACTATTTACAATTATGTATTCACCATTCGGTCTTTGATCATTGGTTATATATGCATTGTTACTACCTAGTGAACTTTGATGAGCCCATAAATTATTAGACCCGGATAGGCAACCCGGATAAACAACAGCAAGACCATCAACATATCCATCGTCGTCTCCAGAGTTTGGTATATTATCAGGCCCATCATTATCAAATTGACCATAATCTAAATCTGTATCAGCAAGGGAAGCAATTTCAGCTACGTATTGCCTTACATCTCCTACTGCCTGAGACTGATTAAGGCTAGATTGATACCAACCGCTGACTATGCCATCAATCTGAAATTGTCCATACGAGATTTCATCATAATAGTCTATCAACGATCCAGTGGGATTATCGCCAAATAATAATTCATCAAAATTTGATGCATCAAAATAGGTCGTTGATCCAGAATATTTTCCAAGTAGTACAGGAAGATTAAATTCAGATTGAGTATTCCTTGAATTTTGAGTTTTATCTCTAGCTATTTTCCTCATCCAACCTTCGTCACCATACACTCCACCAATATCTTGGTTTCTTAAATTTTCTAATACTCCTGTGGGAAAATCACCTACTTTTGGAGGAACTATTGCTTTTATGAGTGAAATCATAAGGATAAAGACTACTAAATCTTTCATGTTAAACTTCCTTTTTTAATTAGTGGTTGTTTAAACAAAAAAAGGCCTGGTAAACGACAGGCCTGAACATTATCTAAATTTTTCATAGAACACTAACTATTGGTTTCCTTTTCTTGATATGCAGAATACCCCAATAAGAGCACCATTACTAAAAGAACCCAAATGCTTGCATGGTGAAATTCTGAACCTGAATATTTTATTAGATCTAAAAGTCTTCCAATTAGTAGGGATATTCGACCCATAACAGCAAAACCAAATGATGCACCAAATGAGACCATTAAAAAATATATACCTACTTTTGTGACTTTGCTAAAGTGACCCGTCTGCTCTTTCGAAAAATAAAAATATAGTAGACCTGTAACAGTTCCAACCAAGATAATGAGATTATTAAAATATGAATCACCTGTCAAACTGAAGAAAGGGAGATCTGTTCCAATCACTGGAATAATAGTATTCTTAACCTGACCTATAACATTAGAATTCAAAACACCATACGCGCGCAAACCTGCAGCCATGCCAACAGTATATGCAATTCCCCATCTTGCCATCCAGCTTAAAGGCTGATATAAACTCACTAGCATCATTATACCCAGCAACAGTGGAAAAAGGTAAATGAGATGCATATCGTGCCCCTTATCTATTCCACCAGAAGGGAATATGGTTCCTGCAACATATCCAAACATATCATAAATTGAATACCATAAACTAGAATCTGAATAGTGTTTAGAAGGCCATAATCTCCCCAATAAATTAGGCTGAATCTGCGTCCAGAAGTTAAATGACATCCAATAACCAGCAGAAACTCCAACAAAAAGATGCTCTGCGATCTTATAGAAGGGATTATCTTTATAAAGAAATGAGAAAATCGCGAGAGTAAGAAAAACCGCTATCCATGCTCCAAGAATATCCATTTTTAAGACCCTTGGTGCCTTTTAGAACGCTTTCGCTCTATGAAATATCCTAAGTTTCCAAGGACAATAAATAAAACAATCACAAAATGAGCAACTGATTGTGCATCCATTCCGCTTGTACCAATTCCTTTTACTCCAATAAGTTCTTCATATTCTGCAGCACCCGGCATCCCGGCCAAAATTCCTTTGATCTGACCACCCAAAACATAGGGCATCATCTCATTTACCTGTATTGATGTTGTTCCAGTGCTCATCGGTACGTCAGTAGGGTCAGCAGCAAACTGAACCCATTCAGTTGTACCAGGATAACCAGCGGAACCTGAAAATAGAAAATCAAAATCTTCGAATCTATTGATACCTTTCATCATTGGGATATTTTCGATCTTTGTTCCTTTTGCATCTATGGTATATAACTTTCTTAAATCACTAACTATGCCTTTTACAACAGCCTCGGCTCCAGGCCTAAATCCTAACATTACAAAATCTTCACCATAGGTAAGACCAAATCGCTCTACTGCGACCTCATCCAATGCTTCTTCTGCCATGAATTGTCCATCTGGCCATAAACATACCACATACACTTTATGTCCCTTATTAAGACTAAAGAGATGATGTAATAATGAGGTAACCATAGGATGGATCTCTGGCTTCGTACTTGGACCATATTCACAAGATAGCAATACTTTAGAACTATCTTCAAGGGCCTCAACAAAGTCATAAACCTGCTTAGAATCCTTTCCAGGTCTGATAGGAAGAGCCAGAGGGTATAGCAATGGAATTAATACAACAAGGCCTATGGTTAAGAAGATCCACCTTCTATCAACTTTTGCCAATTTTAAAATTAATTCAATTAAGTAATTCATCATTCCCCAATGTATGATCTTTCAATACCTAAAATGTATCTTATCGAAGTACCAAAGATGCCTAATCCGATTCCAATCATAATAGATCTAGAACCTGCGCTATTTGGATAACGATATATCCATTCCTGCAAATAAGGTAGGTAAAATACTGCAGGCTGATCCAATGGCCACCCCATTGAAATACCTGCCGCAGTAACTCCGAAAATACCAAGTCCTACGGATATTGCGGTATACCGCTTGTTTTTGAAAATAGTGTTTATAACAATGCCAGCTATAAGAACTATCAAATACATGATAAACCAACTAGATATATAACTACCCAGCGGTACTCGGCCTATCATTATGATGATACCAGATGAGAGTAGAAGTGTTGCTTCAAAATTTCTTATTCTAAAGGCTCTGTAGGATGCAGAAGCAACATAAAATGCCAGAAGGGCAAACATAGTTGCCTGCATCGGAGAGACCATATAGTTGAACATCCACTTGAATAAGGTCCCTTTAGCAGTAACATGAGTACCCCATGCTACATCAGGATTACCTTTTATAAAAAAACCAGCTACAATGGCAAATACTAGCCCACCAATAGCAAATAAGCTGTACTGCCAACCCTTTTGCTTTGATAGCACCTTTTGGGTTTGGAGCTTTAATAGGTTTAGACCTCCAAGGAAAATTGCAAATGCAGCTAATATATCAAACCACTGGGTCGCATCATCGTCTACAAATGATTTGAAAGTTGGCTGATCAATGAACCAACCAAGTAAGGTTGCAAACCCAATGAGAGAAACAATAATGATNGGTATTTGTCTTTTCCANAGCATTACCTATCTCACCGTTAATATATCTAGTATGTTCACACTAATATAATCGAGATCAAACAGCAGTCGTATTAGGATTCCNCCAAACATCAAGCACAAAATAATAATCTTAATAAGGTCTTGCCCTTTAACAGCGCCTACCAATTCAGGTTTATCGGATAGATATGCACTCGCTGCAAAAAATTCTTCACCGATCAATGTATAGTCACATGCAGTAACAAAAAATGGTATCTGAGATTGAGANGCCGTACCTGCTATTTGAATTGCTCCGATTGAGTTTCCTGTTTCTGCCAAGATTAGTGACTCAGCATAAAATTTACCCATGTATATACAAGCTGCAGGTTTTTCTCGAACCATAATTCCGTTTACTCCAGCGGCATANGCAAATTGTTCATCAGTAACATANTGAACCATGTCCTCGTGAAACATATCTGGCCTTCCTTCTACTAAATATGATTCCTTACAGGCTTCTCTAGCTGCTTTCATTACTATAGCACGTGAAACAGGAACATTCAAGGGTGTTTCATACCTAGCAGTCATTTTTGATACATGGCCAAGTACAATGACACCTGCNACAGTTTCAACTTGGTCCATGTCAGATATACCAGGTACAAAGAGAACTGGTTTACCCATTTCTGTAGACCTACCNACAGCCTCTTCAACAGCTTTTAAACCAGGGATNGTTCGTAAGAAAATATCTTCTCCTCTTTGAGCTTTTCTTGTATTGTAGATNAGGATACCTCCAAACANAACTATGGCAAGGAACATTACNAGCCTTCCAGTTATAAAGTAGGGTGACCCTAAAGATAGATATAGGATAAAAGAGAAAGTNAAAATACCACTCCCGATTGCAAACTCGCGATCATTCATTTGANTCGAGATCTTCTATCATGGTTAGCAATAACTCAACATTCTTTGGTTCCTCAAATACTTGAACAGTCCTATAATAATTCTCAGCCTGAATAAAGGAGTTGAGAATAGGCCCAAAAAATACAAGAAAATGACTACCTAACAAAGAAAGTGGTTTTGTCATCTCAAGAAAAAAAACTGCTGGAGTAACAAGCCCATGCTGATGTATTTTTTTTGCGATCTTCTCTAAAAACAACTTATCCTCAGGGGTCAAAGATAATTCAGCAGAGTCAGAATTGAACCTAAAAAATTCTTTAATATTCATTTACCGAATCAATTTATTTCAAGCATTTCGAGATTTGACCTAGGTATTATTGCGTCCTCACCATCAATATTAACCTTCGCTACTCTTACCATGGTCTCTGATTCCATTTGTTGTAGTTCGGGCGGTAGTTCAATGACGTTTCCTATTTTTCCAAAATACGGTGCTCTTATCACCCTCACAAGGGATCCGCTTTCAATACCTAATTTCTCTTTTTNAGTAGTANTATCNCTTGGCATNTCATTATCGCCCAATGGAATTACAATTTCNGGCCTGATGACTCCCGCACGTATTTGGGTAGCTCCGTTAATGGAAACAAATTTACCATCATGGGCTTTTAANAGGTCNTACGTNCGATCACTCATTTTTATATTACCATAACCCTCAGTCAAAACTAATGAAGTTANAAGGTCCTCAGTACCTGTTATGGCAACACCCAACCTGTATCCTAATATTTCTTCAAGATCAAAATAATTGAANCCTCCTACAACAATACCTTTAACCTTTAATTTTAAAGCNTTTTTATATNCCTCTAGGCTAACAAAAGAACCGCCTACAACTATTTTACCAGAATGGTTTTCATTTATGTCTTCAATNCNTAATTCATTGTCTCTAGNAGTAGATATAACNTCTAGATTTCCTCTGGCCTCACCTCCTATTCCAAAAATTCCCTGCACGTAAGCTGCTTCAGATTCAATCGTCACTCCCTCATCTTGGATTACATCTAAAACAGTGCCACTTACATAAGCATCTACTTCTACTGGTAATGGTTCTTCGCGCATCACAATTTGACCAGTAACATCAGAAATAGATTCTATCTGCCCTGAAACTGGAGATCTGAGNTCTGATTTGAAAAAACCAAANAATCCCTGAGTTTCTGCTATCANATCTCCCTTATTTAAAGTATCGCCTTCTTTTACAAGGAGCACATCTATTATATCTGCAGGTGAGATATTAAGCCGGTTGGCAACTTTTACCATATGTACATTACCTGGTAGGTTTGTTTTTGCAACAATATCATCAGCCTTGACAGCATCACCTTCTCTCACTTTCAATTCACCTTTTATTGGTAATCGCCGTTCTTTACGAACTTTTGAATGCTGTAAAACCTTTAACCCTGGTGTGTATGAATGTGCCATTTTATTTATATGATTTAGTTATCAGGATATTCATTTAGAGCCTTTGACCACGAGCGAAGGGATTCAATTCTCTTATCCTGNTCTTCAGGTATTGTTATGGGTCGATCTCTTCCATCAAAGATCAAGCCAACGGTGCCACCGAAAATATCAGTAGTTATTTCTTGACCATTTCCTGCGCCAATGTCCATGTTCTTAGAAGGCTTTAGAACAGTATTTATTGCCTCATATGGAAAGTCTAATCTTAAGATCTGGCCATTTTTTAATACATGATCCTCTGTACTGCCATCTTTCAAGGTTAAGGTAGCAGTTAGCACTATTTCTCCAGGCTTTGACTTTCCTATTGGGGCAATGCATGTACCCAATCTTATCAAACAATCCTTGTGGAATACTTCTAGAGCCGCTTTTCGTGCGTCCTCAGAAAAAGATTCTTTGTCAACGTGTGCAAGTACACCTAATTGTGGCATCATAAAAATAGAGTCTACGGCTAATTGAGTTATACCCTCAGGCATAAATGCATCAATCAACATTTTTGCAGACTGCTCTCGTCGTGGAGCATGACTCAGAACCCCTCCTGAACCAACAAGTAGATCTAGATCCATCATGTCGACAAGTGACTGCCCAGATGTGGTTTGATCGAAAGTATCAGAAATTGTCCTTTCTTTTTGAATACCTTTTAAGCCAACTGCAAATTCTTTATGCTGCTTGAATGATAACCTAAGAGCTTCTCTAGCAATGGCCTGTTCAATAAATAATTCTTCTAGAGACTGAGGTACTGTGGTAGGGCGTATCATTTTATTTCCAATCCTATTAGTCAATTCCTTTCTATTAATATCGAAAGGAACCCAACGTAGAACATTATCTAATCCAGATTCAGCAAGTACATTGCAGATAGAGTAACTCATTCCAAGATTGGCGCTAACCGTTCTATTGAATTTACCTTGAAAAACTGAGAATATATCTGTGGTTGCACCTCCAATATCGACACCTACTACGGTTATTCCTTCATTTTTAGATATCATTTCGATCAATGAACCAACTGCCCCAGGAGTTGGCATGATCGGCGCATCCGTCCAAGACATTAACTTTTTATATCCTGGAGCTTGTTGCATAACATGCTCCATGAAAAGATCATGTATCTTATCCCTAGAAGGCTCTAGATTTTCTCTTTCAAGCACAGGTCTTATATTGTCTACAAGGTCAAGATCTACCTTATCCCCTAAGGTGTCTCTAATTTTATCTTGGGCCTCTTTGTTGCCTGCATAAATGACTGGAAGTTTATATTCTTGGCCAAGCCTCGGCTGAGGATTGGCTGCAGCTAATATCTCTGCAAGTTCAACGACATGAGATATGGTTCCACCATCGATTCCTCCTGAGAGAAGTATCATATCAGGTCTTAGCTCTCTAATTCTTTTTATTTTTTCATGAGGAAGTCTCCCATCATTAGAGGCAATAATATCCATTACGATCGAACCAGCGCCTAATGCGGCTCGCTCAGCGCTTTCGCCTGACATAGTTTTAACTACACCNGCCACCATCATCTGCAAACCTCCTCCAGCAGAACTTGTAGANATATAAATATCAACACCATTTTCACCATTTGAAGGTGAGACTATGGTATCATTATCTATTATCTTCCTTCCAGAAAGCTCCTCGATCTCCATTACCGCATTCAATACCCCTCTTGTTACATCTTCGAATGGAGCCTCTACAGTAGTTGGAGCCTCTCCCCTGAATGTGAGTCGATATTCATCATTCACAAATTCTATTAAGATAGCTTTGGTTGTGGTGCTTCCACAATCTGTTGCCAGAATGGTTTTAAGTATCATTTGAGGAAATACGTTATATATGCATTAAAAAGTGGATGTAAAGATAAGATAAAGGCATGGCGAATATCAATGAGTCAAAACGATCTAATACCCCACCATGACCTGCCAATATGCTACCACTATCCTTTACACCTGCATCTCTTTTTAATAAGGATTCAGTGAAATCACCTAATTGACCAAAAAACCCTGCTATAAGGCCAAATATAAGAGCATCTTTCAAAGAAAAATAATCCCCGAGCCATCCTTGAAAATGGAAAACAACCATTACACCGAATGCTGCAGCTAGTCCGCTCAATGATCCAACCCAAGATTTTTTTGGACTTACGTCAGGAAATATCTTTTTCGTTCCAAATAAGGTACCCAAAATGAACGCCGCAGAATCGCATATCCATACAGAAAGCATCAAAGCCAACGTCAATTGAGTATTCATTAAATGGTCAAATTGCCTAATATCGATTGCAGTGCCCAAAAGCACGGATACATATAGTATACCTGCCAACGTTGCGGAGATATTCTGGCTAGGATTTTCTTTTAATGAGAATAACTCCCAGATGCATGTTAGAATAATTATCAAGATAATACCACCGAGCAGTTCATGAGAAGTTATGAGTGGTTGAACATAATAATAATCAGCTATAAAAACGGTAGACGCCATACCCACCCATCTTAGTGGTCGAGCACCTTTGTTTTCCATCAGTCTGTAAAATTCTCCAAGTGCGATTACCATACAAATAAGGATAAAAATACTATAATACAGATCTCCTTTCCATATCAGAAATAGCCAAGCGGGTATGCCAATAGCATTTATTAGATTTCTACCTTTCATCATAGTATTATCTTCCTTTTAAATTCAAACAAGAACATTGATCGACTTTGGTTCTAGGCTAATGTTGACGGGTGTACGACCAATTAATTCACCATCAATAAGCAAAGAACTATCTTGCTTTGGAACGATCGAAAGCCTTCGAACTTGTCGATATTCAACCAGAGGACTTTTAACATGTTCCCCACTAAATAATTTAGGAAATAATTTTAAAAGTTCTATCCTTGAAGTTCTACGCACTATTACCAAGTCGAGCTTACCATCATCGATCTTCGAATAAGGCGCGATTTTCATGCCTTTGCCAGTATGAATGGTATTGCAGCACATTACAAAAACAAAGTCACCATCTAATGTTTCATCATCTAGTATCAATTTAGCCATTCGCTTCTTTCCGATCAATACTTCCAATATGGAAGCAATATCATACCTTAATCCTCCAAGCCAGCGTAAATTTTCAGCAACATAGCCTGCATCAGCTACTATTCCCCATCCTACAATATTAAAGGAGAAATAGATATTGTTCTTGGTCTCAACCCTCGCTATATCAACTGGCCTTAAAGACCCTTTTATTATTCTTTCTGAAGCCTCAACTGGATCTAGGCAATTTAGATCGTGCATAAATGCATTGCCCGTACCACCTGTTATAAGTCCAAGGGGGAATATTTGGCCATCTTCCCTATTGAGCATTCCATTCACCATTTCAAAAAGGGTACCATCTCCGCCAATAGCGCAAAGACCATCGTATCCAGAAAGGTCCAAATTCTTAGCTAGCTGAACTGCATGCCCAGCGTATTCAGTCTGGATTATATCGATCTCTGCACCTTTATCTATAAATATTGGCTTTATTTTTTCTAATATNTTCAATCCTTTTTTGGTACCACCAGCAGGGTTCACAATTAAATAATATTTACTCACTATGGTTTCGTACGATGTTGCATGTATTTCCCATCGCCCCATTCTATTACCTCTATTTTAACTTCGGTTGTACCTTGCCTGATGAAATCTAATTTTTTTGCAGCGCCATATGAACAGTCTAATATTCTGCCTTTGATATAAGGCCCTCGATCATTAATTCTCAGTATAAGNGATTTATCATTTGAAAGATTGGTTACTCTACATACAGTATTCAGAGGTAAGGTCTTATGAGCAGCTGTGACCCCATACATGTCATAAACCTCACCATTTGCAGTTAGCTTTCCATGAAAATCTTCAGCATAAAAGGAGCTCACACCCTTCATTATNTTCCTATGCTTCTTGTTCGTTTTTGCCCCTNTTTTTGAAGGTGTTGATTTTCTAACTTTGTTGGGTTTTGAATATTTTGGTGATGATCCTTTTATGTATCTAGGAGAACTGCTACAGCCTATCGTAAAGATCAAAGTAACCAAAAATAATTTAATTAATGAAGGTTTATTGACCACGATTTACTTGCCTAATTCCTTCATAAAGGACAATACCAACACTTGTTGCCAAATTCAAACTTCTAATATTTTCATTCTCCATAGGGATGGTGCATGTGTTTTCCCAATTGTCTCTCAAGAAATTATCATCAATCCCTTTGGTTTCGCTGCCAAAAACTAGATAATCATTTTTTTTAAATTTTCTGACAGTGTAAGGTGTATGAGATTTAGTAGTCAGCAAATGGAATGTCTCCTCATTTATCATGGAATTTAAATATTCTTCTTTGTTGGGGAAGTATTCCCATTCTATATGGTCCCAATAATCTAACCCTGCTCTTTTAAGAGTTCGATCTGAAAGCTCAAAACCCAATTCCCCTACTACATGCAATCGACTATTTGTCGCTCCACAAAGTCTGCCAGTTGATCCAGTATTAGGAGGTATCTGTGGTTCAATTAATACTATCGTGAACATTTTCTCTGATTGTTTGATTTATTCGAGGGATACAATATGGATCTAATACAAGACTAGTAGCCATACCAAATAACGATGCACCTGCATTTTGCAATGCATTTAAATGATTTACATTTGATATTCCTCCAGTAGCCATAATAGGAGTTTTGAAATTAGAAAATATATTGACCATCTCAAGTGAGCGAGGGAATAACATTGGTCCAGATAATCCTCCACCACCCATGGAAAAATCTTTTTCTTTAAATTTTAACTCTTCTCTCATTTTATATTTTGTATTTCCAGCATTTACGATCAAGAGATCATGAGACTCACATATCTCACCAATTTTAAAAAGGTCCTTGTTTGNAGAATCNGGAGATACCTTNACAGATATAACTTTAGATATATCATTTCTTAACTTCAAAATTAAATCATTTAACAATTCAGGATCATCTCCAATTGTCNTTCCATTATCGGTGTTCGGGCAACTTATGTTAAGTTCATAAAAGTAATTTGAATGTTTACTTTTNAATACCCTATCTATAGAATTAGCAACGTAAATGTAATCGTCAAAGTTATCTCCGCCCACGCTGATTCCTAGTGGCCTTCCATAGCTCCAAAGAATTGAAGACGATATTTCATCAATAAATTTATCAACACCAGGCCCAGGTAGACCAAGAGCATTTATCAGTCCCTTGTCGTGATCTTTAAAAAAGTCTTTCAATCTTGGTCTTGGATTACCATTTCGACTATCTCTCATGATCGTTTTAAAAATCAAACCACCTAAACCCATTCTCATCCATGAATCTAATGTACCCTTATCTGATTTAAAGGATGCACCAACCAAAGGCGAGGAAAAAGTTAGATCATGAATCTCTAAACAATATCCAGTGGGTGTAGCAAAGTCATGTGTTAACTTTCTTAGAAATGAAATATTGTCTAGTGCTTTATCACCAAACTTGACGGCGGGCTCAAGGTCATTAGGTAACAAAAACAATTTCTGATAGAGATAAACTATGTTGGTTATGATAGTTCTTGAGAATCTATACAAGAAAGACAATAACTCAATTCTCAAAGTCAATTACTCCTGAGATTTATTATCAACGGTATCAGCCTCAATAGATGAGAGCGCAAAATTTATGGTATTCATTCTGGAAATGGCTTGAGAAGATTGATCAGAATCTGGATAATTTTCCTTTATCCANGAATAATANTTAAGAGCACTATCAACCATAGCCTCNTGGTCATAATAATATCCTATTGTATANGCTGCAGACACTGAATAATCGCCATCTAAATTCATTGACATGACAGATTTANAAAGATCTATTGCNTTTTCTTTACCGCTTGNCATTTCTAATTCTGCTTGCNTGAGCATGACTTCCTGCTCTTTAGGTTCTCTAGCGGTACTATCATCACTCAGATACATCGCATANTCAGACCCTGAGAATTCTGTTAAGATTGTATTTCTCGCCTTTACCGATGAAATAGTATCGCCCAATGCCTCATGAACAAATACTAAAGCAAATAAGGATTTTGATCTAAATGGGGATTCGGGATACTCTTCAATAATCTTATTTAAATATGAAGTAGATTGTTGATAACGGTCAAAAGTAAANGCCTCTAAATCAGCAAGTTGATAATATAACTCTGGTTGAGTTCTTTTNGGTTTGACCTCTTTTGGTATAGAAATTTTTGTTGAGTCTAATATTTCAACTTCATCTAAATCTTNACTAGGCTCGACTACTTTTGAATGGATTTCAAGGTCTTTAACTGCCATTTGGTAGACCTCAATGGCTTTTGAATAGTTCTTTGCCATTGGTGAAAAGATCGACCTACTAGACTCCTTAGAAACCATCTCAAAATATTCTCTTGCTTTTTCGAGATCCCATTTCTCAGAAGTATAAATACGACCAAGTTGATAATATGCTTCTGCTGAGACTGTAGTCCTCTGATAATCATTTACTATAATTTCAAGACGAGATTCTATATCACTATAATCTCCTTGGGCTTTGTAAAGTTGAACGAGCTCTANTTCGAGTTCACCAGCTATTCTGGAGAACTTATCNTCAAGCAGCATTGCCNTTATTTTTTTCTGAGCAGANCGATAATTCTTTTGCAATCTTAATATTTTCAAAATTTGAAGATGCGCATTTTCTATCTTATCTTTTGATAACGAATGAGATATGACATTGTTATACCCATCGGTTGCCAATGTGTAGTCTTCTTTATCAAAAGCCATCTCAGATAGTCTTCCATAGATAACACCTTTCTCATTTCTATTGACCGTTAATTTGGCTGCTTCTTGTAAATATGATAAAGAAAGTTCTAGATCTTTTGTCTCTTTTGCGATCTCCGCAAGAGAAAGAAAACATTTAGCTTTTATATTTTTGGTTACTGTTTTATCTAATAGTTCATTCAGTTCATCCAGTGCAGCACTTACGCTTCCTTTTTTCCATTTACAAAGAGATCTCCAGTACTTTGCTTCTTCAATTAGTTTGTCACTTCCTTGTTTCATTACAACGTTAAGATTATTTATGGCCATCTCATAATCAGACCTGTAGTAACGTGATTTCCCCATTAAAAGAAATGCCTGATCAACATAANTAGATTCTGAAAATTNCTCNATGACCTTTTGACATTTANCAATGGTCTTTCCATATTTATCCATAGCTGAAATAGGTATTGATTCACCATCTTTTTCCAGTCTTAATTTTTCAGCTTCATTGTAATATTCTTGCGCATTATANAANGTATTGTAGTATGCGCAGCCAGAAAATAGGATCACAGCTAGTAAAGTGATATGAGGTTTTANGCGTAAAAACATTTATCTTTATATCNAAATTTACTTATTTGATTTAAGGTGAAGTCAAAAATAATTTGATACANATGGAATGGCANATTAAAAAGATTCTTGTAANTCTNNTTNTCCTACATCCAATATTTGGAGATAATGATGTAGACCTTCAACAATATGGNTTCATTGAAATCAAAACAGACAGNATGGATGTTCCTTTCTTTATAGATGGGTTTTATGTTGGTAACCATCCCTTGAGTAATCCTGTACCTGTGCTGCCTGGTTTTCATGAAGTCAGTTATATTCCTCCAGACATACAAGATGAAAAGGTTCGAGATGCATTAACTGAGGGAATAAAACGTGTCTATGTAGCAGAGAACGATACNCTAGAGGTTTTNCTNTTNTATGANCATTACCTTTCTCAANTACAAAGCCTGAATGAAGAATTGGTTGTGCAAAATTATGTTGGATTTTCCCTCTTTGGAATTTTAGTCTTCCTCCTNCTTTCTATTTTATAAAACTATTATACTACCAATTCTTTTTTCAACGTAATTTTNNNTATGCATAANCATCATACATTAGAAGATGGTTTNAAATACAGACCAGATTATAAATGGCCTGAGCCNGGTGCNGAGCAAGACTGNCCAAGATGTGGCGATCAATTAGANNTGATCGAAAATAAAGATGCTTATTATGGAAAACCTTGGTGGTGTGCACCCTGCCAATGGCAATTTTCTGAAGAAGANCTAAGCCAAGTTGAAATAGATTCNAAAGAAGAAGAGTAATTCACTCTTTCTATTCTTTTGGCTNCTNTATCTCAATATCATTTATNATCCAGCTCACNATCGTAATATCATCTAAATAACCATAATTNGGTATAATATCAGGTATTTCATCATCTTCATCAATGAAGTAAGACATNGCAAATAGAATTTTTTTTGTGTTNAANTTAGATAGTGTATTGGTTTTCTCAAGAATTTCAACAAGCCTAGTCATTTCATTAATTAGCTCAGTTTCTAAAGAGTTGAGATTGCCATCATCCAACATATCTTGTATTTTAATACCCAATAACTCTATTATTGAATCTTTTTTATTGATTTCAACTTGCTCAATAAGATCAGAATAATGGACTTTATCTTCATCCGTGATTCGAAATAACTTAGGATCATTCATATTTATAAATTCTTACTAACAATAAAGAAAAACAATGGAAATTGAGAAAGAGATAAAAACTAGATTATTAGAAAAAATGGACCTTACCCATTTTGAGATAAAAGATTTTACTGGACGTCATTTAAATCACAAACTTCATGAAGGTGGTTTTCACCTAGAAGCCGTAATAGTATCTGAAGTATTTAATGATAAAAGTTTGGTTGAAAGACATCGGGTAGTTTATAATGCAATGGGCAGTTTAATGAATCATGAGATACATGCACTAAGTATGAAGACCTTAACACCAAAAGAATGGGAGAAGTAGAACATGGGATGGTTCTCGAAAAAAGATAAGAGTCCGATCATAAATGAGCCAAAGGATATGTCACCACTCGAGGCAGTTACTCATCTATGCACATCAATTCTGTTAGCAGATGGTCATGCAGACCATGAAGAGCGCGAANTATGGTTAGTNGCNATCGAAGAATTATTNCCNGAGTTTAGTGAAGANAGGGCCGATANATNTTCTGTGGAGGCNCAGACTTCNTTAAATAGTAAATCAGGCGANNATCGAANACAGCATATCAAANATGTNTTAAAGCGTATTCAAACNCTACTNAGNAGCGANCAGNTATCAAAACTTTCAAACAAAATAGCAGACCTNATTGAGGCAGACGGNATTATTATGACTTCNGAAATGGANATTGCTAGNCTAATAGAACAAGAATTAGGTATTAAAATTGACCTNGATGAAAATCTCTAATTAAAATTAGGTCTTTTANCTATAACATGCTTGTATATCATNTCATTACCGTCCATCCACAAATTNTCCATTAAATATTTCGTTCTNTTTTGCAACTTATTTCCATGCATTANCTCNATTATTGTTTTGACCTTNGTGATCCCATTTTGATTCTGAGATACATCCTCAATACTTATGAACTTTTCACCCTTCATCTCAACATCCTGCAATGTCAATGAACCAGCTGAGGTGAAATACCANGAACGTAGNCTCTTNNCCTTTGAATCCCACATGATNATAGTCTCACCTCCGAATTCTCCGTNGTTCACNGANTGTATAATCTTTATTGCACTACCATTCAATGCNCTNTCAAAGGACAAAACATCTACCATAGGATTTTCTTTGGTTGAGTTTATGAAATTACCCTCATAGGTCTTGCCAATAAAGGAACTAAAGCCAATAAGGTGATCAGATAGTCTTGAGCTAGACTGGTCCTCAGCGCTAGTAATTGTTATGGTTAGGGCAAGGTAAATGCTTATACGTATCATCATTCAACAGAAAATCCTGTCTTACTTCGTAGCATATGAATCTGCACCAAGAAAGTGTATTGAAACATAATCTTGTTGGCCAACAACCCAGCTATCATGCGGTTTAGGGGGAACGTAAAAAACATCCCCTGCAACTAGGGTCTTTATTTCTTCATTATTAAATGCGACCGTTGCACTTCCTTCTAATACCATACCTAGGTGCTCAACATTACAGAATTCAGTTTCAGATAATGGCGATACATCCTTAGACCATATCCACCCTGGCTTATATGTTGCTTTTCCAATGGTCATTCCTGGAAGCATAAGAAGTTCAAATCTTCCTTTTTCGAAAACACGAACTTCATCTGGATCATTAAATCTCTTAATGATCAGATCTACCATGTCATTATGGACCAGGTTATTGATCTTAGACATAAAATGCCAAGCCAGTTATAAAAGAGGATATCACTANTCCTTTTAGGATAATTTTTATTGAATGACCGCGCTGTATACTTAGAGCATCAGTATCCAATTCTTTTTGATATTTTTCACCCATATTCTTTAAACCTAAAAATGCATTTACAACGCAGGTCTCACTTTTAACCTCCAAAAAAGGTATTGCCATAGACATAGAAGTCATAAAAAGTATTACTTTTGTGTAGTAAGGTGTTGAATAAATTGAAATGTAGGCAAAAAGAATTATGGATAAAAATAGTCCTACATATCCAAAGATAGCCCTGAATTTTATTTCCCGACCTCCAATATTAGGACACGAATCCATATGTATTAATTTTTCTTCATTTATTACTNATATATGTTACAAAAAGGATGATGAAAAAAATAGTTATACCACCAGTGATTTTGAGAATTAAGATAATTTATTTAAAATAGCTCTATGCTGATAGCTAATACAAAAACGATTTCCATACTTCTTCTTACCATTTCTTTATCCTACTCAAATTCATATCAATTTTCAAATAGGTTCTCTGTAAATGGTTTTGATCATAATTTAACCAAAGGTTATCAAGTAAATGCTAGTTCTATATCCAATGCAACATCGAAATCTTTAAACAACTCATTTAGAAAAAAGATTAGAGAATACATACTCCCAATCCAGCTCGCTACATTCCTTTACCTTGAATATGGAATTGATCACCACACAAACAATAATAAGAAGNCAAAACCTAACGGAATGGATAATTATTTTAGAAATCAGCTAAAATGGAGCTCATCTAATATGGACAAGGCTGTTAGTGGCAGTGACCTCTTGTTATATGGAGTTTTTTTAGGTAGTATACCTATCCTACCGTTTGCTACTAAAAACGATTACTTCAATACTTTAAAAGCTAGTCTCAATGTCTTGTCATTGAATGGTATAGTTACAGATATTGTAAAAATGACCGTAAAGCGTCAGAGACCTGATTCGTATTTTGAAACAAGAGAGGATGCAGATGATTCATTCAGATCCTTCTTTAGTGGACATACNAGCACGACTTTTGCCATAGGCACGTCCAATGCCATTATCCTTTCAAAAAATTATCCAGACAAAAAGAAACTAATATGGCTTGGGAACCTTTCACTAGCAGCAGCAACCGGATACTTTAGGATGGCAGGAGATAANCACTACTTTTCAGANGTNATCGTTGGAGNAATTGTAGGGTATGNGATTGGAAAGNTGGCACACAGAAACAGAGACNTGAACAAACTTGNTCTAAGCTATGGTNTAATAGCCGACACACCAATGGTTTGTATCTCTTTGAAAATATAAAAACGTAAAAAAAAAAGGGGATTAAAATCCCCTTTTANTTATTTTCCACCAAACCAGGACCAAAATCCTTTCTTGGCTTTTTTACCATTATTTTTATTGGTTTTCTTACCTTTCTTTTTGCCCCACTTCTTTTTCTTTACCTCTTCCATTCCAGCGCTTTCATTCATATCCATAGCTGAGATTGGAGCAGTAACACTAAACATAAGTACAGCAGAAAGAATCCACTTTAATTTACTTTTCATTATAATCTCCTAATTAAAATTAAATAAATGTCTATGTCTAAATATACACAGTAAATATATTTTTTTTAAAAGGAACTACAAAAATAATTTATTGATCATTTACATAAAGTCAACAATAAAGCATATCCTGATCCTGTTGCTGTAAGTATTTGTATAATATTACCTAATGTTAGATATTTTTTAATGATTGCAATTATACAAAATTTTCAAATTTCTTCTATTTTTATGCATTTATTCATCCACTTATCAGACTTTACACGCTTAAACACAAAATGATCTATAGTACATTTTGCCTTTGCTGCCACTTTTTCATCCTTTATTTGTCTTGAGTTTTGTTCCATAATCAAAACAAACGTATCAAAAGGTCTTGCAGCGTGTTGACTAACACTAGCCATTGCAGATAGAGCATATTCCATCTGGTTTTCATATCTGTTTCTATTCACCTCAATATTAAGATGAAGTACTTTTTTACCATTCTCTCCATATACTCTGGTTCTGGTGATCTTTGGTGCGTTATGATCTCTGGCAAAGTATTTAGGAATCATCGTTGCAACCTGCCTATCAGAAAATTTAGTTTTCGCATTTATAGAAATACAACACCATAAAAAAAGAGATACTTTGATCAAATATTTAAGATTGTCCATAATAAAGCCTGTTTATTTTTATTTGAGGATAACCATGTACCATTTAACCTATTAACAAACGGTTTTGAAAAAACCTCTAAATAAGTTATATCGTTATTCAAAAACCCTGCAATAACAGAGTTTTTAAATTATTTTGTTTTTAAGTGGTTATGGATGTTGGTTCATCCAGAACTTCATAAGATTTATAAGTAATATTTACAAAACTTGGATTATCTCCTAAAACCTCCGCGTAGAAAGGGCCATTTAGATAATCTTGCATTGACTGATTATCATCCCAAGTGTATACACCACCATAAACATTCTTCTCTTCATCAGATAACCAAACTTTTGACTTTAATCCTGAAAGCTCCTTGAATGCCGGTGCCACTTCTTTTGCAGCTTCAAGATACTGATCATGAGTTATACCTTCTAAATTGAAATTAACTACTTGAATAACCATTTCCTTTCTCCTCTTGTTTTTTTCCTATGAAATTAGATCTCCAACAATTTTTTTACCATGATATTCTTTAGCACCTAATTCTGCATGAATCTTATTAATGTTTTCTTTTGTAATAGATCCAGCTGCTATGATATTAAATGAATTGGAAAAATTTTTAATAGCTTTCTTTATCAACGATTTTCCAAGTAGGGCACTTACTCCCGCTCCGGATGTTAGAACACTTTTTATAGAATTCAATGAAGCAAGTTGACCAAGTGATGCCATAAAATCATTAACCTCGTCTATGGCCTTATGAAAAGTAACTTCCATTGGATCAGCCAGTGATAATAAAGAACTGATCCTTGCCATATCCAACTCTCCTTTTTTAGTTAACGCTCCCAAGACAATTTCACGGATCCCATTATCCTTACAAAAAAGAATTTCAGACTTCATTGATTCAATCTCAGATTCAGAATATGTAAAATTACCACCACGAGGTCTGATCATTACTTTTAGTGGGATTCTTAACTGGTTTAATACAGAAATGATAGTCTCACGTGGTGGGGTGATACCACCCAGGTCTAGTCTTCCGCACAGTTCTATTCTATTGGCATTTTTTTTCTCAGCAATTAAAGCTTGATCTAAGTTTTCAACACAAGCCTCTACTAAAAAACCCTTAGATGAGGTATCATGCATATGAAAATTCTATTGTTTCTTTTAGGTCTTCGTGCAGGCTACCACTAACAGGGCATGTTTTTGCTGCTCGCTCTAATTTCCCCCTTTGATCGGTAGTTAGTTTACTTTTAAAGGTAATTATTATTTTTATTTCTCCAATTCTTCTAGGTTCTTTTGACATTATTTTATCAACATCAGCAGTGACACCTTCAATATCAATACCATCCCTCTCTGCTACAATTCCCATTATTGTGATCATGCATGATGCCAATGCGGTAGCGACTAAGTCTGTTGGAGAAAATGCCTCACCTTTACCTTGGTTGTCTATTGGAGCATCAGTGACTATTACCCTACCAGACCTTAAATGCTTTGCCTCTGTTCTAAGCTGTCCTTTATATTCTACTTGAGCAATCATTACTTAACCTCATTTATTCATTTATTTATTATGTATTATCCTGCTAATTCACGTGGCTACATAGCTCATCATCTGGATAGGCCACACAGTCTATGAATTTTGTTTCATCTTCAGAATTATTTTCAAAGGCATATTTAATATTAAATGCGTACTTCTTTATAACCCCTTTTGCATCTTTAATATTTTTCGAAAGTCTAAGGTTTTGACTGGGTATGTTGGAATTATGGGAGAAGTAGTAAATCGTAATTTGTTCATCCGAATTAGGATTCAACGAAAGAGCATGCTTATGAACTTCCTCTTTGGTTATAAAATCATAAAGATAAAATGCATGTATCTGCCCTTCTTTTTCACTAACGTAAGACCCACCCTCTATGATTCCACTTTTACTGCAGTAGGAAAAACTCAATATCAGAACCAGTAAATAAGACAGTGCTTTTATTCTTTGAGTAAATAATCTAAATAGAACCATTTTTACTCTTCCTCTTCTCGATTTCTACGGTGTTCTTCTGCCTCTTTGATTATCTTGTTAGCCATCGCCTGGGCTACCTCATTGCTCATTTTAGTGTCATCTTTGATCTCTGTATTTTTAGAGTAATACTTATTATAGAGTAAGATAATGGTTTCAAAGAAGATACCTATGCCA
>NZWG01000084.1 GCA_002698235.1 Fidelibacterota bacterium | reverse complement strand
AAAATAACCAGTAATGGTAAGACCAAAGATATTCTNAATAACTNTATACAAAACTTGATNNTAAAATTTTATGATAAGAATAATTTCTTGGGAGAATTTACCCTTTACGGATTTATCCAAGANCANAGNANTTTTCAATCTACGANATTNCAAATAAATAAAAANAATGATGANTNAAAAGGTGTTGGTATATCATATGAAGCAAAATTGNACANCTCTAATTTTAAGATTTTAGCTGAAAAAANTAATATTAGATCTTTATGGNAAATNNATAGNCTTAANCTTGATTTAANTAGANGNANAACAAANATTACTGGTANTTTTGAAATTTTTCATCCTCAAAAAAAGCAGGGTCTAAATCTTCAAGATNTNAAATTNACTTTCAGTAATNAANANATANTNTCTGGATCTAAATCAGATTCGCTNGNTTATTTTCGTGATGGTGNTTGGACAAGTAGAAGCTCCAAGTTCACGTTATCNTTNATNAATAAANAATCAAAAAATAGAAAAATGGTATTTATGAATATTTCAAATTCTTACAGAATTCCAAGCATATATGAAGCGGTCTATAACGAGTTACATGCCTCGCAATCGGAGATGGGTCTNCTTCCAGAACAAAAATCAATGTCTGAATTAGGTATAAAACTAAATAATTCAGATAAAGAAGATGCACGTTCCATGAGTGCAGTATTTACAGCGTTTAACTATAATTATAAGGACAAGATAAAAAAACTATACATTGAAGATTCTTTCATACAAATTCCTATCAATTACGGTGATGCCAGTATTTTTGGTTTTGACAATTATATCAAATTCAATCTTAATGGAGGTAAACTGGCTGTTGGTGCATATTTAACAAACTATTTTTTTTCTGACCATATGGCTTTTCAATTGAAACCTAGTAAAATGTATAGAGTTACAATTCAANTAAATAGTTTATTCGGNATCATCAAACTNATTTATAGAAAAGAAAATGAAAAATATCTTACAACTATANATNGAGAAGGATTCCAAAATAGAACTNCAATNAGCCCGATAGAAAACTTTGACTTAGATATTTCTACAAAATTGCCAACTACATTCGCAGATATTGCAATTACCTTTTCAGGTAAGAATCTAAATAATCAAATTCAAAAATTAATGGGTCTATCCATCTACGATAGGCGCTATGTTCTGTCATTGGATTTAGCTATCAGATGAAAACCATATTTTTTCNAGCCATAATCTTTTTTTTCTATTATTCTTGCACATCAAATCCTTTTTGGGATGATGGTACTAAGTTAGAGGAAAATNTTTCTGGAAAAATAATNCCTGAAAATATGATTTCNAATACAAGAACTTTTGTTTGGCTTGAAGGNCATAATATCCACACANNNACNAATGNTGAGGGTGAATTCAAAATTGTTTTAAACACTTCCTCTGATAAAATCTCAGGACCATTGAATATTTATTTTTTCATTCATAATTACCTACTTGACTCTGTGACTGTCAATTTTACAAATGGTAGATTATCAAGTAATCAATCTCATATAGACAGCAATGGTAACTTGCTAGAGATAGTGTACTTAAAAAAAATATTATCATGCAGCTCAATGCTCCAAACAGATTTGAACATATTAGAATCAGAAAAACCATCGATTGAGTATTCAATTAAAGTTCACAAACCAGCTGATATTTCGATATATAAATTTCAAATGGGAGATTCAATAAATTCTAACTCTGGACTAATATTCCATAATAATGACGATGCTTCATTAACGTTGCATAGATTTAGTATGGTAAACGAAGATGGGTTTTTAATCAGAGATCAGTTTTTTCCTCATAGTTTTGAAATTAGCGAAGAGTTAACATGGACCTATTTAATTGATTCTAACCAATTATCTCTTTCAGCAGGGGAATACGAAGTATATCCATACTTTAAAATTGAGCACCAATACCTGCCAATNGGTCTAGTTGAGGCACTTGGAGGTACTGCTGTATTTGAGTTCAATGAGTATTATTTAGACCTTCCTAGCGACGTGCAAGCCGCTAGACTATTCATTAATTGATGTGACTGTTTTTATTTCACTAATTTCAAATGTTTGAATTTTTAAATGGCATGTGTTCTTTTTTATCAAATACTGGTTTATCAATGTAAATGTTTTTCACCTTTTTAGATNTTTTCCCTCTCAATAACACACACTCCCACTTTTCTCTATTAACAAACGTTGTTGTTGGAATGTAGCGAAGAGTTAAACCTATGCGCCAGTCCTTAGACAAGTTCGCATTTGAACCATGAACGATGAATGGATTATGTATGGACATATCTCCTGGTTCCAAAACGATGTTTGTAGCTAAAGTCTCATTAATGTCTTTTGGATGAATGGCACGATCGAGAACATACTCATTGGTATCAAGTTCAATCATCTCAGATGATTTTAGTAGNTTCTTTTTCTGAGTCCCGGGTATGACTCTCATGCATGCATTGTTATCATTAGAGTGTGTACCTGCCAGCCAAACAGATACCACGTTCATCGGTTCAAGTGGCCAATAGGAGCCATCTTGGTGCCAACCTACTGGCTGTCCACTAAATGGTTTTTTTGCAATATAGTGGGCGCCAAAAAGAGCTATGTCTGGACCAATTATTTCTTGCACAGAATCCAATATCTTTTCTTGATGCAATAGATGATGAATGAATGGATCATTAATAAGCATGCTATGGTGGAAAGCCTCGGGACGTGCGTTAGGATGCTTCTTGCATAACCAGTCAATGTGATGTCTTATCTCATTCGCAAGTTCTTTGTCAATAACATCCTTGACTATGGCATACCCATCGAGTTCATACTTCTTTTTTAGGTTCGATTTCATGTTCGCGGTTGTGAATGAATTTTATGTTGTCTAAGAATGCAGTCATTCATTACTACTATCAATCCTTTATTCATAGCCAATTCTTTTGCTTTCTCATCATAAACGGAATCTTGCATCCAGATTGCTTTTGCCTTGATTAATATTGATGATTCAACAATATCATATACATATTCTGATCTTCTAAAAATATTTACAATGTCAATTTTGTGTTCGATTGACTCTAGATTGGGATAACATTTTAGATCACCCATATATTGGTGCCCTGGGTTAACAGGTGTTATGGAATAACCATTTTGCTTCATATACATTGATACGTAATTGCTTGGCCTTTCTTTTTTTGGACTGAAACCAACAACCGCTATTGATTTGTATTTTAATATTTCTTTTATCTTGACTTGACCATTCATTTCTTAAATAGATTAGATAATACATATCCGGCTATATCTGGATTTTCTTTTAATCTGCGTACAGAATAGTCAAACCAGTCTGGTCCGAAAGGGACATAAATGCGTACTTTAAATCCTTCATCAATAAGTTGCTCAAGCCGTCCATTCATTGGCACACCGTATAAAGCTTGAAATTCGAATAGATGTGGAGAGATATTTTCACTTTTCACCCATTCTAATAGTAAATCAATAAGAATNTGATCGTGTGTTGCATAACCGCAAAAACTACCTTTTCTCGCCATTTTCTTAGCTAAAAGTATAAAGTTATTTCTAATNTCTTCACGTTNTTGAAAGGCAATTGTTTTGGATTCTTTATAAATACCTTTACAGATTCTTGAATTAAATTGTTCGTCTCCAAATGTTTCTATGTCATCCTCGCTTCTGTAAAGGTAAGCCTGAGTTACGACTCCAATATTACCGTATACCTTTTTACACTCTTTGAAAATATCAAATGTATGGTCGGTAAAATCAGAGCTTTCCATGTCAATCCGAAGAAAATTCCCAACCTCACTTGCTTTTTTTGCTATAATTAACATATTTGTTACTGCCTCAGAAAGGGAAATGTTCAGCCCCACATGGGTTGGTTTTATAGAGATAGTACAATTTATTGCATTATTTTCTATCTCTTCATAAAGGTTACAGTATTGATTTGTAATATCTTTTGCAGCATGGATATCTTTAGTATGTTCGCCCAAAATATCGATAGTAGCACTAAACCCCTTCGAGTTAAGGGCTTTGACTTCTGCTAATGCTTCTTCAACTGTTTCACCTGCAACATAGGGCTTCGAAAATGGTTTAGCTATCCATTTTGGAAGGTATGGGATGCTATTGGTGACAATTGTATCAAAAATTGGCATATAAAAAATTATATCAAACTNNTTCATGTCACCAGCAAGATTTANNTAATAAAANTGAATAAATATATATTGATTATAATTGAAGTTTAATTTGACTAAGCAAAATATCAAGNGGTAAATTTGTAAGCTATCTACCTTNGTAATNATTAAANAATATGTATAGAGATTTCGGAACAGTTTTCTTTGCAACTATTGTTGCTGTGATTTTTGTTATTGTACCATTGGTCATCCAGTGGTTAATCGCGCCTAGCAATAAAACCAAAGAGAAATTAGAAACCTATGAATGTGGTGAAGTTGTTCAGGGTTCGGCCTGGCTTCAGTTCAATATCAGATTTTATGTCATTGCTCTNATATTTCTTATTTTTGATGTAGAAGTAATCTTCCTTTTTCCTTGGGCAGTCGTTTTTAAAGAGCTGGGTCTGCTTGCTCTAGTTGAGATGGGAATCTTTCTTTTAATATTAGCAGTAGGGTTAGCATATGTATGGGTCAAGTCAGACCTTGATTGGGTTAAGAGGAGAGTCCGATATGGAGCNGGAAGATATCAAAACATNGCAATTGATAAGGAGAGTTAAATGGGTNTANTAACTAATANATTTTCTGAAGANAANGTAATAGTAGCAAAGCTTGAAAAGCTTCTNAATTGGAGTCGNTCTACTAGNCCTTGGTTCTTTCAATTTGGCACAGCTTGCTGCGCAATTGAAATGATGGCNGCCGCTGCTCCTAGGCATGATATCAAAAGAATTGGATTTATACCTCGATCCTCGCCAAGACAAGCTGATGTTATGATCGTTGCTGGAACTGTTACGATGAAAATGGCAATAAGAGTAAAAAAGCTTTATGAACAGATGGCCGATCCAAAGTACGTTGTCGCGATGGGGTCTTGTGCTACAAGCGGAGGCCCATATTGGCAACATGGGTATCATGTTTTGAAAGGTGTTGATATNGTAATACCAGTTGATGTGTATGTACCAGGCTGTCCTCCAAGACCTGAGTCATTGATTGAGGGTCTATTGAAATTAGAGGAACAAATCCTTGAAGAGCGCCCCTTGACACGTAAAATGGCATGAGTCAGGAACAAGAAAAACTTATAGCAGAGCTGGTCAATAAAGGCCTCGATGGAGATATGGATTCTGTTAATGCTTGTGAAGACAGAATTGTACGTGGCAAGGCAAAAGCAATGATCATGAAGGTTAAAAAAGGTACTGTTGAACGACCGAAAATGCCTACGCAGGCTACAGAAACAAAAGAAATCGATAACCAGAATGATATCGAAGTTGAAGAGGTCAAAGATCCATTTGAAGAAATAAAAAAAATGATTGAAGAGAAATTTCCTGATGATATTGATGAGGGTAGTGAAGATAGTTATATTTATCTCAAACCAGATAATTGGTTGAATATCGCAAAATGGCTTTTTTCAGATGCATCTCTTCTATTTAACTCATTGCAGTGTCAGATGGGCATTGATATGGGAGAGGAAATCTTAGAATCTAGATATAATCTGCACTCTATGCAGCACGACCACTACTTGGAGGTCAGGATAAGAGTTCCAAGAGCTAACGCAAAGATACCCTCTGTAGAGCAAATATGGAGGATTGCAGACTGGTTTGAAAGAGAAACTTATGACATGCTTGGAATAGAATATTTGGGGCATAGGGATTTGAGAAGGATATTGTTGCCTAGCGATTGGGAGGGCTGGCCACTTAGGAAAGATTATCAAGAACCTGATACTTATCANGGAATCGTGGTGCCTAAAATGAAGGAAGGATGGGACTAGTACACGGCGAAGAGATGGTCCTAAACATTGGACCTCAGCATCCGGCAACGCATGGTGTATTACGTCTTCAGGTGAAGACTGATGGAGAAGTAGTTTCTCAAATAACCCCATATATGGGGTATCTGCATCGATGNTTTGAAAAACATTGNGAGAATGTCACTTACGAACAAGTAATACCATANACAGATAGGTGCGACTATCTGTCGTCTATGTCAATGAATTTTGGATATGTGGTTGCAATGGAAAGACTCATGGACATCAAGGTCAATGAACGAGTTGAACATATTCGAGTGGTNATGGCTGANTTGCAAAGAATAGCGAGCCATTTGCTCTGNACTGGAGTTTTNGGATTAGACCTAGGTGCTTTTACACCATTTCTATGGGCTCTTAGGGATAGGGANAGGNTACTCGACCTATTTGAAATGACCTGTGGTGCGCGTCTTCTCTACAATTATATGTGGATTGGTGGGTTGAGCCATGACCTTCCTACTGGTTTTATTGAATCCACACTAAAATTCCTTGATGAATTTGAACCAAACATCGATGAACTTGAAAATATTCTGGCACATAACAAGATATTAGTTGAAAGGTCTGCTGACATAGGCGTGATGCCTAAAGATATTGCCATAAGCTATGGTGTTACGGGACCAAATNTAAGAGCATCTGGAGTTAATTGGGATTTACGTAAGAACGACCCTTATTCAATCTATGATAGGTTTGAATTTGACATNCCNATTGGACAAGGTGTAAAAGGAACTGTTGGTGATTGCTGGGACAGGTTCTATGTAAGAATACAGGAAATGAGAGAAAGTGTTAAAATCATCAGACAGGCCATTTCAAAGATGCCAAAAGATGGAGATGTTCATCAAAATTTGCCAAAAAAAATACGCCCACCAAAAGGCTCAATATATGCAAGGACAGAAACCCCTAGAGGTGACTTGGGATATTATATCGAGAGTGATGGTAGCGCGATTCCTTACAGGTTGAAAATGCGGTCCCCTGCTTTTACTGCCTTATCAGTAATGGATGAGATTGCAGCTGGTTGGCTGCTGTCAGATGTCCTAGCTATCTTAGGTAGTCTTGACATTGTTCTTGGTGAGATTGATAGATGACCGTAGACTTCATTTTTGATAGTTTAAACAAGTTTTTTCCAGATTTTGCGGGTAATTCTCTTTTTCTCATCTTATCGATGTTAATCCCTATCGGTGCTTTACTAGGTTTCATAACTGTATACGGTTTTGGTGTCATATATTCAGAGATAAAGGTATCCTCATTCATGCAAGATAAGACTGGTCCTATGGGACAAGGACCCGGATTGCATGCTGGCAAGTGGGGCCTATTACAGCCAGTAGCGGATGGATTAAAGCTTTTTATGAAAGAGGACATAATTCCAGCCACAGCTGATAGACCTCTATTCATTTTAGCACCATTTCTAATTTTTATCGGTGCATTGACAGGATTTATTGCTGTGCCATTTGGAGAGACAATCATTATTACCGATATGAATATTGGAATTTTTTATATTGTTGGGATAGGTAGTCTTGCAGTTATTGCATTAATACTTGCTGGATGGTCTTCCAATAATAAATGGGCGTTGTATGGAGGAATGAGATCTGCTGCACAAATCATTAGTTATGAAATACCAGCAGGAATCTCCCTTGTCGCAGTAATAATGCTTGCAAGTTCATTAAGCATGCAGGATATTATTTCATACCAAAGCGGTGGTATCTTTAACTGGATAATTTTTGATAATCCTTTCATGCCAATCGTATTCATCATATTCTTTATAAGTACGCTTGCTGAAACAAATAGAACGCCATTTGATCTTCCAGAATCCGAATCTGAGTTAGTTGCAGGTTTTGTGACTGAATACTCAGGAACGCGATATGCATTATTCTTTTTAAGTGAATATGCAAATATGTTTATCGTCTGTGCAGTAAGTGCAACTGCATTTTTTGGAGGGTGGCAGAGTCCATTTCCTAACTTTTTAAACTCACCAGCATGGAGTGTTGTTTGGATGCTCATTAAAACTCTGTCGCTCGTGTTTGTAATGATCTGGATTAGGTGGACCGTGCCAAGATTGCGCGTCGATCAGTTAATGCACATGTGCTGGAAAGTATTTATCCCCATAGGACTTTTTAATATTTTTGGAGTAGCAGTATGGACAGTAATGAGAGGTTAATGTAATGATTAAATTTTTTAAAGACATCTTTGTTGCCAGCTCAACAATAGCTCAAGGTATGTCTATTACCATGAAGCACTTCTTAGGTGCGAAGAATAGGATAGCTACGTTGCAATATCCTGAAGAAAGATGGCCGCGGCCAGAGCGAAACATAGGTTTTGATCATGGTAGCTATAACGTAATAAGGTCAAGGCTACATGTTGATATGGACGATTGCATAGGGTGTCTGAAGTGCGAGCGAGCTTGTCCTGTTGATTGTATAAAGATTGAGACCGTAAAAGCTCCAGATCGAGGAGAAGATATCAAAGATGTAAAGCATGTAGGAATTACCTCAAATGGATCAAGAAAAGCTATGGTTGTCACTCGATTTGACATTGATATGACCGAATGTTGTTACTGCAATCTCTGCACCTATCCATGTCCAGAGGAGTGCATCTTTATGACCGGAGGCCCTAATAGTAAAAAGCATCCTATTGATTATGAATTCTCAGAGCCAGACCGAAGTGACCTTATATACAGGTTTGCCAAGCCAGGTACTAAAGAAGGAATGGATAAATTGGCGGACGATAACAAGGCCGAGGCCTAGAACTAATGCCTGAGGCTGTTTTCTGGTTTATGGCTTTATTTACCATCGCATCTGCACTCATGGTAGTCCTTAATAACCAGTTGCTATACTCTGCAATTGCTCTATTATTCACCTTATTTGGAGTAGCAGGGCTTTATATTTACTTATGGGCAGATTTCATTGCAGGGGTCCAACT
>NZWG01000022.1 GCA_002698235.1 Fidelibacterota bacterium | reverse complement strand
CTGAAAAAGTAATTGCAATATCTGCGAATGTAGTTGGCAATTTTGTAGAAATATCTAAGTCAAAGTTTTCTATCCGGCTGATTGCAGTTCTATTTTGGAATCCTTCTCCATTTATAGTTGTAAGATATTTTTCATTTTCTTTTCTATAAATGAGTTTGATGATCCCGAATAAACTATTTATTTGAATTGTAACTCTATACATTTTACTAGGTTTTAATTGAAAAGCCATATTGTCAGAAAAAAAATAGTTTGTTACATATGCACCAACAGCCAGTTTACCTCCATTAAGATTCAATTTAATATAATTGTCAAAACCAAAAATACTGGCATCACCGTAATTGATAGGAATTTGTATGAAAGAATCTTCGATGTATAGTTTTTTTATCTTGTCCTTATAATTATAATTAAAAGCTGTAAATACTGCACTCATGGAACGTGCATCTTTTGTATCTGAATTATTTAATTTTATACCTAATTCAGACATTGATTTTTGTTCTGGAAGCAGACCCATCTCCGATTGCGAGGCATGTATCTCATTATGGACCGCTTCATATATGCTTGGAATTCTGTAAGAATTTGAAATATTCATAAATATCATTTTTCTATTTTTTGATTTTTTATTAATAAATGATAACGTGAACTTGGAGCTTCTACTTGTCCAAACACCATCACGAAAATAAACNANCGAATCTGATTTAGATCCAGATATTATGTCTTGATTACTGAAAGTGAATTTTANATCTTGAAGATTTAGACCCTGCTTTTTTTGAGGATGAAAAATTTCAAAAATACCAGTAATCTTTGTTCTGCNTCTATTTAAATCAAGCTTAAGACTATTGATTTTCCATAAAGATCTNATATTACTTTTTTCAGCTAAAATCTTAAAATTAGAGCTGTGCAATTTTGCTTCATATGATATACCAACACCTTTTAATTCATCATTATTTTTATTTATTTGAAATTTNGTAGATTGAAAANTCCTCTGATCTTGGATAAATCCGTAAAGGNTAAATTCTCCCAAGAAATTATTNTTATCATAAAATTTTACAATCAAGTTTTGTATAAAGTTATTGAGAGTATCTTTGGTCTTACCATTCCTGATTATTTTCTTATTTNTAAAGCCCATTAGTTTCAGTTCTTTTCCCACATCATTCTTCAGACCTGTATTGACTAGAANACTATTATACTCTTTTTGAACTTTGTTTGAATCTGAGTCATCGTATCTTTGTGAAAAATTTCCATTTGATAATCCAGTGCTGAATGAAATGTTTTTGTTTCCCAAAGAAGAATAGATATCAAAACTGCCAAAATCGTAACTACCAAATTTTTGGCTAANCGTAAATTCATTGTCATAATTTATTTTTGGAACAAAATTNATCATGCCTGATGAATGAATGCTATTATCAGAGCTACCTGATGTGATTTCCAAGTTACTTAGACCAAAGGAAGTGAATTGAGTTAAGTCTATTGTGCCTGAACTTATATTGTTGATTTTTATTCCATCGTAAAGNAATACCAGTTCATCATTTTCAGACCCCCGCATTGATATGTTCTTGGTTCCTGCTATTGTCTCATTCATGGAAACAGGGAATTTTGAGAATANNGCTTCACCAATATCAGTAGATCCTCGCATGGTTANATTATCAGGGTCAAGNCTNGTAACCATGTTTTTTTCTAAAAAGTAGTTCACATCACCCCTAATCTTTGCCTTTACCTCTAATGAGTCCAACACGAGACTCTTCTCTTTTAGAATTACTAATAATTCATAATCGATCGATNCTATTTCGATGGTATCTGAAACGTATCCAATGTGACTGACAATAATAAACTTATCATTTAGCGATGTGAATAGAGAAAAGGAACCTGAAATATCAGATTGTGCCCCTTTTTTTGATGGTATACTAATTATATTAACGTTTTCTAAAGAAAGACCTTCATCACTTTTTATCTTTCCATTAATAGACCTTGCTTGTATGAANGACAAAAATAAAAAAATGATACTAATTATTTTCAATATTATAGATAAGAAATTTTAATTATTCTGCTGATCACCCCTCCTGCCCCATCCCATCTTTTTTCGAAGAGTCTCAAAATAATCAGTATCCTCAAAATCAATCAAACTTACTCTATTATCAGACTTACTTATCAACACCTTACATGAAGAATCCAAGATCTCATGTTCTTGTCCATCAGCAATAAACTGAATCGAATCATCATTATTTGGGAAGCTTATGATAATTTCTGAAGATGCTGGGATGACCAGTGGCCGAGATGTTAATGTATGTGCAGCTGTCGGTGTTATTATGAGTGAATCGACCTTCGGAGTGACAATTGGACCACCAGCTGATAGTGAGTATGCAGTAGAACCGGTTGGAGTAGCGATTACTAATCCATCAGATCTGTAATTTCCCACCATATGCCCATCTACATGGACCGATGCGTTAAGCATTCTATGAGATTGGGCATTGCAAATGACAAAATCATTCAAAGCAACTTTATCAATNTTTGCTCCTTCTTTAACAATTGACCCTTGGACTAAAATTCTATCTTCTAGTATATATGAACCCTCTGCAACTTGATCAAGTCTATGAAAAAGATCTTTTAAAGTTACTTTTGCTAAAAAACCAAGATCTCCAAGGTGTATGCCAAGTATTGGTGTCTTTACATCTTCAATAATTCGAGCTAGTGATAAAAATGTACCATCACCTCCTAAAACTAAAATGAAATCCAATNCTGACATGTCATCTTTTGATAGTATTTCTTTATGATTTAGGTGCTGACCATTTTCATGGTTAAGAATTCGATTGGTNAGATATACTTCTAATCCATTATTCTTTGACCAAGACATGATTTTGGGTAAGACGTCCCAAAATGAAANCTTATCTGTATTACCCCATATTCCAAACTGCTTTGGTAAATTCATTTAAGATTCTTGGTCTCAATTATCTGACCATTCTTCTCGACCAACTCCTGAACACGATGCTCAGCGTCTGTTAAATGACCCTGACATATTTTGATTAATTCCATTCCCTCTTCAAACCATGCTAAGTTTTGCTCGAGAGATGATTCACCAGATTCCATATTCTCAACTAATTTTTCAAGACGTCCAATTGAATCTTCAAAGTTCTTTTTTTCTCTTTCTTTAGTCATGTTGAAATTTACAAGAAATTTATGTTGGTTTTGTATNTGATGTTTTTTTAGCAATNATTCCATCTTTTGCCATNTTTAATCTAAATGATTCACCGACNTTAATTTGATTTGAACTCCGAATCACCTTACCCCGTTCGTCAATAGGAATTGCGTAACCTCTATCTAGAACGTGATCTGGNCCCAAATTGGATAATTGTTTGAATAAATAGTTTATCTTTTCCGAAAGAAAAGTATGTTTTTTTTCAATGGCCAATAGCATTCTTTGATGATTTTGATTTAACGTCTGAACTTGGATCTCAATTTTTCTTGACGGGCGTTGATTAGAAATTCTTTTTTCAATCTGATCAAAAAACAACCATCTTTGTTCTAGTTGGTTATAGACATTGCGCGACATCTTTGATTTGAAATTTTTTATGATCAGTAAAAGATCTTCGCGCAATGGTACAGCTAATTCTGCTGCTGCTGAGGGTGTTGGTGCTCTTAGGTCTGAAACAAAATCAGCAATGGTGAAGTCAGTTTCATGCCCTATACCAGAGATAATTGGGNTATGTGATTTGAAAATTGCTCTAGCCACTGATTCTTCATTAAATGTCCAAAGATCTTCTATAGAGCCTCCACCTCTACTAATTATTAATAATTCTACGGAATTATCTTTATTGAAAAGATCTATTCCAGAAACGACTTCATGTGATGACCCGANGCCCTGAACTTTTACAGAATGTAAGACGATTTCAATATGAGGAGCTCTTCTATTCAGGACATTAATTATATCTTGATACGCTGCACCCGATCCAGATGTAAGAATTCCTACCTTTTTTGGATAGGAAGGAATTCTCTTTTTGTGACTCTCATCAAAAAGACCCTCAGCTTGGAGTGATTTTTTAAGCAATTCAAAAGATCTGTAAAGATCACCCTTTCCAGATNCCTCCATCATACCGACCTTTAACTGTACCTGTCCTCTTTTTTCATAAACAGTTACATTACCATAAATACGAACTTCCATTCCATCTTCAGGCTTAAAATTGAGATGAAGATTATTCATTCGAAACATGGTACAACGTATTTCACTTGAATTATCCTTTATAGTAAAATACATGTGTCCGGAGGCTGGATGATGGTGAAAATTAGANATNTCACCTTTGACCCAGATATTAGAAAGCTCTTCTTCCAGAAGACCTCTAATCTTTGCATTTAAGGTAGATACTGTTAAACAATCTTGTCTATCAGACATAAATAAAATTGTTTTGGTTTAGAAAGGATTACGGATGAAGTAAACCGCTTTTATAAACTATTTATCTTTTTTCTTATGACGATTAGCACGTAAACGTTTTTTACGTTTGTGCGTATTCATTTTTTTCTTTTTTCTTTTTTTACCACTTGGCATTAAAAATCCGTTTATTTATTGATTAAATCATTCACTCTTGAGCGCATGAGTTTACTAGGTTTAAACGTTGGAACAAACCTTTCTGGTAAATAAACAGGTTCGCCTGTTCCAGGATTTCTAGCCTTCTTTGGCATTCGATGCTTTATTCCAAAAGTACCGAAACCCCTAAGCTCAACTCTTTCATTATTTGCAAGTGATTCTATAATTGTTCCCATTACCCCATTCATTACTGTCTCAGTTTCAACTTTAGTCAATCCTGTTGCTTCAGAAACAATATCTACTATCTCTTGTTTTGTCATTNNCTTTACCCCCAGATATACTCTATGTGCTTTATCATAAAATAATTTATTTTACCCAAATGACTAATCTTTGGCCAGGATGGATCAAGTGAGAACCATATTTCATATTATTCCATCTTCTAATTTTACTTGTTCTTGTTCCAAAGTTTTCAGCTATCTGCCCAAGNGTATCACCACGCTTGACCTTATATACTCTTTTTGAATGTCCAGGGGGCCCACCATTATCATTGTTGCCCCAAACCTGTCCACCCTTTAGTGGTACATTTAACTTTTGCCCGACTCTGACTTTATTTCTGTTCCGAATTTTATTTACCGCTGCTAGATCATGAATTGAAACATTATACTTCTTTGAGATCGTCCAAAGACTTTCACCAAATCTGACTCTATGAACAACAAATTGAGGAGCAAATCTCTCTTCTTCAGGTATTGCATTCCAGGCTCTTAAAAAGTCTTCTTTTTTNCCCATAGGTAATTTTAAGGGATATCCAGACTCTGTTGGTGTTGCTGATTGCCTTAGTTCTGGGTTATAATCTCTTAATACTTTTGGTTTTAATCCTGCTACCCGTGCCAAGACGGATATATCTGCACTCTTTTCCAATGCAATCGTTTCATATTGAAATGGTTCAACATTTTTCGGAACCTTGAAATCATAAGCTTCTGGATTTCTTGCTATTATTGCAGCAGATAGAAAATATGGAACATAATTCCGTGTTTCTCTTGGAAGAGAATGCATCTGCCAAAAATCATAGGTCTGATGAATCTTTGATGCTCTAGATACTCTACCTGAGCCGCAATTATATGCAGCAAGTGCTAGATACCAATTATCAAACTGTTTGTACAAATCTTTAAGGTAGAGGCATGCTGCATGGGTTGCTTTTTCAGGGTCTCTTCTTTCATCCCTATACCAATCTCTATTTAAACCATATCTTTTACCAGTTGCATAAATAAACTGCCACATACCCGATGCTTTGGCCTTGCTGTATGCTTTTGGATTTAATCCAGATTCAATCATTGCTAAATAAATGAATTCTTCGGGCATTTCATGCTCTTTTAGAATAGGCAATATCATATCTTTATATTTTGCATATCTATCCAACCAGATTTGAAATTGTTTTCTACCTTTGGTTTGAAAATATTTTATATATTGATCAACATGTTTTGTTCTAACAAGTGGAACATGTCCATCTCTGTCTTCGACGACTATTAATTTGGTTTCACCCATCTCAATTTCAATGGCTTCACTTATATCAGTCCACATTTTTTCAGCCATTACTGGAGCATTGATACTTTGAACAGAAACAAGGTTATGCGTGTACAAATCAGTAAATGTTCTATTAAAACGGTCAAATTCTTCCTTGTCTTCCAAATTCATGTCCCCGATCTGGTCTGCCTCCATAAGAAGTTCAAATATTTTACTTAGTAAAAATGCGACCTCTAAGGTATCTTTGTTAAAATCACATATCATAACCTCAGACATTAATAATTTGGCATCTCTTAGTATCTCAGGGAATCTATTTCGAGTCTCGTCTAGGTTCAATGAAGTATCTGTTGATGCTGTNTATACAGATACATTAGGAAAAACCTTAGGAGGTGGTTTTTGCCTCAGCACCAAACATAANTATGGTNCCGAAAAAATAGGGTAATATGGCTCTAAGTATTTTACTCAAAGGGATTTAGTGAAACTCCGCATCAGAATATATAATCTAAATATCAAACCAAACAAGACCTTGTCACTTCATTTTTTCAATGATAGATGTAGTACTAAAACCCGGTGTAATTGGTACAATTTTAATTTCACCACCCCAATCAATTGCTTCGTTATAGCCAACAACATCTTCTGCAACATAGTCCCCTCCTTTTACAATGATATCTGGTTTTATTTGCAGGATAAGGTCTAGGGGTGTATCCTTTTCAAACGTGTATACTTTGTCCACATAACCTGTAGCGATGAGAGCATTCTTCCTCTCTTTAATATTTTGTATAGGCCTTTTATCGCCTTTCAATCTTTTTACAGATTCATCAGAATTAAGACCTACAACCAAAACATCTCCAAAAGTAGATGACGTACTAATTAGATCCATATGACCTTGATGCAGTAGATCAAAACAGCCATTTGTAAATACTATGATCTTATTTCCTGATCTTAGATCTCTTATTTCTTTTGATATCCTCTCTTCTTCTAGCATACTAAATAGTGAATAAACTAAGGCTACATCAACTCTTTTACTTTTTCTCGAACAAATTGAGCCAATTCTCGTCTACTTTCATAGGAATAATTATTTGGATCGATCGGGCTACCAACCCTTAATTCAACACTATGACCTTTCATTGACCATGACCCTTTACCAAACATTTCATAAGATCCAATAAATGCTATTGGTACAATAGGCATTTTTGTATCAATAGCTAAAAGAAGACCCCCCCTCTTGAATTGTCCCAATGATCCATCGATAGTACGTGTGCCCTCAGGNAATAATAATATTGATCTTGGTTTTTCTATTANNGATATTTTTACTTTTTCTAGAATANGAAGGGCACTTTCACTTTTATTNCGATCAACAAAAATATGTCCAGCGGTTTTCATAACCCATCCAAGCAACATAACTGATTTGAGTTCAATCTTGGCGATTGGAACTAGCCAATAAGGTAAACCTGAAAATGCAATGGGAATATCCAACATGGAAGTATGGTTTCCAGCGAAAATATAGTTTATTTTTGAATCAATATTNTTNAGACCACTNACCTTGTACTTTATTCCACAGGTGAACAGTATGAATTTGCCCCACAATCTTGCGCAATGACCTAGTATACGACCTTTATTTGATTCAAAATATGTAAGAAATATGCCTGATAATCCAAAAACAATAGTCCATATNACAGTCCATANTGAGGCCCATAAGATTCTCAACCTAGCGAATGTCCTTGATACCTAAAAATTTTGCAACCTCTTCAGGAAAGACAATATCACCATCTTCAGTTTGATAAGTTTCTATCAGAGCTGCGAATAATCTGGGAGTAGCAAGGCCAGAGCCATTTAATGTATGAAGAAAATTGACTTCATTATTNGATGAACTTCGATATCTAATATTTCCTCTTCGAGCTTGAAAGGATTCAAAATTACTGCAAGAAGATACCTCAAGCCATTTTTCCTCGCCTGGTGCCCATATCTCAATATCATAACATTTCGCTGCAGCAAAACTTAGATCTCCTGTACAAAGCTCAATTACTCTATAATGAACACCTAGCTTTTGCAANATAGACTCTGCTTGATTTGTAAGGACCTCTAGTTCNTGGTATGATGTTTCTGGTTTNACAAATTTTACTAGTTCAACCTTATTAAATTGATGAACTCTCAATAATCCTCTTGTATCTTTTCCATATGAACCTGACTCTCTTCTAAAGCAAGGTGAGTATGCAACGTAGGATATTGGCAGATCTTGTTCATTGATTATCTCATTNCGATGAATATTTGTAACAGGGACCTCAGCGGTCGGAGCAAGATAAAGATTNTCAACTTCTGTNTGATACATATCTTCCTCAAACTTGGGCAATTGGCCTGTTGTCAACATAGATTCTTTTTTCATTAGGACAGGAGGAAAAACCTCTGTAAACCCAAATTCCTTTTCATGATGCTCTATCATTGAGTTAATTAGTCTTCGTTCAAGCTTAGCACCTATCCCAGTATATAAAGGAAACCCACTTCCCGAAAGTTTTGCACCTCTCAAAAAATCNAATAAGCCTAGTTGTTCTCCGAGCTCNAAATGAGACTTTGGCTTAAATTTGAAGTTAGGCATACTTCCCCATGTTCGAACATCTCGGTTATAAGTTTCATCNTTCCCTCTTGGTACACTTTCGTGAGGCATATTTGGTAAGCGATATAAAGAAGCGGTTAATGTTTTTTCAATATCGTTGAGTTCATGCTCTATTTTCTTTAATTCATCACCTAATTCTCTGGTTTTCTTAATTGATTCTGCAGCATCTTTACCAGCTTTTTTTAACTCACCAATTGATTCTGAAGCGTTATTACGATCTGCTCTCATATCATTAGAAATTGTTTTTAGTTCACGAAGCTTTTTATCTAAAGCAAGTACATTGTCTAAATCNATATCATTNTCTTTTAATAGTATTGATTTTTTGCAAAGCTCTGTCTGGTTGCGAAGTTTTTTTAATGAAATCATATGAAATTATAGCTTAATAAGTGACTAATTTATTTTTAATATACCAGTATTGCTAACCTTATACAGATGAAAATATTAAAGGGCAAATGCCCGGGCTAATTTTAATTTGGATTAATTCTTTTTAAAGAATAAGTTTAAATATTATAACAAGGAATACTATCGGAATTAACCGCGCCCATTTTTAAAAACAAAAGGCAAAAAAAATAACATAGTAAATATCGACAGATAGTTTTTCCTTGTGCCCTGTCGAAACCTCGATAATTCAAAACTAAAACATGATAAGAATATTTAAGATATTGCTAGTAGTGATTTGCGTACATGGAGCATCTAAACTCCAGAATTTAGACTTGAACACTTTAAGACTAGCGCAAAGGCAGGCATCTAAAGCAAACAACGTATCTTCTAATTTGTCAAAGAAAGATAAAAATCAAGATCACTTTATAATTGATAAATTTGTTAACCCTGATGAATACATTGTTGGCCCGGGCGATCAATTGCATGTCAACATCATTTCCAGCAATGAGACATTTGATCATAGCCTAACTATTTCACCAACCGGTCAATTACTAATACCTTCTGTTGGTATGATTGATTGTGATAAACTCAAGCTTTCAGAATTAATCACAGAAATAAAAAGACAGATAAAATCATGGAATANTAGTGTGAAAATCAATGTTGAATTAGAGACNATAAGGCAATTCAGNTTATTNGTGATNGGTCAATTCAGTAACGCAGGATATTTTATTGTAACACCGATGACCAGAGTATCAGATCTATTCAATCAAATTGAATCTGAATATAATCAGAAGGTTAAAGAAACCGTCAAGTTGAATAAAGAGTCTTCTTTTTCTGAGACGTTTGGTATGAGATCTCGTATTGCTGTTGATGATTTTTATAATCGTAAATTAGGACTTGAGGAAGAAATTGATAGTGATATCTCAAAATTATCAAAACGAAACATTCATATTATTAGAGGACAAGATACCCTCAAGGTAGATCTAGAAAAGTTTAAAGTAACCGGCAAATCAGATTATAATCCGTATGTACAACAAGAAGATGTGATTTCAATCCCATATAAAACACAGTTTTTCACAGTGCATGGTGGAGTTCAGAAACCAGGGGAATATGAGTTTAAAAGTGGCGATCTTATTGCAGATGCAGTGACCATTGCAGGTGGTTATCATCCAGATGCCTTAATTGATAGCATCAGTTTATTGAGGACAGATCTAGCTAACATTACNCAATCAAGACACCTAATAAACCAAGAACTTGAGAATGTATTTATTTNTCCAGAAGATCATATAATGGTACCTTATTCATATAACAAGGACCCCCATAATATTGTTGAAATAATTGGCGAGATCAATTATCCAGGGACCTATCCAATAGATATTGGTAAGACAACAATTAATGATATTATTCATTCAGCTGGAGGATTTTTATCGAGTGCTGACAGTTCAAAAATCTACATTAATAATAGTGAGATAGTAAAAATACCAGATCGTGAACTAGAGCGTATATTATTAAAAGATGAAATAAATCGTTCCATTGAAGAAAAAGCTTATGTAAAGGCAAGGATTAGGACTGAAAAAGGAGCCCTAGAGACATCCTTAAATACAATAAAGGATAAGAATCATTTAGTAACGAATAAAGATGTTATCTACATTCAAAGATATTTCCCTTATATCGAAGTCATAGGTGCAGTTGAATTGCCTGGAAGGTATCCTTATACATCTAATTTTAACGCTAAAGATTACATTAAACTGGCAGGNGGCATTACCAAAAATGCAGGTCGAAAAAGATTTGTTATCAAATCGACCACAGGACAAAGACTAAAAATGAACAGTAAGCATGAATTACAATACGGAGACATAGTATTTGTTCCTGAAAAACTAGACTACAATGAATGGTATGCAGCTAAAGAATTAGTATCCGCCTTATACCAATCAGGACTATTGATTTATTACATACAAACAATTCTTCAAAGATAATATTATGAAATTGACACCACATGAACAGAAGATTCTAAATATTGTTCAGGCTAATCCTAATATCATTACAGACCCAGTTGAAAGAGAGAAAATTGCTAAAAAGAATGGATTAACTGAGAAAACTTTAAGAAATCGAATAGCAGAACTGAAAAAAAGAGACCTGATTAAGAGACCTNCAGCTAACAATATAAAGGATAAAAANCCACTTATCACTGAAAATGATGAAATCAATATCAAAGCAATATGGGAAATACTATTAAAAAATAAATTACTGATGACCAAGGTTGCATTATTTTGCACCACNATTGGGCTAACCTATTCATTATTAGCTACAATATATTTTGAATCAAAGATCTCATTATATCCTGCAGGTGAATTAAGTCAAACGGGTGGAGTACTTGGCGATTTTCAGGGCCTTGCTAANTCATTTGGNATAGGAGGNTTAGCTAGTGCCCCTACTTATAATATACCTGATGTTATAAAAAGTAGACGACTAAAAAAGGANATAGTCCTCCGAANATGGAAGACCAACAACTTCCCAGAAGGTTCNAACTTAATTCAATATTGGGAATTAGATAAACCTCCTTTCTTTTCTCCTATGAAATTGATAAGACAATTCTTACCAAGTGGAGGGTTTAGTTCAAGTAAACTAGATAAAGAGACCTATGAAGCNATTCTAAGATTGGATGAATTAATTTCTGTCAAAGAGGANATCTCTGGTATGATCTCCGTAACAGTTTTAATGGAAGATCCAAAACTAGCTTCCGATATTGCAAATTATATTGCAGAATATGTCAAAAGATTTATTTCNATTGAGCAAAAGAGAGAGGCATCAAGAAATAAGGTCTTTGTAGAAAAACAAATGGAAGAAGCAAAAAAACAAATGGGAAATTCAGAGGATTCATTAACCGATTTCCGGAAAGATCATCCCCTAAGATTGGATACGCCATCCATAGAAATGATGAGAGAGAGNCTTCAAAGTACAGTTGAAGAGAATCGTGCAGTATACATAACCCTAAGGCAGCAATTTGAAATAGCTAAGATTGATGAGGCAAAAGAGAGATTATTAATTAACATATTAGATACAGCTGAACCAGCTGTTAAAAAAGCAAAACCAAAGCGTACATTGATAGTTATTCTTTCNTTCATATTCGGACTTTTTTTAGCGGTTCCTTACACCTTATACCTTGATAGAAGAAAAAGTTAGTGNAGCGCTGAGTAAGCGCCTAATTAAAAACTCATTCCACACTGGTCTTGCACTCGCATTTGTAGGCTTGGTTCCATTTGCTTTTAATTTTCTAATTGCACGTACATTTGGTAGAGAAACATTAGGTACAATAAACGTATCTTTGAGTTTTTGTCTAATGATCACTGCTTTTGTTACAAATTATTTTGGTACTGCAGGAACGAAATTCCTTGCTGAATATCGTGGAAGAAAAAGCATAGAGCATTTCATCTTTATATTTAAAGTTTCTTTCATAGGTCCGCTAATTATTTTAACAGTTATTGGTTTAATTCTTGCTTTAAATTTAGAATTCTTTTCAAAAAGTTTTTCTCTTGATCCTAATTTATTTAATAGCCTGATAGCTTATACTTTCATAAGGTCTTATTACATAATTATAAGAAGAGTATTTTATGGCATAGATCTCGTTAGGTCATATGCCATCAATGAGATTATTTCTGCAATTATCATGTTAACATCCTTAGTGTTTGTTTGTTACGCAAATAGACCCGATCTATTAATTGAATGCTACTTACTATCATATACACTATTCTGTCTTTTAGGGTTGAGAACACTTCTAGAAAAATTTAATTCTATAACAAAANAAATGACATCTAATGAAAAATTTGATTGGAAAGAGGTAATCAAATCATTTTCATATTACGGTACTATAAGTATGATAGGCACAGTTGCAAGTACATGTACAGGTTATATATCAATCATAGTTACTGGCATTTATCTCGCTCATTCAGATGCAGGACTTTACTCTTCTGTTTTAGCAATAATCAGCGTCCTAATGTTCATTCCCAAATTATTTACTCAAGTATTTTTTCCTGAATTTTCAAAATTATTTGGAANAGGGGATAAAGAAAAGATNTTCCAGATATTTAATCAAGGAACTAAAATTATGCTAGGAGTNGCTACCATTGTTTGTTTATCAGTTTTTNTTTTTTCTGTAGAAATAATTTCCATATTTGGAAAAGATTTTTCAAATGGAAGCTTAATATTAAGAATTATATTACCAAGTTTNTTTGTAAGGATGATATCTATACCGTTCGTATCATTTCTTTCTGGTACAAAATATGTAATATATCCAAATATTGGTGGCATTGTCATACTTATGATATCTACGCTTTCTTGGTTAATTCTNGTGCCAAAGTATCAATTAATAGGTATTGCCATTGGCTACTCAATTGGAATAATCATTGGNATAGGATATCANATANTAATGGCTGTTNTAAAAATAAAAAANTTCACANTTAATTATTCAAATTAACAATAATGATAAAACTGCACATAATAATTAGGTATTATATGCTATCATTCCTTCTGATTGATTCTATTAGTGGATTTGTTCGTATTTATTTAGGTATAACAAATCCTCTTTTCAACATAGGGTATTGGATTAGAGGGCCTATGTTAATTATTTTTATTTTTTATTATCTATTAAAAGTAAAAAATAAAGATCTCTTTTATGAGGANTTCTTAAGTCTTTTAATGTTTGTATTTTTCATACTCAACGCATTCATCCACTTTATTGCGCACTCCTCAATGAATATGTTTATCGAGGATATTACTTATCTTTTAAGATTTCAATTTCTTATCTTTTTATTTGTATTCATCAAAAACCGTATGGAAATAAATGAATTATTTTCCAAAAGAGTAATATATATAAATTTTTCAGTTTTTGTGATTAANCTTCTAGCTGGTCATCTCTTTGGCATAGGACTTGAAGCCTACAGATTTGAGGGAACCTCAAAAGGCATGTTCCAAGGGGGTAACCCAGTTTCGATTCTAAATCTTATTTTTTTTACATATTTTTTATTGGATGGTAGATTGAGGAAGAAAATCATCCCTTTATCATTAACATTCTTGAATGCATTTATCATTGCATCTAAGAGCGTTTTTGGTTTTATCATTCCAATATTTTTTGCTTTAAAAAGAAAAGCTCTTAGCCTAAATAAGGTAATTGCTTACAGTATATTTTCCATAGTCTTTGCTTTTTCATTTTCATTATTGATTGAAAAGTCAATTGAGATGTATGAATCACGTTTTGGTATCAATATAAATAAATCAATTGCTGCAGCTGAAATGGTTGGAGGATTATACAACAATCAAACTTTGAATAGAATTACATCAATTAATTTTAGGCGATATGCATCCTTGAATATTCAAATGCAAAAATCATTATCTGATTCCAAGATCTTTCTCTTTGGTACAAGTTTTTCTGGCCAAAATTTATTTTGGAAAAAAAGAGGTGAGTTTTGGTTTACCAATGCATCAATGGATTTTTTTGATTTTTTCTTTAAATATGGATTGGTAGGAACAACTATTTTCATGATTCTACTTACAAGAGGTTTAATAAGATCATTCTATGAGTCAAACGTTAGAAACAATATTGCAATAATTTTATTCTTTGCTTATAGTTTTTTTGGTGGCCATGTAATTGACTCTGTTACCTCTGGGTCATTATTCTATTACCTTTTAGCTACAATGAAATCAACATGAGAGTTTTAATTGTTGCCAGTGGAAATAGTTCTNAAGTAAGCCCATTTGTAAAAGAACAGGCAGATAGTCTAAGGAAATTAGACTGCACCGTAGACTATTTTTTAATTGAAGGAAAGGGCATATTTGGATATTTAAAAAACTATTTTTTATTAAAAAGAACATTGAAGAAAAGTAAACGATATGATTTGATACATGCTCATTATGGATTGTCTGGATTACTAGCCGCTTTGCAATCATTTAGTCCTGTTGTAATAACGTTTCACGGCAGTGATGTAAATCTTAGTATACGTAATTATTTGCTTAGTCTATTTGCTTCAAGATTAGCTGATGCAAATATTTTCGTTCATCCGAACTTATCAAAATCATTAAAATATTATTCTGATCAAGCTCATATTATTCCTTGTGGTGTTGATTTGGATTTATTTAGACCTATTTCAAAAACAGGTGCACGGGATAAACTTGGATTAGATCATAAGTCAACATATGTATTGTTCTCATCTTCTTTTGATAATAAGATTAAAAATGCATCACTAGCAAAGCTGGCTTTAAAACATATAGAGAATATTACTCTTATTGAACTAAAGAATTATTCGAGAAGAGAAGTAAGTTTACTTTTAAATGCAGTAGATCTTCTTCTTGTAACTTCACATTCTGAAACCGGACCATTAATAGTAAAAGAAGCACTTGCATGTAATTGTCCTCTAATCTCAACAGATGTTGGTGATGTAAAAACATTAATAGCTGGAACTAAAAACTGTTTTATAACAACGTATGATGCAGAAAATATTGCCAGAAAAATAGATTTCATTCTAAAATCTGATAGGATGTCTAATGGAAGAGATACAGTAAAACACCTTGGATTAGATATCATTGGAAACCGGGTTTTAAATATTTATAAAAGAGTTTTAGTATGAAAATATTCCTTGATATTGGTCATCCAGCTCATGTCCATTATTTTAAAAACCTGATAAAAAGTTTACAAGTCAAAAAGAATAAGTTTCTAATTACAGCTAGAGAAAAAGATGTTACTCATCTACTATTAGATAACTATAAGATTCCTTACATATCAAGAGGCAAAGGTCGTAACGGACTAATTGGTAAGTTTTTTTATTTGTTTAAAGCTAACTATCAATTGTATAAACTAAGTAAAAACTTTAAACCCGATATTTTTATTAGTTTTGCATCACCCTATGCTGGACATGTAGCGTTTTTTTTAAGAAAACCTCATATATCATTTACAGATACAGAGCATGCTAAACTTGGGATAATATCATTTCTTCCATTTACAACCATATTACTAACTCCAAAAGTTTTCAAAATTGATCTAGGTGAAAAACATCTAAAATTTAATGGATATATGGAACAATGTTACCTTCAAGAAAAGTACTTCTCTCCTTCAAATAAAGTACTTAAGCAATTAAGATTAAAGCCAGAGGAAAAGTATGTAATTATTCGGTTGGTTTCTTGGAATGCAAGCCATGACATTGGACACAGTGGAATTAGTCGAACAGTATTAGAAGAATTAATAAATGAAATAAAGAAATACTCAAAGATATTTATTTCTTCTGAATCAGAGTTGCCACAAGAATTAGAGAAATATAAATTGCAAATCAATCCCACTGAAATACATAACGTATTATATTTTTCAAGTCTATTTATTGGTGAAGGTGCAACGATGGCATCTGAATGTGCAATTTTAGGGACACCCAGTATATATGTAAATTCATTGACTGCTGGAACCTTACAAGCTCAAGAAAGAGATGGGTTGTTAAATATATTTCAGTCAAATAAAAAAATGATAGATAAAGCTATTGATATACTAAAAAATAATGATAGTAAAAATGAGCAGCGAAAAAGATGTAATGAAATATTGAAAAATAAAATAGATGTAAATCTATTTATTGAACAATTTGTACTGGACTATTCGAAAAATAGTAACCCAGAAAAAGAGTTGGGTTAGAAAATATTTTTAGCTCTTTTTCAATTACTTAACTAGATTTATATATAAANTCGGAGTGCAAATATTGTCATAGATCGCTATCATTTTTCATAATTCAAATAAAAAACAATGATTCAAGCGTATATCTACAATGGCAATATGTATTCTCTGTGATTCCAAGCACAGTTTTAATATCCTCAATATTATAAATTCACTATTAATTACTCTAAAGAGTAAAGAATAAGGGATATTATTTTATGATCAGTAAATCCAATTTAAAGAAGATAATTTGGCTATCTGATTTAACCATATTCACTTTTATTTTTATTTTAATGGTCTATGAAAAATTTGGCTATTTTATCCCAAGAGAAAACTACCTACATCTTTATGCTAATTTTATTTTTTGCTGGATATTATTTACAAACTATTATGATCGAATAAATTCATTAATTCAAAAACCATTTTGGCTAGTACTAAGAATAAATTTCTGGTCTTCCATGTTAAGTTTTCTGTTTGCAGTAATTATTATTTCATCTTCAGATCTATGGAATATCTCAAGAATTTTTATAGTTACTTTTACAATTATAATGTTCATCATGACCAATATAATTACAATATTTTTAAAGATATTTATAAAGTCATCTGGGATTGAGATAATCAATCTTGAAACTCCAATAGAACTAAAAACTAAAAATAAATTTATCTTTAAGTGGTTACTTCCAAGTATCTCAATTCTNCTCCTCACTTATGTTTTTATTACATACTTACAAACTGGGACATTCCATTACAACATTCTTCATGAACAAAATTTTTTGGTCCTAATTACATCCTGGGGGCTTGGTACTCTGTTAACAAATAGATACAAGAAGCTAAATTCTATAAATCACTACTATGAGATTTCACCTTACCTGAAAGGTGCAATATTAACTGCCCTTTTCATTACGTTTTTTTACTATGCATTACGTTTAGATTCTTTTTCCATAAACATAGTTTATAAAACTGTAATCATTCATTCTTCAATTGAAATATCAATTTTTTTAATATATTTTTTTGGAAGGTATAAAGGAAATGGGCATCATGAATATCCAAAAAGAAAAGATTTCAGAAGCGAGCATGCTCAAGAATTTCTTCAAGCAGATAATTCCAATAATAAATTAGGTCTATTAGATAATCAAAGTATTCTATTTAAAGCTATAATAGAATCAGAGATAGATCTCAAGACTGAGTTGACCACCTTTATTTTGGACTCTATTCAAACAGAGAATATTCCAAGTGGAAAATTAACAGTAATAAATAACCACCTGTCTAAAAATATTGAAACTTTAACAGACCTATCTCAACAATTATTAATTAATAATCATAAGTTAAATGATTGTCGAAGAATTAATGAATATCTCTTATCTACATATGCAAAACTCGAGACCGGAGGCCTACTTTTTGGAAACATAACACCTCTTGAGAGTTTTACTTTAAACCTAAGAAAAAAGATGCCACATTTTTTATTTCTTATTATTTTACCATTTCACTTTTTTCTTCATAGAGTTATACCAAAACTGAGTTTTACAAAACAACTATATTTCTACATAACTAAAGGCAGAAATCGTGTTATATCAAAATCTGAGTTACTAGGCAGATTAGCTTTTTGTGGGTACCAATTAGTAAATGAAATAATAATTGATGGGAATTTTTATTTTATAAGTAAAAAGAAAAAAACAGTTTCAAAAGAGGATTCTCCATCCTATGGACCAATTGTTAAATTGAAACGGGTTGGATATAACGGAGAGTTTTTAAATATCTATAAACTAAGAACAATGTATCCTTACAGTGAATTTATACAAGGTGATATTTATGAAAAATACCATTTAGATAAATCAGGTAAAATGAAAAGTGATTTTAGGATAACATCATGGGGTAAAATATTTAGAAAATATTTCATTGATGAAATACCTCAACTTTATAATTGGCTTAAAGGAGATATTAATTTTGTTGGAGTAAGAGCATTAAGTGAACATTATTTCAGTCTATATCCAACTGACCTACAACACAAACGTGTTACTTTTAAACCTGGACTAATTCCCCCATATTACGCTGATCTCCCTAAGTCTTTTGATGAGATTATCGAAAGTGAAAGAAGATATTTAATTCAAAAAGAAAGATCACCAATAATTACTGATATAAAATATTTTTCTATCGCCATTAAAAATATTTTATTTGGTGCCAGAAGCAAATGATAATTATAAAAAGATATTTTTTTTATTCACTATTTACTTGTACGATTGTTTATTCAAATAGCTTAAAGGTAAAACCAATCATGTATGCCAATCATTCATCAAATGGCAGTGACTGGATTTATGAAAGTACTCCTATAACCTCTTTTGGTGCAGGATTAGGAATCGAATTCAATAATCCATCTTGGTCAATAATGGTAGACTATCTTCAGCTTGGCTTTTTAGGAGATATAAACCAAGAGCTTTATGAATTTTCCTCAAAAAAAGGGCTACCTTATCTTGATGACTCAAAAGATGCTGATGGCTATTGGAGTGAATACCTAAAAGCAAAAATCACTTATATGCTGAATTCAA
>NZWG01000003.1 GCA_002698235.1 Fidelibacterota bacterium | reverse complement strand
AAAAATTATATGATAAATAAAAGCAACTTCTTAGAATATTTTCCTCCAATGGGGATTTATGAAACACTCTATAAATTTCAAAGTATTTTTGGTTCTTATATGGGTGAGAAAGGCACACATCCTTGGAGTCAAGGTTTTCCACTTACAAGTCAGATTCCAAATGGACCAAAGATCCCAAACCAAATAAAAGTTACAACAGACGATCTTAAATATCCAAAAGCATGGGGTCTTCCAGAGCTAAGATCTACAATAGCAAATTATTATAATGATCATTATGGTTCTAAAATTGAACAAGAAAACGTGATGATTTTTGCTGGTGGTCGACCAGCATTAATTTCAATATTAATGTTCTTACAAAAGGATATTCAAATCCGTATAGCATCTACCGAATACACACCTTATTATGATATGCTTGAAATCTTAAATAAAAAGTATACATTAGTTAACAGTTCTGAAGATAATCTATTTAATCCTTCTGTTGATGATTTTTTAGGCCAAAATAAATCTGTTAGAGAACTTATTCTCTTAAGCAATCCATGCAACCCAACAGGAATCACAAAAACTAATAATCAATTAAAAAGCTTAGTTGAAAACGCATCTTTTAACCTATCAGGATTATTAGTTGATGAAGCTTATGAATTATTTCACGAACCTCCTGTGAGTGCTATGTCCTANATTAAAGATATAAATAATTCCAACTTTTTTTTAACAGGTGCAGCTACAAAGGGTCTCCAAGCTCCTGGAATAAGAATAGGCTGGGTAGTCACCTCAAAGAAAAATATTGAAATATTAGGTAATTTTTCATCCTTTGGAATGGGAGGTGTNTCTAGGCCTTCTCAATTATATGCTCTTGAATTATTTAATAAAAAGAGAATTGATTTGGCTAGATCTGCAATCCCTAAATTTTATAGGGAACAAAGAGAGCGATATTATGAAGCATTTACGAAATTAGGATTCAAAATTTTTTCTGGTAAGGGTGGATTCTATCACTGGTGTAAACTACCCAAAAATATCACCTCCAAAAAATTTAATGACCATCTATTTAAACACGGTGCCGCGATCCTAAAAGGTACAGATTGTGACATGGAACGAGGAGGAGATAATTCCGTATTAAAAGAATTTTTTCGCTTTTCTTTTGGACCATTAAAAACTGATTCTTTTGAACTAGATATTAAAATTTTAAGTAAAGTTCTGGATGAGTTTTAAAAAAGTTTAATCCTCAAAGATATACAACTTGAGCACCTTTAAATCAAAAATTAAAATTGTTATATTTGGAACCGATACTCCAGCTGGAAGATATTTTGATTTAATATTAATTACTTCAATCCTTTTGAGTGTTTTAGTTGTGATGCTTGATAGCGTATCAAAAATTCATGAAGAGTATGGTTTAGTTTTATATTACTTTGAGTGGATATTTACCATCCTATTTTCGATCGAATATTCATTGAGAATCTATTCTATAAGAAGAGCAAGTAGCTATGTTTTAAGTTTTTATGGGATAATTGATCTCCTAGCATTAATACCCACTTACTTAGCTATCTTTTTACCAGGGGCACACGTGTTTTCAGTTATTAGAGTGCTTAGAGTTTTGCGGGTTTTTAGGATTTTAAAACTAGTGCAATTCATGGGTGAAGCTGATTTATTAATAAAAGCGGTGAAATCGAGTCGGAGAAAAATTTTAGTTTTTTTATTTTTTGTAATTAATCTTGTAATTATTTTGGGTTCAATAATGTATTTAGTTGAAGGAGAATCTTCAGGTTTTGATAGTATACCTAGAAGTATCTATTGGGCAATTGTCACACTCACCACAGTTGGTTATGGTGATATTTCTCCGACAACAAACTTAGGTCAATTTATCGCAGCTTCTATTATGATAATGGGTTATGTCATTATTGCTATTCCTACTGGAATTGTCGCAACTGAAATGCGATTTTCAAATAGAAGAAGAAAAAAAGTTTGTATTGTTTGTAATCATGAAAAACAAGAGCTCAATGCCAAATTTTGTAATAACTGTGGAGCAAAATTTGAAACTAGTTAACTTTCAATTTTATATTAACTAGAATGAAAAAAAGAGCGGTCATATTGTTTTCTGGAGGACTTGATTCAACAACCTGTTTAGCTCTAGCAAAAAAAAATAATTATGAACTATTTGCACTTACAATAAACTATGGCCAAAGGCATAATTTTGAGTTAAAAGCATCAAAGATAATTGCAAATTTATATAAGGTAAAAAAACATTCTATATTAAATATAAATTTAGCCAAGTTTGGTGGTTCAGCGTTGACCGATGATATTGAGATACCAAAAAATAGATCCGAGAATGAAATGTCAAATATTCCGGTAACTTACGTGCCCGCTAGAAATACGGTTTTCCTTTCCTTGGCTTTGGCTTGGGCTGAAAGTTTAAAAGCATACAACATTTTCATAGGTGTAAACTCACTTGATTATAGTGGCTACCCTGATTGCCGTCCTGAGTTTATAAAATCTTTTGAAAAAACCGCAAATTTAGCAACTAAGATAGGCGTTGAAGGTGAAAAAATATCAATCCATACCCCATTAATAAACCTTACTAAAGGTGAAATTATTCAACTTGGATTATCGTTAGGGGTCAATTATGGATTAACTTCAACTTGTTATGATCCAAAATCATGTGGTAGTCCCTGTGGATTTTGTGATGCTTGTATTCTTAGAGTTAAAGGTTTTAACTCTATTTCAGCAAAAGACCCTCTAAACTATAATAATTAATTTTGTACTTAATTAAGGAGATTTATTTTACCTTACAAGGCGAAGGTTTTTATACTGGACGACCCGCTATATTTGTCAGGTTTTCAGGATGTAACCTCTGGACAGGGCTTGAAAAAGACAGAGAAAAAGCTATTTGTTTTTGGTGTGATACTGACTTTGTAGGTACTACTGGACCAAATGGCGGAAAATATTCAGCAAAACAGATAGCTGATATTATACTTAATCTTTGGCCAAACTCAAAAATAGAAAAACCCTATATTGTATGCACTGGTGGTGAGCCTCTTCTCCAAATTGACGAATTATTTATCAAAACTATAAAAAGCATTGGTTTTGAAATTGGGCTTGAAACTAATGGGACCATACTTGCTCCTGAAGGATTTGACTGGATTTGTGTCAGTCCAAAAGCAAATTCAAAATTAAAACTAAACAAAGGCAATGAATTAAAATTTATTTACCCTCAAAAAAATTTAAATCCAAAAGATCACGAAGTTTTAGATTTTGATCACTTTTTTATCCAACCTTTAGATAATAAACATCAAAATAAAAATATAATCTTGTCTAAAAAGTTTATAAAAATGAACCCATTGTGGAAACTCAGTATTCAAACTCATAAAGCCTTAGGAATTCCTTAAATTTAGGTATGATTGTATACAAAAAATTTACAATTGAATCTGCAAGGTCATTACCTAATTTACCAGATAATCATCCTTGCAAGAGGGTGCATGGACATTCATTTAAAATTATTATTAGCTTAGAAGGCTCCATAAATAAAAAAACTGGTTTTGTAATTGATTTTAGTGATATTGAAAAAGCGTTTAATCCAATAAAGAGTAGATTGGATCATGTATATCTAAATGATGTAGAAGGTTTAGAAAATCCATCAAGTGAAAATATTTGTATCTGGATTTGGGATAAGTTAATAATAAAATTACCAGAACTATTTAAAATTGAAATTAAAGAAACTAGTTCGACTGGTTGCATTTATAAGGGTTAAGTAAAATGATAAAAGCTGAAGGAAAAACTTTTGATTTTTTAGATGAGGAGCACATAAATCCTTCTTTTTTAGAAGTGTTTAAATTCGATAGTCCAGATCAGTATATTCAAACAGAAACAAAAGAATTTTGTGCAGTATGTCCATTTAGTGGATTACCTGATATTGCATATATCAACATTGAATATTATCCAGAAGGCGGCTTATGTATCGAATTAAAATCTTTAAAATATTATTTTAATAGCTTTAGAAATGTTGGCATTTACCAAGAAGCCGCAACTAAACGTATATATGATGATTTAAAANATAAATTAAATACCAATAGAATCAGAGTTACTTCCCTNTACAATATTCGAGGTGGATTTAAAACTACCTGTATTGAAGGCAAAATTGATTAAATGATCAATTATTATGGCTGTCAAAGTATGGTCAATCCAATACGTAGAGTTTTAATAAAACATGCTAAAGAAGGTTTTAAAAATCAATCTGAACTAAATCAATCTGCATCTAAATTGAATTACTTAGAAACCCCAAATTTTTCAAAATCTATATCAGATTACGATCAATTTGTTAAGCTTTTAAAATCTTTTNATATTGAAATTCATTATCTACCTNATAATNACAATACTNCCCCTGATTCTATNTATACCCATGACNCCTGCATAGTATCTAACAAAGGAGTGATCCTATGTTCNATGGGAAAAGATGATAGACGCTCAGAAGTTCCAGCTGTTGAGTCTTATTTTAAATCATTAGATATCCCTATATTAGGTAAAATTAAAAAGCCTGGTAATTTAGAAGGCGGAGATGTGGTCTGGATAAATGAGCGCTCAGTGGCCGTGGGTGAAGGCTATAGGTCAAACTCTGAAGGAATAAAACAATTAAAGAATCTTCTCTCTGATCTTGTTGACAATGTAATTTCTGTCCCACTCCCTCACTGGACGGGCCCATTAGATTGTCTCCACCTCATGAGCCTATTAAGCCCAATTGATAAAGATCTATTCCTTGTTTATTCAAGATTGCTTCCTATACCATTCTTGAAATATCTTTCACTATTAAAAATCAAACTTATTCATGTCCCTGATAATGAATATGATTCAATGGGTTGTAATGTTCTAGCAGTCGCTCCAAAAAAAGTTATTATGCTAGAAGGCAATCCGGAGACTAAAAAAATGTTAGAAAAGAATAAAGTAGAAGTGTTTTGCTATGACGGTTCAGAAATTTCCCTAAAGGGAGCTGGAGGACCAACTTGCCTTACTCGTCCATTTTTAAGACAATAGCATGACTTACTACAATACCTTTAAAGCAAAAACTCAACTTAAAACATCTCCTTTTTTTGAAAGAACCTCTAAACTAAATGAATCACAAGAATGGCGACGATGGTCTGGGTATTTATCCGCTACAAATTATGAATTAAATCACGAAAATGAATATTTTGCAATTCGAACAAAATCTGCACTATTGGATATATCACCTTTGTATAAATATCTAATAGAAGGTCCTGATGCTATTAAATTCCTTGATAAACTGGTTACTCGAAATATTAAAATTTGCAAAGTTGGTCAAGTAATGTATACTCCATGGTGTGATGAGGATGGGAAAGTTATCGATGATGGAACGGTCCAAAGATTATCAGATAATAAATTTCGAATTACCAGCGCTGAACCAAATTTTGAATGGTTACAGCTAAATGCTATTGATATGGACATCAATATTATCGATGATTCTTATAAAACGGCTGCACTAGCACTACAAGGACCTAATTCACGTAAAATTTTAAATAGTATTTTAAGTGATTCTATTAATTCCTTGAAATTTTTTTGGATGAAAGATACAAGTATTAATAAGTACCCAGTTACAATTTCTCGTACAGGATATACAGGAGACCTAGGATATGAGATCTGGCTTGATCCTGAAAATGCATTAGATATATGGGATATCTTAATGGAAAAAGGTAAACCTTATGGTATAACTCCTACAGGTCTTCAAGCATTAGATATTTCAAGAATAGAAGCTGGATTAATTTTATTGGATGTGGATTATATTTCATCTCGACATGCTATTATAAATTCTAGAAAGTCATCACCCTACGAATTAGGGTTAGGTTGGGCTGTCAAAATGAATAAAGATTCTTTTATTGGTAAAAGAGCATTAGAAAAAGAACTAAAAAATGGACCTGAATGGGAATTTGTTGGAATTGAAATTGAATGGAATCAATTAGAAAAACATTATCGAAAAGCTGGTCTTGCTCCTGAACTACCTTCTACAGCTTGGAGAAATAGTGTTCCATTATATTTCAATCAACAGCAACAAGTTGGCTATGCAACCAGCGGTACCTGGTCTCCTATTCTCAAACGTTATATCGCTTTAGCTCATGTTAAAAGTGATTATGCGAACATTGGAACAAATTTAGATTTTGAAATAAAAGTAGAACATTTTAAAAAGTTAACTAATGCTAAAGTTGTTAAAACTCCTTTTTTTAATCCGGATAGGAAACGCTCATGTCCAAAGTAAATAAATATGATGCAATTGTAGTTGGAGGTGGTCACAATGGTTTAACTGCTGCCGCATATCTAGCTCGTGCAGGAAAAAAAGTGCTTGTCTTAGAAAAAAGACATGTCCTCGGAGGAGCAGCCGTAACAGAAGAGATATTTCCAGGATTCAAATTTTCAGTTTGTTCGTATGTTGTAAGTTTAATGAAACCAAATGTTATGCGTGAATTAATGTTGCCTAGGTTTGGTTTAAAATTACTTCCTCTTGAGAGCACTTTTACTCCCTTAGAAAATGATTATTTGCTTCGTACATCTGATGCTAATCAAACCTATCGTGAAATATCTAGACACTCCATAAAAGATGCAGAAACCTATATGAGGTTTGGCCCTAGAATGGGACAAATTGGAATGGCTGTTCGCCCAATATTAGAGACTATTGCACCTAATGCAATCCGTCCTTCATTATCCGATATCTCTAATCTTAATAGCTTATTAAAACATTTTAAAACTCTATCATCAGATCAATTAGAATATTTAACCAAGCTCATGACTATGAGCTCAGCTGATTTTTTAGATGAATGGTTTGAGTTTGAACCTCTTAAAGCAACCATGTCAGCTAGTGGAATAATTGGAACATTTATGGGTCCACGCTCTCCAGGATCAGCTTACGTTATGTTGCATCATTATATGGGTGATATTGATGGTGCATTTAGAGCATGGGGTTTTCAAAAAGGTGGAACTGGTGAAGTAAGTATGGCGATTGCTAGATCAGCCGAGCANTTTGGAGCTAAAATTATTACTAAGGCAGCTGTTGAAAAGGTTATTGTTAAGAGNGGACGTGCTGTTGGTGTTGCTCTAGAAAATGGTGATGAATATCAATCTGATATGGTTATTTCAGGATTAGACCCAAAATTATCATTTTTAAAATTAGTTGATGAAAGTGACCTACCCTCTGATTTTTTACAGTCTATAAAAAATTTCCGTATTCGAGGCTCATCAGGCAAAGTAAACTTAGCTTTAGATGGTCTTCCAAATTTCACCTGTTTACCAGGAGACGGACATCATCTACGTGGAGCCATATCTATCAGCCCAAATTATGATCANCTAGAAAGAGCTTATGATGATGCTAAATATGGNANTTTTTCCCAAAAACCCTTTATGGATATTATTCTTCCATCTGTACTTGATCCAGAAATGGCCCCTCCAGGAAAGCATGTTATGTCTTGTTTTGTACAATATGCTCCTTATGATCTAAAAGGCGGTTGGAATAATGAAAAAAGAGAAGCATTTGGAGATGCAGTAGTAAATACTTTAGCTCAGTATGCGCCTAATATAAAAGATATCATTTTACATCGCCAAGTTTTAAGCCCTATGGATTTAGAAAATACTTTTGGGCTAACTGAGGGTAATATTTTTCATGGTGAGCTAACAATTCAACAATTATTTTCTTTAAGACCTGCTGCAAAGTGGGCAAACTATACATCACCTATAAAAAATTATTTCCAATGTGGGTCAGGTACACATCCAGGAGGTGGAATAACGGGATCTCCAGGAGAAATGGCCGCAAAAAAAATATTAGGAATTCTCTAATGGAGCGTTATGATATAATTATTATTGGCAGTGGTATAAATAGTTTAACAGCTGGAGCACTGCTTAGTAAAAAGGGTAAAAAAGTTTTAATATTAGAACAATCCAATAACATAGGCGGAATGGCTTCTACAATAGAATTCCAACCTGATTATAAATGCAATATAATTAATGATTCAATAAAATGGATCAACCCAAAATTAATAAAAGAACTAAACCTTACTCCAGATAAACTTCAATTAATAAAACCAGACATAACTCATATTGCTCTAGGACAAGATAATCAACATATTGAGTTTCACCGAGACTTCAAAAAAACAGCTGAATCTATTAGTTCATTATCAGAAAAAGATGCAAATAATTGGGAAGGTTTTACTTTACACATAAAAAAGATTACAAATTTTTTAGAAAAACTCTACCAAATAACTCCTCCAAAAGTGCCAAACTTGAGTATAAGTGATGCATTATCAATGAGGTCAATACTAAACCCTGTTTTAAAATATGGGACTCAAGGTATTGTTGATTTACTTAGACTTGTTCCTATGATGATGCCAGAAATGATGGATGAATGGTTTGAAAATGATTTATTAAGAGGCTCCCTTTCTACAGCCGGGAGTCATCATTCATCTCTTGGACCTTTTTCAGCTTCTACCGGATATAATTTTCTTCATCAACATCTATTTAGTAATGGAGTAATTCATAATAATCATTTTGTAAATGGTGGTACTATTAAGTTTGCTGAGGCAATAAAAGAAGTCGCAATAGAAAACAAGGCTGAAATTCTTACCAATTCAAAAGTAAAATCAATAACTATAAAAAATGATATATGTGAAAGCATTAGTTTAGAAAACGGTAATATAATTAAATCTAATACCATAGTCTCTGGAGTTGATCCTAGAAATACGTTTATAAACCTCATAGGACCTCAAAACCTAGATCCCAACCTTCATATTCAGCTTAGAAATATTAAATATAGAGGTACCTCAGCTCGAATTCATTTTGCTTTAAAAGACATCCCAGAAATCAAAAATGTTCCATCTCAAAATATGAAATCTATGTTTTCAATATGCCCAAATATTGAATATTTAGAGAAAGCAAGTGATAGCGTAAAATATGGTCAAATAGCTAAAGAACCATCCTTAGAGTTCTCTTTCCCAAGTTTAATTAATCCTGATTTTTCTCCCGAAGGTAAACACGTAATGTCCGCAACAGTTCAATATGCTCCTTATCACTTACGTGATAAAAAATGGGATTCTAAAACTAAAGATCAATTATACAAAAATGTAATAAATGTTTTAGATAATTATATACCAAGTATCAATAAACTTATTGAGTCTTCATCAGTATATTGTCCAAAAGACCTTGAAAATGAATATGGCCTTTCTGAAGGCAATTTAAACCATGGTGAAATGAGTTTAGATCAATTTCTATTTATGCGTCCAAATATTAAGATGTCTCAATATAATACTCCTTTTAAAAATCTTTATCTTTGTGGCCCCGGAACTCATCCAGGAGGTGGACTCCATGGTACAAATGCTTTGAATGCTGTAAGAGAAATATTAAAACATTGAGCTTTAAAAAAACAGCCTCAACCCTATCTAAAAATGCTAATACACTAAAACGAAAGTATTACATTAGTGAAAAAATTTTAAATAAAGAATATGAACATCTATTTTATAAACATTGGATTTGTGCAGGACGATCATCTGAACTATCAAGTATTGGTCAATATAAAACAGTAAATATTGGAAAAGAAAATATTATTATTTTGCGAGATAGTAATAATAAAATTGTCGCTCATTATAATGTATGCAGGCATAGAGGAACAAGAATTTGTAAAAATAAAAGTGGACATTTTTCTAAGTCTATTCAATGTGGCTATCATGGTTGGACCTATGATTTAAATGGCGATCTGATTGGGGCTCCCCATATGGACGCAGTTGAAAATTTTAATAAAATTAATTATGCTCTTCATAGCGTTGCTTTGAAAGAGTGGGAAGGTTTTATTTTTATAAATCTTTCTGATAAACCAAATAATTTTGAATTTTACTTTTCACCTATTTTAAATCGATTTAAACAGTGGAATATATCGACATTAAAAACATTAGAAAGAAAAAAGTATAATGTAAAAGGAAACTGGAAATTAGTAATTCAAAACTATTGCGAATGTTATCATTGTCCCATTCTTCATCCAGAATTAGCGGCTATCCATAATTATATGGGAGGGAGAAATGATCTTTATGATGGCGCTTTCCTAGGAGGCTATATGGACTTCAATAAAAATAAAGAAAGTAT
>NZWG01000004.1 GCA_002698235.1 Fidelibacterota bacterium | reverse complement strand
ATATCCAGTTTGGTCATTCATGTCAATAACTTCATATAGGCCTCCATCCACTGGAATTATATTGTATCTTGGGACATCTTGGAAAACATCATATCCAGTCCTTATCTGAATGGAATCATTTAGGTCTAGTTTATCTAATGCTCCCTGGTCCATAACCATCATTGAATTAGGTACATCTTCTTCCTCATAAAGTGATTGATCATATCCGCTACTAAAGTCTAAATATTTCAATTCATAAAAAGTATTTTGATCAATGCTATGGGTTAATGATAACATATGTGATTGATCGGACTCATAGTTCCAAAGTAGCCCTTCAGGATTGTACTTATAATAACTGTCATAGTTTTTATAAGATTTTTCTGTAATGTAGCCAGTGTAACTAGTTTTTATACTAGATCGAATCTTATAAGTGAGTTTAAACTGACCAGACAGTTTTGAATATGGAGATAAAGGAACGATCTTTTCATCGCTAAATAAGCCTGTCGGAGTAAACAAATTCCTCCCATAGTAGCGACCTGATGATCGATAATATCTAAAAGTAGAATAAAATGTAAGTTTATCACTTAACAATGGGACTGGACCACTTAAACTTCCAGAGAAATTGGATTGTTGGAAAATATTTTCAAAAATATTTAGATATTTGGTGTAGCCATTTTGATCAAGACTAAATTCATGCTCTCCCCAATCTCTTCTTCCGTTGCCCTCTCCAGGACTTGGCTGAGTAGTTTTACCATCTCCGTTGTAATCGTAATAATCTCCTAAATACCCATCATATCCTACGTCATCATTCAAGGGTTCTGAGCCTTCATCGCCGTCCCATGATTGGTTACCGTTTCTATCCCAATATATTTCACCTTCATCCCAAATGCCATTATTATTCAGATCGTAGAGGATTTCACCATAGTCCCAATTCCCATCCCCATTGATATCTGTAAAGGATTGCCAATTAGAAAAAGGAGATGAAAGAGAGTGAATATCTGAATGATCAGAATGGTATCCGCCACCATAAAAGTCGAGGTTACCTTTATACTCTTCTCCGCCATCTTTTGTGACCACGTTTACAATGCCTGACATCGCCTGACCATATTCTGCATTAAACGTGCCAGAGATAACCTGAACCTCTTGAATGCCTGCATTCTCAATTTCCAATCCGGAACTGCCATCATAAGAATCTGTAGTAGCTACACCATCGACCCAGAAAGAGACCTCACTGCTACGTCCCCCTCTAACATGGAACCCCCCATTTGGATCTCGAACAATGCCTGCTTGTAATTCAATAATATCACCAACATCAGTGACCGGTAGATTTTCAATATCCTCCGAACTCACTACCGCCGACATGGAGGTCTGGTCCAATCTAACGGTTGGTTTCTCTGCCATTACTATGATCTCTTCACCCTCAATCGTTTCTGGCTTTAATAAAAAATCAGCTTTTTCAGTTAAATCCACTATCACTTGCGCACCTTCTATGGTGACAGTCCCATACCCAATCATTAAAGCAGATATTTGATATGTTCCAGGAGGGACATTCAAAATAAAATATTCACCTTCAAGATTCGTAGCAGCTCCGTATGAGGTGCCCTTAACAATAATATTGCACCCTATTAATGGTTGATTATTCTCATCAACAACCTTTCCAGATATCTTCCCAGTTGTTCCTGCTTGTAACAACTGAAATAGAAGTAAGATTTGCGCAACTAATTTCAAATTATTCACAATATTATAAATTAAACATCAACTTTAGCTCATAAAAATTATAATTACCTATTAGTAACTCTAATTAGAGTTATTAATTTAAGCGTAAATAAATTTAATCTTATATTAATTTTTAATTGTAACGGGGCACGCTTATCTAATGAATGAAATTCAAAGTTTTTTGATAAAATTTGGCTTCACTACCAATGCAGCTAAAGCCTATACTGCTCTTTTAAAAAGTAATCCCTCAACTGGCTACGAAATTAGCGCCCAAACTAATATTCCAAGGTCAGCCATTTATAATGTATTAAATAGACTTGTCAGCCAAGGTTTTGCAAATAGTGTAGGCGACTCCCCAAAAAGATACATTCCTCTTCCGCCATCTGCCTTAATGCAACTTCTAAATCAATCTCACAATGAAAAATTAGATGGACTTGAAGAAGCCATAGGCAATATTGAGATCGATGATCAAACTTTTGACTTTTGGCATCTACACGGCTACCGGAATATCATCCTTAAAGCAAAAGAACTCATTAAAAACGCACAGAAAAAGATTGTAATTAGCGGTTGGAAACGGGAAATAGAAGAACTCAGAAAAGAATTAATTGCAGCGAATAAACGGGGCATTGAGAACACTATATTTTCATTTACAAGTATTGATGAACAACTAGGTAAGATAGTGTCGTATGAACTTGACGAGGAAGATCTCCGTAAAATTTGGACTCCAAAAGTAATTATGGTCGTTGATAATCAACACACCATAATGGGTAGCACAAAAAAGACAGAGGACTGTAAGGCTATTTTAACCAAGAATACAGCAATCAATGAAATTGCAACAAATCATATTATTTTAGATATCACACTTGCAGGTCGTCGCTTGGATTTCGATTCTGATCCTTACGTAAAAAACATCATGCGCGATCCTGCAGAAAACCTGCAACATCTACTAAAAGTTTAAAGGTAAATAGAGATTTTTTAATACAGATACTTATTGATGAAAACACTTTCAAAACATCGAAAATCTAGTGGGGTCTTGCTACATATCACTTCCCTACCAGGGCCATATGGGATTGGCGAGATTGGCAATGAAGCAAAAAAGTTCATAGATGATCTTAGTTTGATGAACCAACGCTATTGGCAAATTCTACCAACCAATCATCCTGAGAGGCATAACAGCCCCTATGATACAAATTCAGCCTTCGCTCAAAATCCATTTCTCATAAGCTTAGATTCATTGATCGAAGATGGTTACATAAAAAGTTCAGACCTGGACCCAATACCTAAATTCAATGAACAGCGAGTTGAGTTTGAAAAGTTAAAAACTTGGAAATACTCAATCCTTAAGAAAGCAGCAACTAATTTTTTATATCATAATAAAAAAGATCTAAAGAGATATAATCAATTCTGCATTGCACAAGATTTTTGGCTTAACGACTATGCTCTTTTTATGGTTATAAAAAAGATACAAAATAAAAAGGACTGGTCTTGCTGGGAAACTAAATATAAGAATCTTGATCAAGACCTGATAGCCAATACAAGAGCTAGCTACGAAAATGAGATAGAAGAAATAAAAGTATTACAGTATCTTTTTAGCAAGCAATGGAAATCACTTAAAGCACATGCTAATAAAATGGAGATTAAATTAATTGGAGATATTCCCATATATATATCATTTAACAGTGCAGATGTTTGGACAAATCAAGCTCTATTCAAATTAGATGAAAATTGTAAAATGCAATACCAATCAGGCGTCCCACCTGATTATTTTATGGAATCGGGACAACTTTGGGGGCATCCCATTTATGACTGGCAAAAACATCAAGATTCAAAATTTAAATGGTGGTTGAATCGCATTGACTATACAATGGAATATGTAGATATTGTGAGAGTCGATCACTTTAATGGTTTTGCAAAATACTGGGAAGTTCCAGCAAAAGATATAAATGCCACAAAAGGTAAATGGGTAATTGCAAAAGGGAAAGAGCTACTTGAGCAGGTTTTTAAACATAATAATGTTAATTTAATTGCTGAAGATCTTGGCGAAGCATCTGCTGATGCTGCAATATTACGTAACGAGTATGATATTCCTGGAATGAGTATCTTGCAGTTCTCTTTTTACGAGCCAAATGATCTTAAGGATATGGAAGAGAACACCGTTTTATACACTGGCACACATGATAATGACACATCAATTGGATGGTATGGGTCTCTGAATGAAAAATTAACAGAAAGTGAGATCGGTCTTTTGAACAATATCTTAGAATTAAGTTCAAAAGAAGTGAACTGGTCCATGATCGAATATTCTTTTCAGTCACCTGTCACTACCGTAATAGTTCCAATACAAGATATTCTAGGACTAGGGTCAGATGCTCGAATGAATACACCTGGCACTATCAGTAATAAGAACTGGTCTTGGAGAATGGCTCCAGATGAATTAAAAGATTTTATGATGAAAAAAGTGAAAAACATTACTCAAAGGACGAATCGAGCATGAATAAACAGTTTGAAATAGCATATTTCTCTGCAGAGATAGGAATTTCATCTAGTATCCCTACTTATAGTGGCGGACTAGGAGTACTAGCAGGAGACCATATAAAAGCAGCTGGTGATGCCGGAATAAATATGTGTGCAATAACATTGCTCTATAAAGAAGGCTACTTTAAACAACGAATTGATGAAGACGGTATTCAAACTGAGACATACCCGCGTTTTGATCCTGAGCCATTGATCAGTCAAATGGATCTGCAATTCTCATTGCAATTGCAGAAAAGGGAAGTATTTGTCCAGGTCTTCAGATTTGATTACATAGCAAGTTCTGGTCACAATATCCCGATATACTTTTTAGATACTGATCTGGAAAAAAATATCGAAGAAGATCGTAATATCACACACAGACTTTATTCAGGCGATAAAAATCATCGCATTCTTCAAGAAGCGATACTTGGTTTTGGAGGAATAGAACTATTACAAAATCTCGATCAACATGAAATTAAAACCCACCACATGAATGAAGGTCATTGCTCATTTCTTACACTTAGCCTGTTAGAAAGATTTGGAGGAGACAAAGCAAAAGTAAAAGCTCTATGCCATTTCACGACTCATACTCCCGTGCCAGCTGGGCATGATCATTTTTCATTTGATCGTGTAAAAAGTAAACTAGATCATCTCATCCCAGATGGGCTAGCATTACCATCAATGAAAGATTCTAAAAGGTTACATATGACAGAATTAGGATTGCATTTTAGTAGAACCGCCAATGGAGTATCAGAACTTCACGGCGATGTCGCTCAAAAACAGTTTCCTTGGGCACCAATTAAATTTATAACCAATGGCGTACACCATAGCTACTGGATGGGAACACCCTTGAAAGATATTTTTGATGAATATTTACCTGGCTGGAGAGAAAATCCAGATAAATTATTAGATATCGATACTGTACCTGATGAAGTTTTATATAAAGCCCATCTCGATAGGAAAAGAAAGTTAATATCTTATGCTAATTCTCAAACTGGAAAAGCCTTGGACTTGGATACATTGACAATTGGATTTGCACGACGGTCTGCGACCTACAAGCGAGCACAACTACTTTTTAGTGACCTCGACAGACTGCGGGAATTAGGCCAAAAAAAGATCCAAGTAATATATTCAGGGAAAGCACACCCAAATGACCAAGAGGGCAAAGAATTGATACGCGGAATTATTAATAAGTCCAAAAACCTTTTTGGATCTATAAAGGTAATTTATTTAGAAAATTACGACATGTGGCTTGGAAGATTGATTACTTCTGGCTCAGATATTTGGCTCAATACACCACTTAGGCCAAATGAAGCATCAGGTACTAGTGGGATGAAAGCCACGCTCAATGGCGTCCCTAATTTATCAGTGCTCGATGGCTGGTGGGCTGAAGGTTGTGAAAATGAAGTAAATGGCTGGGCCATAGGAGACCCAGACCATCCAGATAATAAAAAAGATTCAGAACACCTATATCATTTATTAGAAGATCGAATCATCCCACTATTTTATGATGACAGAAAAAAGTGGGTCTCGATGATGAAAAAAGCGATAAAAACAGGCGTAAGATTTACTGCTTTTCGAATGATAAATGAGTATAAAAATAAATACTACAAAACATAAGGTTCGATAATGGAAACACTTGACCTCATTATAATCATAGTTTATTTACTTGCAATAGTGGTTGTTGGACTTGTCATGCAGAAAAAAGCCTCCCGCGATATTGATTCCTACTTCTTGGGTGATCGAAAGTTACCTTGGTGGGTTCTTGGCGCATCTGGAATGGCATCGAATACTGATATCGCAGGAACAATGATCAATACAGCATTTATTTATGCACTTGGCACAAAAGGATTTTTCATAGAAATACGTGGTGGTGTTACCCTTATTATGGCCTTTTTAATGGTATTTATGGGAAAATGGAATAGACGGTCAAAAGTTATGACCCAGGCTGAGTGGATGCACTTTAGATTTGGCACAGGAAAAGAGGGAGACACTGCTCGAATAATTGCTGCATTTGCATCGATCATAATGACCATTGCAATGGTCACCTATTTNGTAATTGGAGCAGGNAAATTTGTNGGGTCNTTTTTAGGAGTTGAACCNATATNTGCATCACTCATCATGGTAGTNTTAGCAATGATATANACTGTNGCTAGTGGCCTCTATGGTGTTGTATGGACGGACGTTTTTCAAGGTATNTTCATATTTGGTGTTATCATGTATATCTCTTCNATGGCNATGAGCATTGTAGACCTNCCTGAAGAATTCATGGTTTCAGTACCNATGTTAGATGGTTCGTTCACTACGATAAAAACAACTCTATCAGAATGGTCTAGAATCACGCCACCAAACGAAATGAACATGCCTTCTGGGTCTACTTTTGAGATNTACAATTTATTTGGAATTGCAATCATGTTTTACTTATTCAAAGTAACGCTAGAAGGNTCGAGCGGAGCTGGNGGTTACATGTTGCAACGNTATTTTGCNGCAAGNAGTGACAGAGAAGCAGGTCTTCTTTCCTTNTTCTGGACATCACTACTNGCNTTTCGTTGGCCCCTAATAGCATCCTTCGCTATGCTTGGCATTCATCATGGATTGAACCCTGANTATAATGTCATNGCAGATCCTGAACTGGTGCTNCCAACAGTTATAAAACATTATATTCCTACTGGAGTGAAAGGTTTTTTAATGGCAGGACTTATGGCAGCTGCAATGTCTACTTTTGATTCAACCGTAAATGCTGGCGCTGCCTATTGGGTAAAAGATCTATATCAAACATATTTGCGGCCAAATGCTAGTGAAAAAGATCTGATGTTTCAGGGACGAGTTGCATCATTGGTCATCGTTGCATTGGCATTATTGTTCAGTCTAACCATCAGTAATATCAATGAGATATGGGGCTGGATCACCATGGGAATTGGAGCAGGAATGTTTATCCCACAAGTAATACGTTGGTATTGGTGGCGGTTCAATGGATACGGCTTTGCAATTGGAACGGCTTTTGGAATGATTGCTGCTGTGCTCACCAAAGCATTTGGAGGTCCACTTCCTGAATACACCTCTTTTTTAATTGCAAGTGGAAGTTCTTTAATAGGCTGCTTCGTTGGGACTTTTTTCACACAAGCAACAGATGAAAAAGTATTGTTTAATTTTTACAAGATAACTCGTCCTTTTGGCATTTGGGATAAAGTAAGAAAAAAGTTGCCAAATGATATATTGTTAAAGATCAATGAAGAAAACAGGCGAGACATCATTGCTACTTTTTTTGCAGTTCCATGGCAGATCGTGCTTTTTCTAACAGGAATGATGATAGTACTCAAGCAATGGTCTAACGTTCTGAATTTAATGATATTATTAGTTTTCCTTTCTTTTGGCTTATACTGGTTTTGGTTTAGGCATCTTTCAAAAGAGGTCAAAGTCGACTCTTGAAAAAATTAATTTTCCTTTTCGCTTCCATCATTTATGGACAATCTTTAGACGTTACCTTCCGATACGTAGCAGGTATAAATGATGATTTTGTAAGAGTCTTTATACCTGGTACCATGCCAAGCGGCACATCAAATGATTGGGGGCCCAATTCAAACGGAATTATTGATTCAAATGCCCCTTCAAGAATGGAATACAATCAGACAACCTATTCTTATGAAAAAACCTATTCATTAAATGTAGGTGAAGAGCATCAATATAAAATTCATTTCCACCATAATTCATCTGGGTCTGACTATACCTGGATACCTGATCCACTTAATCCATTGACGACAGATGACAACTATACCAATTCAATCTTAGAGGTTACTGACCCTCTCTTATTTCAAGAAGCTCGCCACTTAAATAGTGTCGGAGAAATAACTGGATTCAGCATGGGTATCTTCACTTCTGAAAGTGTTGACTCCATACGGTATTCAATCGGCGGTGATACTCTTTCTGGTACAGATTATTACCAAGGTAATGGTGTATTGCATATTCCTTTTGACTCCCCCTTATCCGTCTATGATCCGATCTGGGTTCAAGCATCTATTTCTGGATCTTGGAATACGGTCTATGACTTCGGCGCGATAGAGATCATTGAACAACCGATACCAGACGGAGTTGAACTAGGCCCTACGTGGTTAAACAATACAATGTATTTAGCTGTCCATGCCCCAGCTCAACCGGTAATGAAGGTCATTATTAACGCAGCTAGTAATTCAACAGAAACTTCAGACGCAGTGACCATGTACAAAGATCCAAACATCCAAGATACTTGGTGGATTGAGCTTAATCTTCCAGAAGGTGAATATGAATACGAATATCTTTTGATCAATGGGAATAAAATTGCTGACCCCTTCTCAAGAAGACTCACAAATGGGAAAACTAGAATAGAAATCGGTCAAGGCGGAATATCTACTGCTGATGACTATATCTGGCAATCTGTTGAATATGTAAGACCATCATTGGATACACTTATTATATACGAGTTGCATGTAGATGATTTTTCTGCTCAGGGCAATGGCCAGGGAACGTTTTTAGATGTTGTTAATAGATTGGATCATTTAAAAGGAACTGGTATAAATGCGATTGAACTGATGCCAATTACTGATTTTCCAGGGACCCACTCCTGGGGCTATGACCCTCAACTAATGACTGCAGTAGAATCAAATTACGGAACGCCAGGTGATTTAAAAATATTAATTGATGAAGCTCATTCTCGAGGAATAGCCGTAATAATGGACATGATCTGGAATCATATTAAATCAACCAGCCCAATTTGGGAAATACAACCGGACTATGATCTAAATCCATATATTAAGTTGCACACCGATCTAAACCCAAATGAGGCAGAGGGTTCCTGGGGAATGTTAGACTGGGATCATTTTAATCCAAGCACCATAGACTATATTAATAGAGTAAACAAAATCTGGGTAGATGAATACAGGATTGATGGATTTAGGTTTGATGCGATGTATATGATAGGTTGGGACATGCAGCAACAAGAGTACGGAATACCTGCCTGGTCAACTGCTCTTAAAGATCATGATCCCACAGTTTACCAAATTGCAGAACATTTACCATCAAACCCATGGCTAATTGAAAACACAGATTTATCCTCAGGATGGCATGATAGCTTTCATGACAGAATCCTTAATGACATACACGGCCAAAGCCTATCAACCATATCCATTATGAGACAGATTGTTGGCTTGCATGAATACTCTGATTGGGGTGACCCGTATAATAACCGTATACAGGCTGTCAAATACATGGTGAGCCATGATGAACAATCTCTTTTACAGGAAATGGTTACCTTCAACAATTATTCTATTGAAGAAGCACGAAATCAAGACAAGTTTTATGCAACNATACTCTTTACATCACTTGGTNTCCCAATGCTNTTNCAGGGCCANGAATTTGGACTCCAAACAGGATGGGATGATGATAATAATAATGGTAACTACGATGAGGAAAAGTTGCAATATCGCCCAGTAGATTGGTCATTATTAGATACAGACATTGGACAATCACACCTAGAACATTACTCAAAATTAGCCAGACTTAGAAAATCTAATCCCGCATTTTATAAAGGAACATTTTATGATCTTTATCGATACACAAGTCAAAAGGTTGTCGTTTATGGATATAAAGATGAGTCGCTTAATCATAATGATGATCAAGTTGTGGTAATTGCTAATTTTTCATCTTTAGAAAGGACCATAGAAAATGTTCCTTTCCTCTCATCAGGAACCTGGCATGATGCATTAAACCCTACAAATGTAATTACTGTTGGCGAAGATAATTATTTCACTGAATATTCGATTCCTGCGAAATCAGCGATTGTATTTACCAATCGGGACTACCAACTCAAAATTCCCTCATCAAACGAATTAATCCCAAACCAATTTCAAATAATAGAATGCTATCCAAATCCCTTTAATGGGAGGTTAAATATCCACTATCGCATAAACGAAACATCAGATATTCATGTCAGCATCTTTGATATTAATGGAAAGATCATCAAAAGTTTTGCAAATGAACAAAAAAGCCCTGGTCAGCATCAACTTGTTTGGGATACAAAAAACAACAATGGGATCTCAGTTGCTACTGGGTTGTATTTTGTGTCACTTTCATCAAAAGACAGAATTACAAGTAAAAAAGTTTTATACCTAAAATAAAGCAAGAGCATGAAAATCATTTACGCGTTTATTGGTATCGCTCTTTTTTTCATCCAATCTTGTACCACTAACTCATATACAAGTCAAATACTCAGTTATGGTGCTTTCTTAAGTGAGGATGGTATCGAATTTAGAATACATGCTCCAAGTTCCAATCAAGTTCAATTAATAATTTTTAATAATCCAGAAGATGAAAATGGAATTGCATATGAAATGTCCTCTAATAGGAATGGTGATTGGACCATTTTTATCAACGGCTTAGGCGTAGGGACAATATATGGTTATAGACTAAATGGGCCTCTAAATGATAATAGCATCATTATCGCAGATCCTTATTCAAAAGCAGCCATTACTCAAAACAGTTGGCGACATGTTGCTAAAACATTAGTGATAGATGAATCATTTGATTGGCAAGGAGATACATGGAAAAATTTTGATATGAGAGATCTCATAATTTATGAAGCCCATTTAAGAGATATGACAAGACATCCATCCTCTGGAACATCTTATCCTGGTACCTATAAGGGGTTTATTGAAAATGATCAAAATGGTGGGATTGCACATTTAAAGAGAATGGGTGTAAACGCAATTCAATTGTTACCTCTATGGGATTATGCAAATGTAGAAATACCCTATAAAAAGCAAGTAGATGGGATGTTCAATGATTGGAATCCTTATGAACGAAATCATTGGGGTTACATGCCAACGTTTTTCATGGCACCAGAAAGTTACTATGCCTCAGATGGTAGTAGAAAAGTAGGAGACTGGAATGGGGCTAGTGGTAAGGCTGTTAAAGAGTTAAAAGAAATGATCAGAGAATTACATAAAAATGACATTGCAGTCATTCTTGATGTGGTTATTAACCATGTTTCTAATTATGATTGGCACCCCTTAAAATTTATTGATAGAGATCTGTACTTCCATTTAGATGAAAGAGGAAACTATATTAGCCAATGTTGTGGTAATCTGTTGGATACGGGAAATAAACACGTAAGACAATATATCATAGAAAGTTTGAAGTACTGGATGTTAGAATACCACATAGATGGTTTTCGATTTGATCAAGCTCATATTCTTTCTATAGAAACGGCTGAATTAATATCAAATGAATTAAAGTCAATAAATCCAGAAGTAATAATCTATGGTGAGGCCTGGGATAATCGGAGTAATGAATTCTCTGAAATAGGTTGGGGATCATTCAATGCTCATTTTAGAGATGTAATACGAGGTGACTTACATGATTATGACAAGAAAGGTTTTCTGTTTGGTTCTTATAGACCAAATGAGAATAAAAAAGATCTGAAATTGATTATCGGAGGAACACCTAAAATAAGTGGCGGTGTTTATGAAATGCCTCACCATGCCATTAACTTTTTGGAGGTCCACGATGATTACTGCTTCAGTGATTTTCTAAGACTATCTAGTGGCGAAAGTAAAAAGATTGACCTTATTAAAGATAAATTAAGTTACATCTCACTATCTTCAAGATTAAAAAAGATGAACAAGCTTGCTGCATTTATTTTATTTACAAGCCAAGGAGTACCGCTATTTCATCAGGGACAAGAATGGGGTCATTCTAAAGTTATAGCAGAGACAAAATCCCCCGATGCGAATGTTTTTAGAATGGATCCAAATTCATACAATAAAGACAATGAAACAAATTGGGTTAATTGGAACGAATTAAATCAAAATCAAGATTTGGTAGATTTTTATAAAGCCCTNATCNAAATAAGAAAAANATATCCTCAATTAAGAAAAACTCTTTTCAAAGATATTNCATTTTACGATTTCAAAAATGAATTTAGTTTGGGNTATGGTTTTGACGAAGCACTCATTGCCTATGTAAATGGAGATGATAAAGAAAGCCTAGAGATTACCTTACCAAATGGAGTNTGGAATNTACTAATTAGCACCTCAGATCAAACTACAGGTAAATTGGATGATGGAAAATTTATTTTAGAACCAAAAAGTGGTGTACTATTAATAAAAGAATGAAATATACATATCTTTTTTTACTATCTTTTTTTTTCATATGCTGTGGAGGTGAAAAATTGAATTCCTCGAACCTTGAATGGATAAATAATCAAACAATTTATGAAGTGAACCTAAGGCAATACACCGCTGAGGGTACTTTCGCATCTTTCCGAAAGCATCTTCCAAGACTCAAAGAAATGGGAGTCGGCGTTTTATGGTTCATGCCCATCCACCCTATTGGTGAAAAAAATAGGAAAGGTGAATTAGGAAGTTATTATTCTGTAAGAGATTATCTTGATATAAATCCAGAATTTGGTACTAAGAAAGAATTTAAATCTCTTATAGATGAGATTCATAAAATGGGGATGTACGTTATTATTGACTGGGTTGCAAATCACACGGCATGTGATAATGCTATGGTATCTGAAAATCCTGATTGGTATACCAGAAATAAAAGTGGGGATTTTCAACCTCCACAAGGGACTGATTGGAGTGACGTATATGATTTAGACTTTTCTAGCCCTGATTTAAGAAGCTATATGGCCAAAGCAATGGAGTATTGGGTTAAAGAATTTGACATTGACGGTTTTAGATGTGATGTCGCGGGAATGGTACCTACAGATTTTTGGGAGACCACAATAAATAAACTAAGATTCATCAAGCCAATTTTTATGCTAGCAGAATGGGAAGATCCAGAATTATTGGACAAAGGTTTTCAAGCAGATTATAGTTGGCAACTTTATCATATACTAAAGGATGTCTCTAAAGGTAACAAAAAGGTAGCTGACATTCGTGATTTTTATGAAAACCCAAAAAAAAATTATCCTGAAGGTGCATTAAAAATGAACTTTTTAGATAATCATGATGAGAACAGTTGGAATAGGGTAATGGTTGAACACTTCAAAGAAAAAGTGTATCCATTATCAACCATGTTGTTCACATTGCCAGGCATACCTATGATCTATTCTGGTCAAGAATCTCGATTAAATAAAAGGTTGAAATTTTTTGAAAAAGATACAATCGATTGGGGTGCTTTTTCAGATGAAAATTTTTATAAGAAACTAATATCCTTAAGAAAAATGAATCCTGCTTTTTGGAGTGATAACACTAACCTTGAATTTTTAAATAATTACCCTGAAGGTTTAATAGGTTACAAAAGATGGGACGCTGAGAATACCTATCATATTATTTTAAATCTTTCAAATGAAAAGGAGAATCTAAATGAGGAAGTATCACGCGAAATTCTAATCCGTGATAAAAAATCATCGGAGCAATCTATTTCACCCAATGGTTTTGTAGTTTATAAAATACTAAATGAATGAAATACTGACATATACCCTATTTTTAATTTTCAAAAAAGTTTTACTTATCATCGCTCTGCTGAGTTTTGTTTTTTCTGATGATTCATGGAAAGTATATGATGAATCAGATCTTGCTTATATCCATATTACTGTTGACCCTGAAGATCTTGAATGGATGTATGATAATGTAGAAAGTGATTCAATGCATCTAGCCTCATTGCAATTTCAGAATGCATTTATTAATGAAACCGTAGACTCCATTGGATTCCGTTTACGTGGTAATACCTCACGTAATGCAGATAAAAAATCATTCAAGGTCGACTTTAATCATTTTATTTCAGGCCGTGAGTTTTATGGTCTACAAAAATTAAACTTAAATGGTGAGCACAATGACCCTTCGATAATTCGCTCCAAATTGAGTTGGGATTTCTATGAAGATATTGGGATGAAAAGTAGCAGAGCATCTCACGCTACATTATACATTAATAATGAATATTTTGGACTATACATATCCATAGAACATATAGATGATACATTTCTTACAAGAAATTTTGAAAATGATAAAGGCAATCTTTGGAAATGTATTTGGCCTGCCGATTTAACATACAGGGGAAATGAACCAGACGATTATCATCCGTANTATAGCGANACTAGACCTTATGAATTAAAAACAAATAAAAATGACTATGAGTATGTGAAATTAGCTCGCTTGATCAATGTCATTCATGAAACGCCAGATTCATTGGAGATGGTACTCGATATAAAAACAACTCTACAATATTTTGCCATGAATGTTTTAACGGGTAGCTGGGATGATTATCGCTTTCTTCGAAATAATTTCTATCTCTATCATAACCCTGATGATGATTTGATATACTGGCTACCTTTTGATTATGATAATTCTTTTGGCATAGACTGGTTTAATATTGATTGGTCTACAATCGATCCTTATGAATATGCTGTCATTGATAATGATGGCCGCCCTCTAACAGATTATTTATTTTCTCAACAAAGATATAGAAACTTATTCACTCACTTTTTGCAATTCTATAATCAACAATTATTTCACTTGGACAGTATATATGAGACATTAAATGATTTTTCAGATCATTTATACTCTGCTGCTGAATACGACATCTATCGAACTCTAGATTACGGTTTTAGTATAAATGACTTTTTAAATAGCTATGGTAGTGATTATGAAAATGCTCATGTTAAACAAGGTATTCTAGAATTCATTGCAGAAAGAAAAGAATCATTAAACGATCAAATAGCGTTCGATGGATATAACCCAATTATCTATGAAAGTTCTATTGAACAAAATATAATGATGGTTGGAGAATCAATTAATGTAAAAGCCTCTATTTGGGGGAACGTACTAAATGCACAATTCTTTTATCGCCATGTGAATGAAGAAGAGTGGAGCTCAGTACCTTTGTTTTTCAATCCTATCACTGAAAGTAAAAGGGTTGAAGACCATGATCAATGGCTAGCAGAATTCATTCCTTTACAATCCGGTGATTATGATTGGTATGTCCTTGCATCAAATGAGACAGAGGATGAAAAGTTTCCTGTTTACGATTATAGGTCTTTTGAGGTTTTAAATCCAATCACAAATCAGTCATTGTTAATTAATGAAATGCTTGCAAATAATGTGACTACGAATATGGATGAAGCTGGTGAGTATGACGATTGGGTTGAGTTATGGAANAATAGTGATTTACAGGCTGATTTAACAAACCACTTTTTAACAGATAAAAGAGATAACCTTACAAAGTGGAAATTTCCTGATTCTTCTTCTGAGATTCTTCCAAACGATTATATTCTTATCTGGTGTGACGAAGATCAAGGTCAAGGCAACCTTCATACAAATTTTAAATTATCATCTGGAGGAGAATTTTTAGCACTAATCCATCCTGACGGCGAGACAATTCTTGATTCGGTTACCTTCCCATATCAGCAGGAGGATATTTCATATGGCAGAGTCTTTATACAAGGATATAATGATGAATGGGATTACCTATCACCAACTCCCCTGTCATCAAATACATCTCTTCAATTATCAAATGCTTTATCAGCTAATTCTTTTGAATTAAAGAACCTATACCCAAATCCTTTCAATTCGAATTTTCAGATCAGCTTGAATATTGACAAAGAATTAGGCCCAATAAAAATAGACGTCATATCGCTTATTGGTCGCACAGTAGAATCAAAAATAATTTATCCCTCATCGCTAGGTTTTACTACTATATCAATGGAAATGGATAATACTCATGCTTCAGGTACTTATTTTTTAAAGATAACAATGGGCAATAATCTGATTTCTGAGAAAGTTCTTTTATTAAAATAAAGACAGTTTTTTTAAAAAACTTATTTAAAGCTTTTTTCGTTGATCTATTCTGCCCATTGATAGTATAAATGGGTTAGCCTTCTGATAGCTTGAAAAATCTAACTTTGATCTTATATCAAGCCATTTATTCTCAATTATTATCTGCCCTACTGGACCACCTAAAGAATTGCCTGGCCCTAATAATAATAAATTATCAGGAGAATATTCTTTTAATGCGACCGTGACAGATGAAGTGAAATCAAATGTTTTTTGGACCTGATGATTAAGTGTATAATGCATGATATCAGCAGGGTCACTGCTATAGGGAGACCATACTTTCCCTCGCCCATCAATAAGAGGTATAGATGGCTTTTTAAAAATTGATGAGTCAATCATTTTAAATGCAGATTTAGATATTGATTCAAGTAAAGGAGTATGAAATGCAGCATGATAAGGTATTATAAGCGGGTATTTATCCTTAACTGGAAGTTTTTTTGATAGTCTCTTTAGCGCTGAACTTTTTCCACCAATTACAAGATAGCCACCTAATTNAATTGATACATGTAGACCTGCTTGTCGNATCTCAGATANAACCAGCTCATGAATCTTTTTATCTCTCTGCCAATTATCTTTCATTATTGGATAGATCATTTGAGATCCAACAAGCTCATCTTTCATCATTGAACCCATTGTGTCAATAAGATGATATCCANTTTCAAATGAAATAGCTCCAGATAACGCTAATGCTGTATACCATCCCATTGAATTGCCCAATATAGAAACAATTTCATACTTAGTCTTATCTAGACTTAGAAAATCAGAAAAACTACAAGCATATATTAACGTAGAAGCATTTTCGCCTATCATGTGTGTTTTAGCTCTAAAATTCTGAGAATCAAGTTTTGTNAGTGATATTTGTCNCTTGCTTTCTCGCTGTTCATCCATCCATTTGATTTGCTTCTTTGCCAAGCCATNATGCTGTTTAAGATACTTATTTGTTTCTCTTGTATAAGAACCTCTACCAGGACATATCACTACAATTCTTTTTTTATTCATTTAATAGATCTAATGCGTGATTNAGTATCGACCTTTCGCTTGGTAGCGTAACAGTAGCGGAAACACCTAGTGGAATAAAACTATCTTCAGCAGCATGGAGTTTTATATTAAGATCATGTTTTGAAGATTGATCTAGCTTTATGTAGATCTCTTCCCCATGACATCCAGTCCTCCTGCATTCATCCACAATTAAAATTTTCTTACAACTTCCAATGGCTTTGATAAGTTTTGAAAAATCAATTGGTGAAAGCCACCTTAGGTCAATGACCTTTATCTTTTTCTTTGATTTAGATTCTATGGCTTTTTTTGCTTTTAAAGATAAATAGAGGCCATTGCCATACGTAATAATTGTTAGGGACCTACCAGTACCATAAACCTTNAACTCACCCAGCGCAATTTCTTCTTTTATATCAGGGTATTTATTTACCCATTTACCATCTTTTTCAGTATGTAGATCTCTTGTCATGTATAGCGCAATGGGTTCTATGAAAATAACTATACGTCCATTTTCATGAGCTTGACCAACTGAGGTCCTAAGCATCTTAACTGCATCTGATCCATTGGAAGGGACCGCTAATATTAGACCGGGAATNTCTCTAAATATTGTTAAAGAATTGTCATTATGGAAATGTCCTCCAAATCCTTTTTGATATGCTAGACCAGGTATACGTAAAACCATTGGATTGGTGAAACGACCCTCTGAGAAGAAAGGAAGTGTCGCAGCCTCTCCTCTTAATTGATCTTCTGCATTATGTAAATATGCAAGGAACTGTATCTCGGGAATGGGTACAAATCCATTATGCCCAAGACCAATTCCAAAGCCAATAATGGAAGTCTCATCTAGCGGACTATTAAATACTCTTCGAGCACCAAATTGCTTGTACAAGTCTGCTGTCACATGATACACACCACCTTTTTGAGCTACATCTTCACCAAATACAACCGTATTAGAATACTGTAAAAGAATATCAGTTAGGGCATAATTGATCAACTTTCCCATGTGATGCGGTAATTTTGTTCTGCTAAACTCCTTCCCAAATGTTTTTTCCCGGAGATTTTTCGAAGGGTACTTAGGCCTAGTGCGAGTATGCTTATTTGATACAATGCTAGCCATTACCTCGCTTACTTTCTTTAATTTTGGTCTAGATATGGCATTCTCAAAAACATGCCTTACTTGTGTGCGTGTTTTTTCATATAAAGAGACTACCTCTTCTTTGGTAAGACAACTATTTTCAATCATGATTCTCGCAGAATGCNTTAATGGATCATTTCTTTCATCTTCTTCAATATCTTTTATATCTCTATATCCCACTTCAACATCTGACCCAGCATGACCCATAAGTCTAACAGTCTTCATATGTAAAAATATAGGTACCCTTTTTATTCTACAGATCTTTTGAGCTTTTGTTGCTTGAATGATAAGATCAATTAAATGAAGGCCATCAGCTTTCAAATATTCCATACCATATCTATTTGAAAAATTATTTTCAATCCATTTCCCATCTGTTGGGACGGATATACCTGTACCGTTATCCTCACATATGAATACGATAGGTACATGCCCACCCTGACTCGATATCCAACAAGCAGTATTGAAAGCGGATAATGCCGTTGCATGATTTGCACTAGCGTCACCAAAGCTACAAAGGACCATGCTTTCATTGGATAATTTACCTTCAGAAAGGGAAAGGTCTTTTGCTCGATCGATTGAAAATGCTGTTCCTACGGCTTTGGGAAGATGACTTGCAATTGTACTTGTTTGAGGCGGGATATTAAGTTTCTCGCTGCCAATGACCTTATGACGACCTCCACTTATTGGATCTTCAGAAGATGCCATGAAAGATAAAGCCGTATCATGAATCGGAGTAGAGTTAGGTATTTGCCTTGATCTTTCTAAAAAAAAAGGAGCACTTCGATAATGAAGAAATGCTATATCACTATAAGGAAATAGTCTTCCAAAAACAGCATTCCCTTCATGACCAGAACTCCCAATTGTATAAAAGCACTCCCCCTTGTCCTTAAGCTCACGAGCATAAATATCTATGTGCCGACTTATAACTTGAGATTCAAAAATAGATATCAACTCAGTCTTTTGAATATTATTCTGAGAAAGATATAGCTCGGTCTTGGCTTTGGGGAACTCTTCATCAGCTACACAACGAGTGAAGTTCTGATCTATAACCTCTTCTCTATTAAATAAAGACATAGGTGGACTTTCAATTAGATCATTTTATTTTTTCAAGGATAATAGCTTTTCCTTGAATTCTCGTAACTCACGGACGTTACCAACTTCTATTTCACCAGAATCCCATTTTAATTTAAAATCCTCTTCAGAATCATGCCCATCCTGTTTCTTATAAAGCGAATAAAGCTCATGATCCTCACGTGGCTTATTATTATGGAGAGAAGCAGTAATCTGATAAACTATATCTTCCATTATATCATCAACCACTCGATCTGGAAGATTTTGTTCAAGAAGGCCTTGCTCGATCCTAGANAATCTGAGGCCACTAATGACATAATCTTGATAGGCCTCCCATGCAAAGGGTGCAACTTTTTTAACCGACTCTGCCATAGCATCTGAGAAAACACGAATTTCATATTGTGCGTGACTATCTGAACGCAGTCCTACAAAATGCAAAAGATTATGTAGATCATTTTTCCAATACCATTCTGTATAAAGATTTACTGGAAGAATTGCTCTTGCCAGCTCTCTTGCAACCCCAGCATCATTCAATTCAGAATATATTTCAAAACTTCTATTTGAGATATCNTGAAAATAGTCNATCACTTTTGTTTTCAGTGACTCTGAAACTTCTCCAAGTCTACCTTGCTTATTTAGGGAACTTTGAAATTGAATATGCTCGGGATCTGGGANATAGAATTCATCTCTTGCCTCNGAATACCTTAAGGAATATTCATTTATNTTGGCTGTACGATGTCTAACCCACTGACGCGCGACAAATATAGGCATTTTACAATGGAACTTAAACTCAACCATTTCAAATGGAGTAGTGTGCCTGTGACGCATAAGATATCGAATCAATCCTCTATCTTGCGAGACCTTTGCAGTACCCTTGCCATAACTAACTCGGGCNGCTTGGACNATNGCATCGTCGCCTCCCATTGCATCTACTAATCGTACAAAGCCTTTATCTAGGCATTTTATTGCATCTTCAGGAATCTTGGACATATTTAATCTCTATTTAACTTATCTGTGAACTTTTTTTAACCGCAACTTATAAGAACAAGGNNCTAATCTATTATTATTTTTACTGAGTTTTTCANATTCTATTTCTTNAAAAGTTAATTGTATCATTTTTTNAGAACAGCATATGTTTTATCAACAGCAANAGATTCACCCGCAATTAAACCAGGTGTTATCAATGTATCGTCAGCATTATAAAGACGTTCAACTCCATTGAGATCAATTAATTTCCCACCTGCCTCATTGATGATACAATTTCCAGCACAAATGTCCCATTCATTCTTTGGTCTAAGTGATGCAAACATATCTGATCTTCCAGAAGCTGTGAGTCCAAGTTTATAGGCCACTGANCCAATTGCTCTTAATTCAGAAAAAGAATCTTGATACGGAGCCCACAATCCTTTTTTTGTCTCTGAACGACTATTTAAAATAACCATCTGCTCCGTANATTCTTTGGAACTACAAAAAATTNGGTCATCATTCAGTGTTGCGCCTTGATCTTTAGCAGCACTAAATAGTTCTTTTGTAACCGGATTATACAAAACACCTAGAATTGGANTACCAACCTCTACTAATGCAATACTAACTACAAAGTGAGGAACTCCTTCAATNAATTCTTTTGTCCCATCAAGTGGGTCTACAACCCAGACTCTATCTTTTTCTAATCTTTCTTTTGAATCAACCGTTTCTTCTGAAAGCCAACCGTATTCTGGATATGCCTNTGTCAATATCTCTTTTAATCTAGCATCTGAGGCNTGATCTGCAGTCGTAACAGGATTATGATACCCTTTATCTCTGATTTCATAATCTGCCTTATAGTATCCAAGTATCAAGCTGCCAGCTTCTATGGCAGCATCTTTAGCTAATGATAATTCTGAATTCATTGGGCGCAAACTTAGTCTAAAAATTATTGAGTCTAAAGAGTGTTAAATACGAATCTTAANTCAATTAATGATTATCTCATCCGAGAATATCCAGGATGGAGCNCCTGAACCAGGATGGTAGTCTGGACATTGACCTAGATTATATCCCNTCACCCGAATGTACCTAGACCTAAGACTATCTATATTCGCAACATAACTAAAGATCTTCTGTTCATAGCTAAAATCATTATTCGGATTATTCTCGTAAATGAGTTCAAAGTTATTACCATCAATTGAATGTTCAATTACAAGTTGATGAGGTAAAAATATCCAAAATACTTGGCTTTGTAAAAATCTAACTCGTACTGAATTAATCGTTGTTATCTCGCCAAGATCAATTGTAGCAATAAGATCATCAGCTTCAAAACCTTGCCAAGATATATCTTGATAATTGAGACTGCCACCCATTCCATTTATTAAAGCATCGTCATTTTCACCTGGATATTTTTTATTGGGAATATTTTCTAAAATAATCTCACTCCCAACCGCCATATTATTAAATTCAATTACTTTGGGTTTGTAGCCACACACTGCAGAATAAGATTCTATTCCAATTTTATCAGTCAACTTATCTCCTAATTTCAATCTTGCAACATCGCCCACCAACTCTAATTCTTGTACTATATTTGGAAAGAGTCTTGCAACATTTTTCTTCTCTCCAATATCATTGATCAGATCATAAAGCTCTAATCCTGCACGTCCCTTATTGTAGGGCCCAGGATGAAGATTTTTACCAGGCTCTACGCCTTCATACGAACGATATGTATGCGGAAAAACTAATTTCCATTTCTCTTTACGCACCGCAATAAGTTTCTCACCGTAATAGTAATAAAGCTCTTTTCTTGGATCAGAGCTCTCATCACCATTTAAGATGGGCANAAGACTGAAACCATCATTTTTATATCCTTTTATTTCATCTCCAACAATCTCAGCTATTGTTGGATAAATATCTATTGTAGATGCAATTTTTGTTATCGTTTGATCTGGTGCTATTTTATTTGGCCACCGCATTATACAAGGCACTCTAGCACCTCCTTCCCACATGGTACCCTTTCCCTCACGTAATGGTCCGGAAGACCCTCCCCACTTTCCATAATTCAACCATGGCCCATTATCACTAGCGTAAATGACCAAAGTATTATCATCAATACTGTTTTTCTTCAATGCATCTAATATTTGCCCTACTGACCAATCAATTTCCATTATAACATCTCCATAAAGGCCAAGTTCACTTTTCCCTAAAAATTTATCGGATGCTGCAATTGGTTGATGTGGCATTGGGTGTGGGACATATAAGAAAAAGGGGTTGTTTTTATTTCTTTCAATAAAATCAACTGATAACTCTGTTATCTGCTTAGTTATCTGAGCCTGATCACTCAATGTTTCTATGTTACTTATAGGCTTATTCCCTTTCCAAAATGACATAGGCGGGTAGTAACTGCGCTTATCTTCATCTAGTGGGTTACCATCATAATCAACAGGCCACATATCATTTGAACAAATAAGGCCTGAATATTCATCAAAACCATTTTGGAGAGGAAGATATTCAATCNTATGACCTAGGTGCCACTTNCCAAATATTGCATTCGTATATCCATGGCGTTTTAATAATTTAGCAATNGTTTCNGTATCTGGGTCTAGACCATTGACTGCCCAAGGACTAAGAGCACCTTGAATTCCAACTCGCTCAGCATAGCTTCCTGTCATAAGGGATGCNCTAGAAGCACTGCATACTGCTTGAGATACATAAAAGTCTGTGAANAGNATACCNTCTTCTGCCATTGAATCAATATTTGGAGTTTCAAAACCTTCAGCTCCGTAGCAACCGAGATCTCCATANCCTTGATCATCCGTAAATATTATTATTATNTTGGGTGNTTTNACTCTATTCTCACAAGAAATGGAAAGGAANATCGNNCAACATAGGATAAATTTAAAAACTAGCTTGTANNCATNGACCATTACTCTAACTTATACTTTTGAATATAATTAGTTTTTCTCTGCCCCTTCTNGGCTTGATTGAATGCTCNGAAAATTCTTCTTTAGTTATTTCCCATCCATTTCGAAAGATNGATTTAACCTCATCTATTNTAGTGCCATACGGCGGTCCATCCTCTTTTATATCNTTGTCNAATGGAAACCACAAACCCACTAGATGTCCACCCACTTTTAATATACCTTTGACAATAACCTCATATTCTTTGCGACGACTTGGATGTATTGCACAAAANCAGGTTTGCTCTATAACATAGTCAAAAGAATTTTCATAGTCTGGCATCAATGTAAAAATGTCTCTTTCGATAATTTGTAAACTAACACTCTCATCTTCAGCCATCTTTTTTAAAGATAGAATTGCTGAGGAAGCAAAATCTACTGCTGTAACCTTGAAACCTTTTTTTGCAAACTCAATTGCATCATAACCACGACCACAACCTATGATGCATAGATTGCCTAATGGTAAGTTGTTAGAAAGATTTTTGAAAATGGGAGTTGAACCTTGAAGATCCCATTGTGCCTCACCTGCTAGATAAATATCTTCCCAGAACTGGGGTCTATTTTCTTTATTTTGATCGTCGATGTTATCTGGTTTAACAAGATTCATACATTTCAATGTACCTTTTCACATTGAACTTAGACTTGCAACCATTATAGTTCATATATCTAACTTTTCCATACACTGGCCTTTCAAACCATGCTCTGTCATGTATCCCGCCAATGCTCCATGCGATTCCTGCATAACCATTTGGATCTCTACCATCTAACTCATATTTGTCATTTAGATCAATGGCTATCTGCAATGCTACTTCTGGATTAGGGCTCCATTCTAATATTTTTTTTGCCCAATACATCCTCATGTATCCATGCATCTTTCCTTTTTGCCTCATCTGATTTTGGGCTGCATTCCACAACGGGTCATGCGTGTCTGCAAATTCAAACTGCTCTTTTGGGTATAGATACTCTCTTTCATCATTACGATGTTCATTTAATGTTTTTTTCGCCCAATCATGAAATCCATCAAANTNATCATAGTTTGATTCATATTCACAAAAGTTGTCTGATAGTTCNCGACGAACGATCATTTCNTCTAAAAATGANTCTTTATCAGATTTNGNTAATGAAGANTTTTTNATTTCNAAAGCAACTCTTTGAGGNGAAATATGACCAAAATGAAAATATGGACTAAGATTNCTNAGNGCTTCNTTNGTTGGGTCATTTCTATTTTGATCGTAACCACTTAATGAATCAGATAGAAGACTTAATTTATNTTTTGCTGCTTTTTCTCCTGGTATTAACCAATCCACTTCTTNAATGGAGAAATCAATATTNAGTTTACTTATGATCTTATCATNNGAATNNTCTTTTTTGATAANATCTCCNTATGGATGCCTTATGAGCTTGGGATAATCAGTAAGAAATTGATNTAANTTGGTNTGGATTTTTTTNCGTATTGTGTANGCAGCATATTCTTTNTTTTCAGANGNAACCCAAACGGGTACAATGTTATGAGCATCTATTTGATAAATAGGGATATTGGTAATGTTAACTATCTTTTTAACTCTTTTTTGATATACTTTTAANGGACTATGATCTACTATCATAGNCCCNACNGATTTTTCTTCAATTATTTTTGATAACCCTCGTTTTACATCTCCTCGAATTANAACAAATTGAANGTTNANTCTTTCTAACTTTNNCTTGAGTTCTAAGAGCCCTTTAAAGAGGAAACCATACTGTCTTATGTTTGAATCAGGAAAATCACCAAGATATTGGAAACACACTATTAGTGGNACTTTATTTTTTANTGCAACTGACTGTGCTGCNATTATTGCCCAATTATCGTCAACTCTTTTATCTCTATTCATCCAATAGAGAACAGANTTGCCTGAGAACTTACCTTTNTTTAATACNCGTGCTCTCTTTGGNTNTAATTTGGGTACCACAGAANAAAANNGTGNTATTTACAGTATGATTTTTTTGAATTCGTTNTAGGTAAGAAANGTATGATCTGTNTGGTTCTTGACNGAGGGCAAGAATCCAAGACCTTGACCTCCAAAAATAACTTTCACTCCAAGAGAATTAGCNANTTTTGCAATAATCTCTGTTTGGTCTTCGGTTTTTTGAATATTGTCTTTTACTGTTGCCATNCAACACTGCATATCACANAANTAAAAAACAATNAGNTCTACATTTTTCTTTTTNATTATNGTCTTTAGGTCNCCAAGTTCAGCNTGAGATCCGCTGTTAAGAACATTGTAACCTGAATGCCTGAGGACTATTTCNGACATNACCACACCNAGATCTGGTAGGTTATCCTCAAAATTAACACAGAGTGCTGTTNTTCCATTGAATGAGCCATTTGGTTTATTCTGGTTTAAANCTTCTGTTGCTCTTGTTATCATTTTTCTACTTACAAAGGTTTCTACATGAGATAAGTATCCTTGGCGTAGAGCATTTTCTACAATCATGCTACCTGGCTCAATTACTTTATCGCATATATCTTCAACTTTAATGCCTTTTAAGTATAATCCAGTGATTATGGTACTAACTGTTAGGTCATCTGATTCTAAACTGGCATCAGCCAAAATTGTTGACAGGCCTTCGTAATCACTTTTATTGATTAAATTATATATTTTTTTGTGGTCACGATTCTCAATACCAAGATTTGTATTTTTCCCTACACTCTCTTGGCTTTTATGAAAATCGCGTATGTTTTGCATTGTGAATTTTCGATGCCCGCCAGCAGTTTTGGTGCAAGCAAGGGTACCATTATCTGTCCATCTTTTAAGGGTAGATATATTAACACCTAAAATTTCAGCAACGTTTTTTGAACTTAAATATCTCATATTGTATATTACTAAACTTTTTTTGATAAATAAAATAGAAAATGAGCGTTTTGAACATTATTAGGAGACAATCTTTTACTTGTTAGTTTATTTTATTAAACTATTCGTATAAAAACCCTCTAAAACATGAAATATGAACCATGTAAAACAGAGAGTAGGAACAAATACCTTAAAATTGAGACCAATTACCTTCACTCCAATATATGTAATTGCACACAAAAATATCGTTTTAATAACAAATTGCATGACATTGAAACTAAACGTAACCAGAGGTCCTTTTTCTTTAGTCAACTTCGAAATAATTAATATGTTGATATAACTCATTGCCATGGGAGCCAACATTCCAAGAAATATTGTAGAACTTGCTTTTACATCATAAAACATCAAAGGCTGAGCAATTAAAAAGACCAATAAACCAAAGTATATGTATATTTTTTTGTACATCAAAAGTTATCCACCTCTTTAGTACCAAAATTATCACATTGAGGGTGAATTCTAATTTATGGAATTATAATTTAAGACTATATGATAAAAGCTAATTTTAAATCAGTTTACGATAGATATAAGTGTGAAAGTGCTGCTAATCAGCAACTTTTATGACCGCTTGTCAATCTTTTCTATATAATTACGATCCGGATCGGTCTCGTAGAGATAGCGGATTCCATCTCTGTGAACTTTTGAATTTTCTACGTTAGAAATGTCTTTATCAACAATAGCTATGTGTGGAGGATGGTCTCCTGGTGTAACTAGAGCCAATGATATATTGTCAAATTCTAATAGGGCCCAAGTACTATCTTGGTATTTGACAGTACAATTAAACTGACTCTGGTACCACTCTGTTGACTTCTTTATATCTGTTGATTCGATAGCAATATGATCAACATAGGTCAGACGAGCCATCAAGCTGGGTCTAAAACTTCAGAATTGTGATAATATTTATTTTTCATTCTAATGGTACAACTTGGGCACACGCCCTTCTTCTTACCATATCTTGGAAAATTATGATAGTATTTATAGTCTAGTGTTTGATTAAATACCATTATTTCCCAAACTGTTTTACATACGGGACAAGCCTTAAGATCTTTATCAGCTTTTTTAGCGTCAAAATTGTTTTTAGGCTCTTTTTTTTCATTAAAGTGCTTTAAGTCAGCACCTCTTGCAACAGCATCTAAAATTGACATAATTAACTCCTTAGTTGATTAAATATATTGTGATTAATTAATATAAGTCAAGATTTAAATGAGCGATATGAGCGATTTTAATAAATATAAAAAATCACTTTCTTTAGCCTCACTTATAAAACCATATTCTATAAGATAGCCTTCTTACAAGAATCGGGAAGACCATTATCGGATAGACCAGGTACATTTTTAAGGAATTCCTTGATTCTAACTTTATCTTATCAGTGATTACTACACCATCTTCATATGCCTGAACTATATGATGGTGATGCCAGTTGGAAAGCCCAAATGGTAGTTCAAGTCCTATGTCCTCAAAGTGAAGGTGGGTTTCACTTGAATTATAGTTATCATGTATGACCTTCATATTTCTCCATCCAAAGAACCAAAATGAAAATGAAGCCTCCTTGCCATTTTCAATGCCTTTCCAACTATTGATCTTTACAGGTTGCAGTGAAATTAAGAACTCCACAAAGCTCCTATCGTGAAAGGACTTGATAGCGTTTGAAATATTCACACCCTTTAATTTGACTTTTTGATTGTATAACATATTTTAATATTTGATATAATGAAAACTATACGGTCCGAATTAATTTGGGTGATATTAGCTAGTCAATTCGAACAATTATTTCATTTTTTCTGAAAGGCGGTATTGCCCAAGGAGAGTTATATTGAGCTACCATAAACTTACCATTGGTCTTAAAACCTCCACTTGATAATAGATCTCTTAATTTATTCTTATAAAGTGATGCCCTGTTTTTGGTTGCCCATCCTCCAAAACTAAGAACAGCAGTTTTTCCCAAATTAACTTTTTTTAAGGTCACGTTATCAGCACTTGGCTTAGGTAGATCTTCCATTGAATGTTCTGATGGCAT
>NZWG01000083.1 GCA_002698235.1 Fidelibacterota bacterium | reverse complement strand
AGAAAAAAAAATTGGTATAATTATATGCGGTGGTAATATTGATCAAAAATCCTTCCTTTCTTTAATAAATGCAAATTGATGTTGAAAAGTAGAAATATAATTAGAGGAATTGTTATTTTTTCTATTTTATGGTGTGAAGAAAGAAAGGATGAGAATGTTTATTTTCAAGATAATTTTAAATACAATACAACGGCGAAGATAGGAGACAATCCTTTCCCCACAAATCCTATAAGTGATAGAGCAATAGGTTATTTATTGCAAGGTAAAGCGCAAAGCGCAATTTCAAATTATGGTAATATTATTAATTGGGATGAACATCCAATGGGTATATGGAATGGTTACTCTTATTTACCTTCAGTAGCTTTTTTGGCAGGAGTACCAGGGCAAAAATATTCATTTAATTTTTTTTGGGAAAATATTGAATATATAGTAGATGAAAATGGAAATACTCTGTATGGTATATGGGAATCAAGTGAAGCTTATGAAGATTGGTTTTTAAATGGTGAGGAAAATTATGTAGGTATAATTTTTAATTCAAATAATGATTTTGGAGAATGGAACCCAGATAGTATATCAAAAAAAAATAATATTGATCAAATCAATCAAGAGTATCAATGGATAATAGATAATAACAGCAAAAAGATCATTTTATCTTCAAAAGGAGATTTAGATCCAAATAAGTCTACAGCAAGAATTGGTTTTATATATCCTTGGGCCCTCCGACCAAAGCTAATTAGTAGAGAGGATCAGTTTGACTTTTATAATTATGGTTCCGATCTTGAAGAATGGACTCAAGATGATGAATATATGTACTATGGATTTAATGTTTCAGAATCATGGTTGTCTAGAATACCGGGATCTATAAATGGAGAATGGCATGCATCTACAATGTCTAGAGTTCACACTCATAATACTGATATAAAAAATGGTGAAATATTTGGAGATACTTATGTAACAGATCCAAGCGATACTTATCCATTATTAGCTCACAGTGGTTTTTCAGATACTTGGCCAGTTCGTTTTAATGAATCCCTTGGTATTAATGAATCATTTTGGCCAGGATGGTGGGCTCAAGATTATAATATTAATCTTCCAGGATGTTCAGAATCAAGAAAGGATCCAGACTGTTGGGAAGAGGTTCCAGGTCGATTTATATCTGATATGGACGTATACATGGAGTTTGATGATAGGTGGGCACATAGAGGGAATATGGTTAATACAAATAATGAATATGAACAGACGGGCTATCCAATGGGTCTTAGAGTTATGGCCGAAGCTCATTCTTATGGAGTCTCATATGCGGAAGATATTTTATTTGTAACAGTAAAAGTTAGGAATGAAAGTGGTGATTGGTGTGCTGAAGATGAATATGGCCAACCAGTTTTAGATGAATATGGAAATCAAAAATGTGGCTCTGGGATGATAATGCCTGATGGAACAAAATTAAATAAAGGTAAAGGTTTTAACTATCAGGGCACTAGTTTAGGTTTTTATTTTGATGCAGATGTTTTAGTTGGAGCCCAGGATGGATATAATGCCTCAATTCATACAAATGATGATGATTTTATGAAATACTATTGGGACATTTTTGAATTAAATAATGAAAGGATGCTTATATCTATGGCTATGGTTGGTGATTATGATGGTTCAAGCGGTGCGAATGGATATGCCATGAGTGGGGGGGCTCCTCAAGGATCAGATTTTGGTATAGTAGCAACTCAATTACTAGATTCCCCAAGAGCAACGGATCCTGTTGACTTAGATCAAGATGGAGTAGTTGATATATTTCCTGGAGAACCTCTAAAGATGACGGACTGGCATTGGTTTGATTGGTATAGTAGACCTGGAGTACCTCAAATGGAAAGTAACTCAAGCAGTTGTTATACAGGAGCAGAAGGTTGTCCTCAAGCTAGAAATAAAGAGGAGATCATGTATAAAATAATGGTGGGAGATACCGTTAATTTAAGTGAAAATGAAAAGCAGTGGCATTTCCATACACCAAACCCGGGTACTGATTTAGGAACAGAGCTAAACCCTCATTTTGACTCTTTGGAAGGCCTATTAGAAGAACCTGCATTTCTTCGAGACTCAGAAGGATTAGATTGTTCAATATTTTTAAGTTGTGGTCCATTTGATTTACCGGTGGGTAGAGAGGTTCCATTTTCTTTTTGTATTATTTTTGGTCAAAATGAAAATGATTTAATAAATAATGCTAGGTTTGCCCAGGTAATGTATAATTCAAAATATCAAGGGTTTACCCCACCAGCTCGACCAAATGTTTTTACAGAGTCAGATACAGGTTTAGTTAAAATATATTGGGATGATATTGCTGAAATATCTACTGATGTTTTAACTGGATACTCCGATTTTGAAGGTTATAAAATTTATAAAAGCATTGATGGAGGCACAACTTGGGGAGGTGCTTCTGATAGAATTTATGACACAAATGGATTGTTTGTTGGTTGGACACCATATAAACAGTTTGATTTATCAGCTGTGGAGGATTCACTTCATTGCGTTTATTCAAACGATTATAATTGCGAAAAAGTATTAAGGAGGAATCATTCTATCAAAGGTCCTGATCCATATTTTCCTTGGTTTAATCTTGGAGATGATACTGGGTTAGAAATGATTAGATTAGATGAATCTGATTGGAAAATTAAAGATGGTATAACTTATAAATATATGTTTATGGATCAAAATGTGATTGATGGTATGGAATATACCTACTCGATAGTTGCTTATGACATGGGTGTAGAGCCTACATATAAAACAAGGTATATTTCAAAAGCAGATGGAGAATTTGAAGCTATAATAGATACTAATTACTCAAATCCAAATGAATGGGCTAATCCAGATGGGTATGCTTCGATTGAAAATTCAAAAGGGACTACCGTTTTAGATAGAAATTTTGTTCAAACTTATCCAGGAATTTTACCTCAGGAGAATTTAAATAATGTTAAAGTTGTTCCTAATCCTTATTTAGGAAGATCTTCATTTAAAGAATCAGAGTTCATTCGTCAAATAAGATTTACAAATTTACCAGAAAAGTGTAAAATAAAAATTTTTACACTATCAGGAGAATTAGTTAGTGAAATTTTACATGAAGATCAATCTTCAGGAAATGAATGGTGGGATATGCGAACCTTAAATAATCAAGAGGCTTCTCCAGGATTATACCTTTACCATATTCAAAAATTCAATTCGATTGATAATATTGAATCTGAAGAAATTGTTGGTAAGTTTGCTATAGTTCGTTAAAAAATAATATAACTATATGAATACAAGATTTCATTTAGCTTTTCCAGTTAAAGATTTAGATCAGACTAAAATATTTTACTTAAATATTTTAGGCTGCTCCTTGGGAAGAGAATCATTAAAGTGGGTTGATTTTAATTTATTTGGACATCAAATAGTTGCTCATCTTAGTCCAGAAGACTGTGGTTCTATAAATCGTAACCAAGTAGATGGAGATAAAATACCGGCGAGACATTTTGGTGTTATCTTAAATTGGGATATATGGGAAAATCTTATTAAATCTATCAAAGAAAAAGATATTGTTTTTTACATTAAACCAAAAATAAGATTTAAAAACAAAAAAGGAGAACAAGGGACTTTTTTTATTTTAGACCCAAGTGAAAATGTACTAGAGTTTAAATCTTTTAAGAATGATTCTATGGTTTTTGAAAGGTAAATTAAAGAATGGCTAAAATAACATTTCTTCCAGATAATAAACGATGTGAATCACCAAACAATGTTACGTTATTAGAGGTTGCAAAGAGGAATAGCATTCCTCACGTTGCTGCATGTGGAGGTGAAGGTAAATGTACAACCTGTAGGTTGCTCATTCTTGAAGGTATTGAACATTGTTCAGAAGAAACAGATAAGGAAAAAGAGTTAATTGAAAAAGCTCATACTACTAAAGGTTTTAGATTAGCTTGTCAGACTTCGATAAGCGGAGATATAACCGCGAGACGATTAGTTTTAGATTCTGATGATATCAAAGATATGTCATTTGATAGGCAGGGTAAATCAAAAAAAATCGCAATATTATTTAGTGATATACGCGGGTTTACTCCATTTTCTGAAAAATTAACTCCATATGATGTTGTTTTTATACTTAACCGTTACTTTAAGAGGGTGGTGCAGGTTGTGGAAAATAATAATGGTCGTGTGGATAATTATATTGGTGATGGAATGGTTGCAATTTTTGGAATTGATAATCAAAAAGACCCTGCTGAGTATGCAGTTAAATCCGCTCTTGAAATGTGTGAGGAAATGGATGATATGAGGCCTTATTTAAAAACTATGTATGGAAAAGATTTTGATATTGGAGTAGGTGTACATTGGGGGAACGCTGTCGTTGGTGATATTGGAGCAGGAGAATCAAAAAGGCTCACTGCGATTGGAGATGCTATGAATTTTGCAAGTAGGGTAGAATCAGCAAATAAACAATTTAAATCAAGGGTTTTAATTTCAGATGATGTATTCCAAGAAATAAAAGAGTCTTTAGTTATCAAAGATTTTATGCGTACAACAATTAAAGGTATTGAAGGCAGAGTTACTCTTCATGAAGTAGACCAAATTCATTTGACCGGAGAGAGAGAAAAAATAAAACAAAATCAAAAAGTAGAAGATGGACTCAATTGGAATAAATGTGGAAAAATTGAATCTTTTGATTCTAGTCCCCAACAAGTATTTAAAATAAAAAGAGAATCAATTTTAATTGCTAAGATTGAAGAAAAATTCCACGCAATAAATGATAAATGCCCTCACATGAATCTTTCAATGAAAGGTGGTGAATTTGACCCTAAAACTGGTACTGTTAACTGTGCTTGGCACAATACAACTTTTTGTTATAAATCTGGTGAGGTTAAGGAGTGGCTTGCATTAAGTAAAACTGAAAAATTCATGGCTAAAATGTTTCTCAAGTCAAATAAGCAGGCTGAGGGAGTCTTAGAGGTAGATCCAAAAAATATCGAAGTTTATCCTACTCAAGTTATTGATGGATTTGTCTGGGTAGGAATGCATCAAAATATTTGATTGATTATTTTTATAAGATCTTTCATGTTAATTGCTTTTAAATTGATTATTTATGAGAAATAATAAAATTATAGCATATTTAACCTTTTTCTCTATTATGTTTGGTCAAAGTTTTTGGTTCCAAGGTAATTTAAAAGATATAAACAAATTAAGTTTTAAGCTCAATTTAAAAGGTACTGATGTTGATGCGTGGGGAAGGCGANTAGAGAGTTTTTTTNAACTNCGTTTTTTGGAAAATAANTTNGTNNTTGAGGATGGGCAGATGCCTAAACTAGTTGTGGATATNAATNTAGTTGATTCTAAAGTTAAATCAGTTTCNTCATTTTTAGTTGTATTCTCAATTTTTGATTATAGTATTCCNGAGGNAGACTACTATGAATCNTTTGGTAGNNGAGAATTAACAAAAAAATTAATGATGAGTAAGGTNTACTCTAAAGAAATTATGGGACAGTCATCATCAAACAAACTNTATAAAGATATAGAAAAAAATATTAATAAGCTGATTTCAGACTTTTTTGATCAATGGTNTAAAGATAATCCTATGAATCAATTTAAGTATTAAGTTATTTAAAATAGTCTTTCTTTGACATTTTAGTTAACTATAGTAATTTATAATGAAGGGCATAAACAAAACCTTCAANAACACAGATGCTAATGATCCGAGGAATAATCATACTTCATCTTCTTTGCTTTTGNTTTGCAGCAGAAGTCACAAGCTCTGTNTCTTTAAAAACAGGTAAAAAGTTAGCTGTTTTAAAGTTTGAAGGTTGGGCTATATCAAATCCATTATCTTCATTTTTAACNGAAGAGTTTAGAAAAACAATTCGTGGNTTAGATATTTTTCAGGTTCAGGATAGTGGAATTACTAATCAAATTAATATTTTTCTTCCCAGAAGNGAAGATTATTGGTCTTGNTGGGATAAAAAATGTGCGATTGATTTAGGAAAACGGTTAGAAGTAAATTATATAATNGCNGGAAACATTCAACAAAAAGAGGATAAAGCTTNTTTAATAAGCGGTCGTTTATTTTCAGTNGATATGGAAATGCTTATGAATGAATTTGTAATGAATAGNAGTGGAATAACAGATAGTTTATTATTAGAAATGAAAAAAATGGCTTANAATGTAAGTGGACTTCCTGTGCCTGAAAAACTTCTNATGTCTAGTGATACCTCAGAAGTTGAAGTTGCTGAAAATATTACACGGGAACGATTTTGGGATATTGAATTGCCTAAAGTTCCAAATAAAATTAAAGCACTTATGATGTCTACTGCTATACCTGGAAGTGGTCAAATTTGGGCTGAAAAAAAATATCCAGGATATGGTTTTATGAGTGTTGAAGGCTTTTTAGGAGTCTCTGCGTTATTAGCTCATAATAGATATAAAAAATCATGGGGTAGTTTTGAAAGCAATTATAATGATTATAGGATTGGAACAGATCCTCATGATCTTCTTGAATTGCGCCCAAAAATTGTTCAGTATGCAAAAGAAACTGAACGATACAATGCTTTTATGAAAAATATAAGAACAATCAGTCTCTCTATTTGGGTCGTCAATATGGTTCATGCCTATCTAGTGACCCCAGGAGATGATTTCTTTGATGGTGAGTATTTTTTTGATATAGGTTACAATTCAAATGAAAATCAATTTCATATTAATTTTAATTTTTAACATGTTAAAATTATTTTTTATTGGATATATTTTAATATTTAGTTCATGTGAAGAGGCCCAGTATTCATTTGATAATGTGAATGACCCCTTTAATATGGAATTAGAACCGCCTGCTCTATTTTTTCACCCTACATTAATTGAAACATATACGAACAGCCAAGACTCTGTTGAGGTTTATGGATTGCAGTTAGATTCTTCAGCTGCAGCTCACATAGAAGTTATTTTTGAATACGGAATGATAACTATTGATTCTATATCACCTGGACCATTTTTTGCAAATATAAATGATCCGTTTGAGATTGTAATTGAGGAAGGAAATAAAATTCAGATTTATTTATATTATTTGCCAGATATTGAATCAGATCAGAATACTGGAGGGACAAGGTCTCTAGTAAAAATTTATTTTTCTACTTTAGAGACTGCTGGAACCTATGGTCTTGAGTTTGGATCAAATACCAAAATCAGAGATGCTCAGAATGACTCTATTAGAATAAATACTTTTGGACTAGGATCAATCAATGTTCGATAAAATTTTTTTATTATTTGTAATTATTATAAAAAGTATGATTCATGGGCAATGCTTTGATTATGAACTGGCAACCTCTGATTTTCCTTTTAATCATTTGGCAGATCTCACAACTGATGAAGACATTGGTGTAGATTGGGATTTTGAAAGTATTGGAGGGGTTGATGGAAATGACTTTGCTTATAAAATTACTCTCTTAGAACCTGCACTTATATATATCACTACATGTGATTCTGATACTGATGTAGATGTTGAAATAGGTATATACAATAGTTGTGATCAAACAGATTGGATACTTTATCAAGATGATTCAAATTTACCAGTTTATTATCCTGATGGGACCTCAGAACAATATGATTTTCAATGTATTTCAGGTTACGTAGAAGCGCCCACTTATGCAAATATGTTACCTCGGCTAGATTGGGATGCGGGTACATACTATATTGTGATAGGAGATAGAGGATACTCAGGGACTGTGAGGACTTATATTGGATACTCGCTTTTAGTTGATTCTACAACCACAAATGATGATTATTCTGAAATTAATTATCATTTTAGTGAAGGTGTTTATGGTGGGGAATATCAAGATGTTTACAGTGGGAATGGTATACCGTTGGAGATAAGTGATTATAGTTTATCTATTAATTCTAATGGTGGTGATGCAAATGAAGCCTATATAACATCTCTCACAACATTAATGGGAGATCCTTTATCCGTCAATGAATCTGATATTAAAATTAATATTGATTATCCAGATATTCCTAGCGGAGTCGAGGAGGTAACGATCGGACCCGCTTCAGTATCTTCAATTTTTAATAGTGTAGGTATACCCTTATTAAATGTAGATGGTATAAGTATTTTATTAGAGGATGCATTAAGCCCTACAATAACCTCAACTGTGCCAGTTGATAATGCCGAAGAAGTACCAGAAAATTTAAATATTAGTTTAACTTTTTCTGAACCAGTTTTTTATAATAATGAAGCTATAAACGATGAGAATGCTTCTAATTGTTTTGAACTTGAAGTTTTAAATACAGGAGAAGATCTAGGGTATGTATTATCTAATTCTTCTGATAGTATTTTTACTCTTAATCCTGAAAATAGCTTTCCTGAGTATACCTATATTAGATTAATAATACTTTCAACCATTGAAGATGGTAATGATAATTCATTTGTAAATGATACAATAATTTTTAGAACACAAGATTTGACTCCGCCTCAAATCAATAATGCAATTCTTTCACCCACAAATAGCTATAGTACTCTTACGTTTAGTGAAAATGTATTTTCAACAAATTCTGCGTCTGGAGCGCTTA
>NZWG01000082.1 GCA_002698235.1 Fidelibacterota bacterium | reverse complement strand
GAAAAAAGTTCAATTTACCTATGAGGTAAATCCGGGAGAGGTATGGGAGGAAGATGAATTCTGGATCGAACTATCTTGGAGAATTGATAAGGATGGTGATTTAGGTATCAGAAAACATTTTTTAAGTCCATATAGAAAAGGTAAAAAAATAAATATTGATGAATATTATCAATATATATTTGAGAAAACAAAGGGACTATCTGAGACTGCAAAAAAAGAAGGTCTCTCTGCTTTAGATTATATGAGAAAATATGGCGCTTATCTAGTAGATCCAGAAGTCTATGTAAAAAATAAAATTAAATTAGATGAACATTCTTTAAATAGTTCAGTTGTTAAAGATAATGGTCAAGTTGAAGAAGATGGTAAAGTTATAGGTATTAATGTAGATGGAGAAACTTATAGCGGCTTTCCAACACCATCAAAGCGTCAAGAAATTTATTCCCAGACGATTGTAGATTTTGGATATCCTGAGCATGCAACACCTGGTTATAAAATTAAAAGTCATGTCCATTTAGATGAAATGGATAAAAGTAAAAATGAATGTGTTTTATTACCAAACTTTCGATTACCAACTCATATTCATTCCAGATCTGCAAATGCGAAATGGCTCACTGAAATTGCTCACAAAAATCCAATCTGGATTCATACCAAAGATGCAAAAAGGTTAGGAGTATTTGATGGAGATTTATTAAAAATAACCACCGAGATTGGATGGTTCGTAGATAAAGTTTGGGTTACGGAAGCAATTAAGCCAGGTATCGTTGCTTGCTCTCATCACATTGGCCGCTGGCGTCGTCAACAAGATGAAGGGAATCGTTTTATGACCAATACCGTAAGCATTGATAACCTAGGTGAAGGTAAATGGAAAATGAAAACAGTGAAAGGAATCGAACCATGGGCGACAAAAGACCCTGATACTAATCGAGTGTGGTGGAGAGATGGTGGAGTCCATCAAAACATTACCCATGCTGCAAATCCAGACCCTATTTCAGGAGCCCATTGTTGGTTGCAGAAAGTTAGTATTTCTAAGCCGAATCATGATGAGAAATATGGNGATATTTTTGTTGATACNAACAAATCATTTGAACATTTTAAGAAGTGGAATAAATGGGCAAAAGATAGAGAAAAACATCCAGAAAANNTGAGACGACCATTATGGATGGGTAGGCCTCTTACTCCTAAAAAAGANAACTTTTATATCAAATAGGTAATTTGTACATATTTTATATTGACAAATGNTACTATAAATACTANGTTAATNNGTCTNCCAAAAACAGTATTTCAGNAAATTGGGAACTGCATACCAAAAAATAGACAAACATTTTCATCAGTAATNANCGNTTTAGATTTATCAATAGTTTTGCGGAAAACTAATNANTTAATCTANATANCTNNATATGATGGATTTTTTGTTTTAACTAAATAAGCTCCTAAATANACTANATTTTNCGTCTNGNAAAATGNTAGTTTAAAATTTTTACAAACATTGAGANAGGAGCATTATATGATACCAGGTTCTTTTGATTACCATTCACCATCATCGTTAGAAGACGCNATTAAGTTACTTGATGATCTCGGTGAAGATGCNAAAATTCTAGCGGGTGGGCANAGTTTGATACCNATGATGAAATGGAGGCTAGCTGAACCAACCCATCTAATCGATATAAGTAAGTTATCAGGCATGGACTACATAGTAGAAAAAGACGGATATCTATGTATTGGTGCAATGACTACAGAAACGGCCCTTGAAACTTCAAGTTTAATAATAGAGAAGTTTCCTATACTTAAAGATACCTCGGAAGTTATAGCCGATCCTCTNGTAAGAAANTTNGCCACACTTGGAGGAAATATAGCTCACGGAGACCCTGCTAATGATCACCCTGCTACAATGGTCGCTCTGAATGCTATTATTGTTGCTAGCGGTCCAGGAGGATCTACAAGAGAAATTAGCATTGATGAATTTTTTCTNGGCCCATTATGGACAGCTCTTAAAGAAAATGAAATTTTAACTGAAATTAAAATACCAATATTGGATAATGAAACTGGAGGTTGTTATAAGAAACTTGAAAGGAAAGTTGGAGACTATGCAATTGCAGCTTGCGCTGTTAATTTAAATTTTGATGGACAAAACTGTGTATCTGCAGGTATAGGTTTAACTAATGTTGGACCTACGCCAGTCCGAGCAGTTGAGGCTCAAAATGTATTGATTGGAACTGATGTAAATGAGGAAATTATTCAAAAGGCTGGTGAATTAGCTGCGAGTGNATCCCAACCTATTGGAGATCATCGNGGATCAGAAGAATATAAAAGGTCAGTAGTTAATGCCCTAACAAAGAGAGCTATNAAAATAGCAAAAANTAGAGCACAAGGAGGCAATTAAAATGGCAAAAAAATCTATAACTATTAATATTAATGGAACTCCAAGAACTCATGAGGTCGAAGACAGACTCTTGCTAGTTCATTTTATCAGAGATAACTGTGCCTTAACTGGTACCCATATTGGTTGTGATTCTACNCACTGTGGAGCATGTACAGTNTTATTAGATGGGACTGCAGTTAAAGCTTGTACCATATTTGCNGTTCAGGTTGCTGATCGTGAGATCATGACTATTGAAGGTATGGAAGGGGAAGCACTTCATCCTTTGCAGGAAGGATTCTATGAAGAGCATGGGTTGCAGTGTGGTTTTTGTACCCCTGGTATGATAATGTCNGCAAAACATTTATTGGATGAAAATCCAAAACCATCAGAAGAAGAGATCAGGTGTGGTATTTCCGGTAATCTTTGTAGATGTACAGGCTACCAAAATATTGTCAAATCAGTTCAGTATGCTTCTAAAAAACTTCAAGCATCAGAACCAGCAGGAGGTGAATAATGTCAAAATGTAAAACATCATTTAAAGTTGGAGGTATGGGGCACTCAGTAAAACGAAAAGAAGATGCTCGTTTTATTAGAGGTAAAGGTAATTATGTAGATGATGTTGTTCGACCTGGTATGGTTTTTATGGATATAGTTAGAAGTCCCTATGCGCATGCAAAGATAAAAAGTATAAATACTGAAAAGGCGTTGGCTCATCCTGGCGTAGCAGCAGTAATTACAGGTGAAACTCTTAAAGAATATAATCTTCATATGATGCCTACATTAATGTCAGATACTCAAATGGTTTTGCCTATTGATAAGGTATGTTATCAATCCCAAGAGGTTGCAGCAGTAATAGGAACTGATAGATATAGTGTTGCAGACGGAATTGAATTNGTTGAAGTGGAATATGAACCACTNCCTGTAGTTGTAGANCCTCACAAAGCTACTGACCCNGATGCGCCAATNATAAGAGATGATAAAGAAGGTCAAACATCTAATCATATATGGCATTGGGAAGAGGGTGATAANCAAGCTACTGAAGAAATTTTTAAAAATTCAGATGTGGTTTTAAAGGAAAAAATATACATCCCACGAATTCATGTGGCTTCAATAGAAACCTGTGGATGTGTCTCTGAATTTGATAAAGCAACCGGTCAACTTACTGTTTGGATGACAACACAGGCACCTCATGCTATACGNACTGTTNTGGCTTTAGTTGCAGGACANGTAGGTCTNCAAGAGGATAAAATAAGAGTTATCTCTCCAGATATTGGAGGTGGATTTGGAGGAAAAGTTCCAGTTTATCCAGGTTATGTTATTGCGATTGCAGCATCTGTGGTCACCGGCTTACCTGTAAAATGGATTGAAGATAGACGGGAAAATTTACAAGCAGACTCTTTCGCAAGAGACTACCATATGGATTGTGAAATAGCTGCTGATAAGGATGGAACTTTAAAAGGCTTGAGAATAAAAACATTGGCAGACAATGGTTATGCTGATGCAGCGGCAAATCCCTCAAAATATCCTGCAGGTATGTTTTCAATTTGTACAGGATCATATAATTTTAAAAACGCATTTGTTGAAGTGGATGGAGTATATACCAACAAACCGCCTGGAGGTGTTGCTTATAGATGTTCCTTCAGGGTCACAGAGGCAGTTCATGCTATTGAGCGTATGGTTGATCTTGTTGCTGATGAAATTATGATGGATGCTGCTGAGTTAAGAATGAAAAACTTCATTCCTAAAGAAGCATTTCCTTATAAATCCCCAACAGGTTGGGAATACGACAGTGGAGATTATCACGGTGCTTTACAACTTGCCATGGACAATATTGGGTATAATGACCTATTAAAAGAGCAAAAAGAAAAAAGAGCAAAAGGTCAATTGATGGGAATTGGAATATCTTCATTTACAGAAGTAGTTGGTGCAGGGCCATCAAAAGATTTTGATATTTTAGGTATTAAAATGTTTGATAGCTCTGAAATTCGAATTCATCCAACAGGTAAAGCAATAGCAAGATTTGGAACTAAATCACAAGGACAAGGTCATGAAACTACCTATGCACAAATCATTGCCGAAGAGTTGGGAATTCCTTTTACAGATGTTTCTGTCGAAGAGGGAGATACTGATACTGCTCCTTATGGTTTAGGTACTTATGCAAGTAGATCAACACCAACTGCTGGTGCTGCAGCTGCAATGGCATGTAGAAAAATTAAAGCAAAAGCAAAAAAGATTGCCGCTCATTTACTTGAAACCTCTGAAGAAGATTTAGAGTGGGAAGTTGGTAAATTTTCTGTAAAAGGTGTTCCAGATAAATCTGTAACTATTCAGGATATTGCTTTTGCTGCTTACACTAACCATCCCCAAGGTCTAGAAGCTGGTTTAGAGGCGACTCACTATTATGATCCTCCAAATTTAACTTTCCCATTTGGTAGTTATATAGCAGTTGTAGATATAGATTCAGAAACAGGTATGGTTAAAGTTCGTAGATTTATGGCCGTTGATGATTGTGGTAATATCATAAACCCGATGATTGTAGAGGGACAAATACATGGAGGTTTAACCCAAGGTTTAGCCCCGGCTCTTTTCGAAGAAATAAGCTATGATGATGAAGGAAATATTACAGGAGGTAGCTTCATGGAATATCTTGTCCCAACTGCGGTAGAGACACCTCATTGGGAAACCGACAAAACAATCACACCCTCTCCTCATCATCCAATAGGAGCAAAAGGGGTTGGTGAGTCTCCAACAGTTGGTGCTCCTCCTGCTATAGTCAATGCTGTAGTAGATGCGCTATCTCATTTAGGTGTCAAGCACATAGATATTCCAATTACTCCTGAAAAGGTATGGCGGGCTATCAATACATAAGGTTTTTGATAATTAATTTAAAAAAGGAAAAACATGAAAGTTATAATTTCAAAGACTTTTAGTGTAGCTGCACCTTCTGAGAAAGTGTGGGATTTTATGACAAATGTCGAAAAGGTATCGACATGCATCCCAGGAGCTGAATATGTTGAAGACTTAGGAGATGGTAAACATTCTGTTTTATTAATTGTCAAAGTAGGACCGATAAAATCAACATACCGTGGTGAGGTTTTCTTAAAATCATTGAATAAAGAAACCCAAGTCATTGAGATTCAGGGTAAAGGTACAGATGTTAAAGGAAAGGGTGGTGCAAATATGGACTTAGTTGGTTCTATAAAAGATAAAGATGATAACTTGACAGAAGTAAAAGGTGAGGCTACGGTAACTATACAGGGTATGTTAGCACAATTTGGTTCTAGAATGGTGGAAGATGTTTCTAATCAATTATTTATCCAATTCACAAGATCTCTTTCTTCTAAATTGGAAGGAAATCAATCTTCTAGTGAAAGTGAGGTTGTTGAAGATAATACTTTAAGTGGTGTTACTGTTGCATCTGCTGCAATAAAAGGATTATCTGGAAGGTTTATGGATAAAATTAGAGGTAAAGATAAAACATAAAAAATTGTCCTGATGAAATTCAATTGGATTCAACGCTCAGCAGAGTTAAGTGAGAAAAATGTTCCCTTTGCAATCGCAACAGTAATTAACACGATTGCACCAACTTCAGCCAAGCCAATGTCAAAAGCCATTATTCTTTCAGATAAAACTATGGAAGGTTGGATTGGTGGTGGATGCTCCATTAATACTGTAATTAATGAAGGAATAAATTGTATTAAGACTGGCAAATCTACAATTCTAAGACTCAGTCCAGATATGCCCATTTTAGACTTTTCTTCTGATAGAAAAGAAATACAATTAACTTGCGAAAGTGGAGGCACACTTGAATTTCATATTGAACCGATTCTCCCCATGACAAAGCTTATAATCTTTGGCAATACACCAACAACTTATGCTATTGCAAACATGGCTGAATTTTTAAACTTTGATTGTTACTTGTATTTGTCGAGTTCAAAAAAAAATATTGAGTTACATAAAAACGTAACAATTATAAAGGGTTATAAACCTTTTAATCAAAAATGCATAGCAGTAATTGGTTCACAAGGTGAAAATGACTTAGCAGCTTTAAAGGCCGCCATTCTTTCTAATCCTCAATTTATTTCAATGATTATAAGTAAGAAAAAAGCTTCAAGTCTAATTAATGAATTAAAAAAAACTGGCTTTTCTAAAGAAAAAATTTCGAATATCAAATTTCCAGCTGGGTTAGACATTGGTGCAACAACTCCTGAAGAAATTGCTATATCAGTGTTAGCTGAAATAATTAAGGAGAAATATAAAACTGTTTCTAAAGAGAAAGACACGGATAATAGTATTAAAAGCATCCATGAAAAAGATCCAATTTGTGGAATGATTGTAGATCCAAAAACGGCTGCAGATTCATACAGTATAGATGGCAAGATGTATTATTTTTGCTGTAGTGGTTGTAAAAACAAATTTCAAACTCAATCATTATCAGATGTTAGATAGAATTATTAATTTTTAATTTGGAAAGTAGAAGTTTCACATGGAAAAGTTTATTTATAAATCTGTTGATGACATTAAAAATCATCTAGATAAGCAGCAATATATTGCTGACAGATCACTATCTACATCTTTATTTTTATCTTTAAAAATGAATAAACCAATATTTTTAGAGGGAGAACCAGGTGTTGGGAAAACAGAGGTAGGAAAGGTTCTATCAAAAATAATGAATGCAAAGCTAATTCGTTTACAATGTTATGAAGGATTGGATGTTCACAATGCAATTTATGAATGGAATTATTCAAGACAAATTTTGCAGATTAGGTTGATGGAGGCAGGAGGCCAAACAAATAAAGAAAAAATTACTGATGAAATATTTGGATCAAAATTTTTAATTAAACGACCTCTGTATAAAGCAATAGACCATGGAGATATTATTCCGCCTGTATTATTGATAGATGAGTTGGATAGGGCTGATGAGGAATTTGAAGCATTTCTTTTAGAGATATTATCNGATTATCAAATATCTATTCCTGAGATTGGTACCATAAAGGCTAAAGTTCCACCGGTTGTAGTTATAACATCTAATCGGACTCGTGAAGTTCATGATGCACTTAAAAGAAGATGTCTATATCATTGGATTGGCTATCCATCTGCAAAACAGGAATTTGAAATCATTAAATGTCGAATTCCAGATATTAGTATTTCTTTAGGTAAACAAATTGTTTCTTTTGTTCAGGCTATTCGAAAGAGAGAATTGTATAAATCGCCTGGAGTGGCTGAGACTTTAGATTGGTCAAATGCGCTNATTAAATTAGGTACAACAGAATTATCAAAAGAAATCACAAAAGATACTCTTGGCACATTATTAAAATATCAAGATGATATAGAAAGTATGGATAGTGAAACTACACAAGGCCTGATACAGAAAGCATTCACTGATTCAAATTTTATTTAACACAAAAGAATATTTTTGAAAAATAATATTATATCTAGGCTGGATGATGCGATTACTGTATTCGGACGCTTTCTTAGGCAAGCTGGTTGCACTGTNGGNCCAAGNGAAATCATGAGNGCTATAGAAGCTTCCAGTCATATTGAAATTCATAAAAAACAGGACTTTAAACAGGCCCTCCAAGCAACCTTAATTAGTAATANTAAAAATTTATATTTGTTTAANCATTTATTTGANATTTNNTGGAAAAATCCAGATAAACTAAAGANAGTATCTAGNATTTTAAAAAAATTAAATAAATCACAATCAAANCAATTAGAAATTAAATCAATGAAAGAGGAAATTGATGATATTTATCGAAAAAGAGATAATAGTCTTAATGCATTGGATAACAAAGATGAGAGTGAAGTGAAACCATTAGATTTATCTTTCTATAGTCCAAATGAATTGCTGAAAAAAAAGAGATTTGATAGTTATACAAATCAAGAGTTAGANGAAGCGAAAAAATTTATTAACAATAGGAATTGGGTTTTATCTAAAAAGAGATCAAGACGTTTGCGTAGGGGATATTCAGCACACAAGCTAGATATTAGAAATACAATTCGAAATAACATTTTTCCCTTTCAAGATTTTAGTAAGTTAAGTTGGAAAGAGCCTAAAATAAAAGAAAGACCTCTAGTAATATTAATGGATATCAGTGGTTCAATGGATCATTATACAAGAATTTTAATGCATTTTATTCATACTCTCTATTTAAACGGAAAAAAAGTTGAAGCTTTTACNTTTGGAACGAGGTTAACAAGGATTACAAAATATATTCGGTACAGAAATATAAATGATTCCATAGAAAAGATTAATAATCTTGTTAAAGATTGGTCTGGNGGTACTAGAATTGGAGAATCAGTAAAAACATTTAATATAAATTGGGGTCGAAGAGTTTTAGGAAATGGNGCACTTGTCTTNATGATTACCGATGGCTGGGATACGGGCGATGTAAAATTATTAAAAAANGAATTTGATAGATTATCAAAGAGCTGCCACAGATTAATTTGGTTAAATCCTAATTTAGGTTATCAAGATTTTGAGCCTTTAACAAAAGGTGTTCAAATAATGATAGAGTTTGTACATAAATTTTTGCCAATACATAATCTAAATTGTTTNACTGATTTGGCTGATATTTTATTTAATATGGATAGTTTTAAAAAAGTAAGATTTAAATCATGAAAATATCTGCAATAATTCTTGCTGCAGGNGAATCAAAAAGAATGGGTAGTTTGAACAAGCTCTTACTTCCAATTCATGAGGAACCNATTATAANGATAGTTTGTAAAAATGTAATTAAAGCAAAATTAGATCANGTNATTTTAGTAACGGGNNATCANTCATCTGAAATTAAAAAAGTAGTGCCTNATNAAATAAATCAANTNATTTATAATTCACAATGGAAAANNGGAATGATGAGTTCAATATNTGCAGGAATGTCAAAATTAGATGATGACATAGATGGNAATCTAATAATTNTAGGTGANATGCCTTTGATTTCAACTAAAANAATTAAATTAATAAAANGAGAATTTCANANATATNATGGAGAGCATATNGTTTACCCTANATTTGGNAATAAGCAAGCAAATCCAGTGATTTTNCCAAAAAAATACTTTTNTGAAATTTNNAATTNACNAGGNGATAANGGTTGTAAAAAAGTTTTAAAANAATATNCAAAAGATTCAATTNGNATNGAGTTTCATNCCAATGAGGTCATTGTTGATTNTGATACTAGNGATGATTATTNTTNGNTTGAAAAGAGAAANTTTAATAATGTCNAGACATAAAGATTTATTNCNAACTATTAATTNATTAGAATCNNANGAAATACCTTATGCGATTGCATCGNTTTTTGAAGTACATGGATCTTCATCAGGTAAAGTTGGAGATAAAGCTATTTTTGGTTCTNAAGGTAATAGGATTATTGGTTATATTGGNGGAGGNTGCATTGAGAATCGAGTTGCNGAAACCGCNAANGAGTCATTAAAAGATGGTCANCCAAGNACCATCGAAATAGATTTAGACAGNGATNAAATGGGAATGGGAATACCGTGTGGAGGTTATATGTCAGTTATAGTTGAGCCGCAAATGCTAAATAAAACTTTATTTATACGTGGAATGGGTAGTTTTACCGAAATTTTATGTCAAATGGCTAGCTTGTTAAAATTCAAAGTAATTGTTCAAACATCAAAACAGGAAGAAGATCGATATCCAAATGCGGATAAGGTTATCACAGACAATCTTGAAATAGTTGATATAGATTTTGCTGTAGATTACTTTATATTGGCTACTCACCATCGAAATGATGATAAGGTAAGTATGGAAGCTTTAAAAAAGGGGATATCGTATGTTGGTGTAGTCGCCAGTGCAAAAAAAACTGGAATAATTTTAAAATATTTAAAAGAAAATGGCGTAACCAAGGAAGAATTAGATCACTTNTTTTCACCNACTGGATTAGATTTAAATGCCAAAACTCCAGAACAAATTGCACTAAGTATATTATCTGAAATAATTATGCTTGAAAATAGTGGATCAGGAATTTCTAAGAAAATAATTTCCAAAAATAGTAGTCTAAATGCCTAGACAAATCTATTTGGATAATCAGTCAACAACTCCCATGGATCCTAGAGTACTTGAATCTATGATTCCTTTTTATAAAGAAAAATTTGGAAATGCTTCAAGCATTCATCATAACTATGGTATTGAAAGTGGNGATGCTGTTGAAAAAGCACGAAANANATTAGCANAGTATATCCATGCTGATAGTAGAGAAATAATTTTTACTAGTGGTGCAACAGAAGGAATAAACTTAGCAATAAAGGGTGTTGGAGAAAAGTATGAAGGAAAAGGTCATATTATTACTCAAGTAACTGAACATAACGCCGTCTTAGATACATGTAATACCATGGAATCAAAAGGGTNGGAAATTACTAGATTATCAGTTGATTCACTTGGAATAGTTAACCCAAAACATATTGAAAATGCTATTAATGACAGAACTGTATNAGTATCTATTATGCATGCGAACAATGAAATTGGATCCATACAACACATACGANAAATTGGGNAAATTTGTAAAAAACATAAAATTTTATTTTTTGTTGATGCTTGCCAATCTTTTGGNAAATTAGAAATAAATGTAAAAAAAATGAATATTAANNTATTAGTTNGNACAGCCCATAAACTATATGGGCCAAAAGGAATTGGACTTCTTTANATTAGTCAAAAAAATCCAAAAGTAGCTTTGNAAATGCAAATAGATGGNGGTGGACATGAAAGAGGCTATAGGTCTGGTACGCTTCCAGTNCCNTTAATAGTTGGGTTTGGAAAAGCAATTGAAATTTGTCATAGATCTAGAANAGTAGAAAATAAGAGGCTCAAGAAACTTAGAGATAAGTTATTTGATGGTATTAAAAATGAGCACCCAGATATACTTATAAATGGAAGTATAGAAAGAAGATTAGTCCATAATTTAAATTTGTGCTTTCCAGAATTGGATGCTGAAACCATTATAATGAAAATGAAGGGNATAGCTTGCTCAACTGGATCTGCCTGTAGCAGTGTGAACTTAGAGCCTTCTCATGTTATCAGAGCTATAGGCCGCAATAATGAGTTAGCACATTCTGCTATCCGATTTAGTGTTGGAAGATTTACAACAGATAAAGAAATTAATGAAGCAATTTTATCTGTAAATAAGGTTATAAATGAAATTAAGATTAAAAGAATGAAAAGAAAAAATAAATTACATAATTAAGTTTTAACAACTATANNGTATATCAAATATTGATATATGAAAATAATATGTTATCTCTTAGCCTTAAAACCTAAGTTCGTAAAGAATGNATATGGTTAGAGGCCGGTACGATTAAAATGGAAACACTTTAATTAGCTCCCGATTTTTACTTAGAGTAAAATGAATTGGAATGAGAATGAAAAAAATATNNAAAACCCAAACTGGGCTNAATAATAAGAGNNCGTCTTCAAAAAAANTAATACTTGATCAATTTGGAAGAACATTTAATTATTTAAGACTTGCGGTTAATGAAATGTGCAATCTGCGCTGCATTTATTGCATGCCAGAAGATGGAATTGACTTTAAATCAAAGGATAAAATTCTAAATAAGAATGAAATATTTAAATTAGTTCAAATAACAAGCGAGATGGGTGTTTCTAAAGTTAGATTCACAGGAGGAGAGCCTTTATTAAGAAAGGATATAATAGATATAATAAAATATACTAAAAGTATATCGACTATAGATTCAGTTCATTTAACAACGAATGGAATTTTACTTTCANCTTTTTTAAACCCACTAGAGACTATTGGATTGGATGGAATAAATATTAGCATAGATACTTTAAATAGAGAAAAATATAAAATTATATCTCGCAGAGATTCATTATATCAAGTCATTGAACCGTTAAAAAAAGCAATGGCTAATAACATTTTAAAAATAAAAATCAATGTCGTGGCTATGCGGAATTTTAATGATGATGAATTAGGAGATTTCATTGAATTAACTAAAGAAAATAATATTACGGTTCGCTTTATAGAGCTAATGCCATTTGATTCACATCAAATATGGAAGACAGGAAAATTTTATAAAGCTGATGATATTATATCAGATATAAAATTAAAATATAATAATTTAATTATTGAACAAGGTTCATCTACAGAACATCATATATTTAGGGTGAAAGGTTATAAAGGAAAGGTTGCTATTATTCCTTCATACACTAGAAGTTTATGTGGTCAGTGTAACCGAATTCGAATTACAGCTGATGGCAATTTGTTAAACTGTTTATACAGTCAAAATGAAATCAGTTTACTGAATCCAATTAGAAAAAATTTTAAAGATTCAGAGTTAAAAAATATAATAAAAAAAGCGATGTTTGAAAAATCTAAAGATGGATGGGAAGCATATAAAAAAAAATCTGATTTTAGAAATTCAATGACGCAAATAGGAGGTTAAAGTTATCAAATTTTCACATTTAGATAGTGCAGGAAACGCAAAAATGGTTGATATATCAGATAAAGTTTTAAGCGCTCGTGTTGCAAGGGCACAAGGAAAAATTTTTATGGATAAAAAAACTATTAAATTGATTAAAGATAAATCTGTTTCAAAAGGAGATGTTTTAACTGTTGCAAAAATTTCGGGTATTCAAGCAGCTAAAAAGACATATGAGAGCATACCGATGTGTCATCAAATCAATTTAAGCTTTGTTGATTTAAGCTTTCTTATTGAAACAGATTGCATCAAAATAAGTTCAGTTGCAAAAACAAATGAAGCAACCGGAGTAGAAATGGAAGCACTAAGTGCTGTTTCAAATGCTGCATTAACAATTTATGATATGTGTAAAAGCGTTGATAAGAACATGTCAATAGGTGATGTTAGTTTAATCAAAAAAACAGGTGGTAAAACATCACACAATACAAATTATCGCCCTAAGGTAGGGATTATAACTCTAAGTGATAGTGTATTTTCTGGTAAAAATAAAGATCTATCAGGTTTAATACTTTCTGAGGGTTTTAGAGATTCCGGGTGTATTGTAGAGGATACTATTATTCTTCCGGATGGTTCTGAAGAGTTAATACCAACAATTAAGGAGTGGTCTTCTAAAAACGTAGAATTAATTTTAACCACTGGAGGAACAGGACTTGGATCTAGAGAT
>NZWG01000021.1 GCA_002698235.1 Fidelibacterota bacterium | reverse complement strand
ATAACTAGCTGGTGCTGGTAAAAGCCCTACCAATAAAGCTGATTCATCAATAGTCAGATATCTTGATTCTTTACCAAAAAATCGTTTTGTTGCTGCCTCAACACCATATGTTCCATGCCCAAAGTGCACAGTGTTAAGATACATTTCTAATATTTCATCCTTAGTATAGGTCCTTTCAATTTGAATGGCAGTGATCATTTCCTTGACCTTTCTAAGAATACTATCTTCAAAACCAACAGACTTATATAGATTACGTGCAAGCTGTTGTGTCAAAGTAGAGAAACCTTGACGATAACTTAAAGACAATGTATTTATCATAACTGCCCTGGCAATACTCCTCATAGACAGACCCCAATGATCAAAAAATCTACGATCTTCTGATGAAACCACTGCATATTGCATGTGTTCAGGTATCTTATCTAATTCAATAAAGACTCTTTTCTGCACAAATAATTCATTCAAGACCTTACCATCCGCTGAATAAATACGTGTAACTAAGTCTGGGTCATAGTTTTCTAACTGCTCTAAAGAGGGGAGGTTTTTAGATAAAAAGAGAATTAGAGAAAAAACACCTATCATACCCATGATAATTAATAGGACACATCTATATATTATTTTTTTAATGTCCATAATTATGGTTTTTGGTTAATGATCAGGATAAAGGTTAACAGTTAACAAGATAAGTTTAGATTTGCAACTATAGTATCTTTCCAATTCAATCTTCTTTACTAGGATTTATCATATCTTCTGGTTTCACCAATTTATCGAAATCATCAGCAGTCATATATCCTAATTTTTCGATTGCATCGCGAAGTGTCGTATTTTCCTTGTAAGCTTTTTTTGCTACCTCAGATGCCTTATCATATCCAATATGAGGGTTCAATGCAGTAACTAACATTAGCGAGTTGTATAAATTATGATTAATACGCTCTAGATTAGCCTCTATTCCGTCAACAGCATTTTTTCTGAAAGAATCACAACCATCAGACAGAAGACGTATGGATTGCAGTATGTTGTAGGCAATGACAGGCCTATATACGTTCAATTCAAAATTACCTGATGATCCAGCAAATGTTATTGTCGTATCATTGCCCATAACCTGCGTACAGAGCATGGTCATAGCTTCACACTGAGTTGGGTTTACTTTACCTGGCATTATTGAAGAGCCTGGTTCATTTGTAGGCAATATAATTTCTCCTATGCCACTCCTAGGCCCACTAGAAAGCCACCTTAGGTCATTGGCTATTTTAAAGAGCGAACCAGCTAATACTTTTAACGATCCTGATAATTCAACAATACTATCTTGTCCACCCAAGGCTTCAAATTTATTTTCTGCTGTACGAAAATCTATTCCAGTCAACGATGAGATCTCATCTGCAACAGCTTGTGAAAATCCACTAGTTGAATTAATACCCGTACCAACTGCAGTTCCCCCCATGGCCAGTTCTTTACAATGGTCAAGTGCTGTATTTAAGCGCTTGATTCCATGGTCCAATGCTGAAACATAACCTGAAAATTCCTGTCCAAGGCTCAGNGGAGTAGCNTCTTGAAGATGAGTGCGCCCAAGTTTTATTATTGATTTAAANTCGTTGGANTTAGCATCCATTGATTTTCTCAATTTTTTTACAGCAGGAATGAGTNGATGGCAAACAGTTTCAACAGCAGCAATGTTAATTGCTGTAGGGAANGTATCATTTGTTGATTGACTCATGTTCACNTGGTCATTTGGATGGACTGGATCTTTACTNCCTAAGCTACCATCAAGTATTTCAATAGCTCGATTGGCAATTACCTCATTAAAGTTCATATTGGTNTGTGTACCGCTACCAGTTTGCCATACTACCAATGGNAAATGATNATCTAACGAGCCNGATATTACTTCGTCTGAGGCCTTNTGGATNGCCTTTAAAATCTTTNCATCTAGATTACTAANTCTNTGATTAACTGAAGCTGCTGCTTTTTTGACAATGCCATAGGCCCTAATGAACTCCCTNTGAAATCTCTCCCCACCAATCTTAAAATTATCAAGTGACCTTTGTGTCTGGGCACCATAATATTTATCTGANGGTACTTCTACTGAACCAATACTATCTGTTTCAGTGCGAGTGNTCATAATTATCCTACTTTCCAGGTNTCTCCTGCGTTTAGAAGGTCCTGGACGCCTCCAGTTCCTTTCTTTTCTTTTGCAAAATTGATCTGNTCAACCATATCTTGATTATAAGTTGGTTTATCTATCGAATATATAACGCCAATAGGCTCAGGAAGATTCGGATTAGAGGTCCAATTTGCAATCATATGAGCGAGGTCTAAATTTGTCTCATCATGAACAAGTATATCATNAACGCTNCTNTTTTCCATATCTACTACAGTTGCTTTATATCCATCCAATTTGATACCTTTTGACTCTTTAGCAAAGAGCATGGGTTCTCCATGCTTTAATTCAATTACGTTATTCATCTTTTCAGAACCAGTATAATCTTCAAAGGCTCCATCATTAAAAATATTACAATTTTGGTATATTTCGACAAANGAACCACCATCGTGATGGTATGACCTTTCCATCATNTCAGCCATATGCTTTTGCCATCTATCNATAGTTCGNGCCACNAAGGTTGCCTGTGCNCCCAATGCTAATGAAGGTGGATTTAGTGGGATATCAATCGANCCATAGGGAGTTGCCTTGGTAACCTTACCTACCTCAGATGTTGGCGAATACTGGCCTTTTGTGAGCCCATATATACGATTATTAAACATTAANATATTAAGGTCCATATTCCTTCTCAAAGCATGCATNAAATGGTTTCCACCAATGGACAAGCCATCTCCNTCTCCAGTTATCACCCANACTGATAGATCNGGATTGGCTATTTTAACACCTGATGCNACTGCTGGTGCTCTACCATGAATGGTATGAAANCCATATGTNTTCATATAGTAAGGGAATCTACTTGAACAGCCAATTCCAGANACAAATACAAACTCNTCNCGCTTACGGCCGAAGGTTGGCATCTGTTTCTGAGCTTGTGCAAGAATGGCATAATCACCACATCCTGGACACCACCGAACAGANTGGTCTGAAACAAAATCTTTTTTTGTTAATTCTTGAGTTGGAGTTANTTCGCTCATTATAAATTATCCTAATATTTCTTTAACTTTTTCAACGATNGTTGCAGCACCAATTGGCTTTCCTTTNACAAGATTAAGCCCTTTTGCATCAACTAGATATTCTGATCTTATTAATCTTAATAATTGCCCAAGATTGATTTCTGGTATCAGCACATTCTTAAAATGAATTAAAATTTCACCNANATCTTTAGGAAGTGGCGATATCCATCTGATATGTACATGGGATACTTTCATCCCATCTTCTTGCATGGTCTCAGTTGCCGATCTACATGCGCCATATGTACCTCCCCANCTCAGCAACAAAAGATCACCTGAATTATCTCCATACACTTTCGATGGTGGCATGTCATCTTGTATACGATTTACCTTTTCTTGCCTCAACATGGTCATTTTATGATGATTCTCAGGATCGTAACTCACGTGCCCTGTATTCTCTGCGGTTTCAATACCACCTACTCTATGCTCGAGTTTTGGAGTACCGGGAATTGCCCAAGGCCTTGCTAAGGTCTTTTCATCTCTAAGGTAGGGAAGAAAGTCACCATCTGCATTTGGCTCATTAGCAAATTTTACATCAATTGGTTCAAGTGCATCCACATCAGGTATGTTCCAAGGTTCAGACCCATTGGCAAGGTATCCATCGGTCAAAAGCATAACCGGTGTCATGTGTGTGAGTGCTGCTTTGCAAGCTTCATAGGCAGCAAAAAAACAGTCNCCAGGAGTNGCNGCTGCAATAACNGGCATAGGTGCCTCACCGTTACGACCATAAAGGGCTTGATTAAGATCTGATTGTTCAGTTTTGGTAGGCAANCCAGTACTGGGNCCACCCCTTTGAACATTGATGACAACCAATGGTAATTCTGTCATCACTGCNAGTCCTAATGCNTCTCCTTTGAGTGCNATACCNGGNCCNGAAGTAGTAGTTATTGCAAGATTTCCTGTATAGGATGCACCGATTGCTGATGTAACGCCAGCNATTTCATCTTCCGCCTGAAATGTTTTTACTCCAAAGTGCTTCCAGGATGATAGAGTATGCAATATGTCACTTGCTGGTGTTATAGGGTAACTTCCTAAAAATAAATCCAGATTTGATTTTTCAGACGCCGCTAAAAGTCCTAAAGAGGTGGCTAAGTTTCCATTTATATTCCGATATGTCCCGGGTGGCAATGATGCTTTCTCCACTTTATATCTTGTTGTGAAGATCTCAGTTGTATGTGCATAGTTATATCCAGTGTGCATTGATGTTTTGTTCGCTTTAATAATCGCATCTTTACCAGCAAATTTTTTCTTAAGCCACTCTTCTGTAGCTTCCATTGGTCTGTCGTACATATAGAATAAAACCCCTAGAGCAAAGAAATTCTTTGTTCTTAAAACCAATTTGCCCGAAAGGTCCATACCCTCACATGCTGCTGTAACCATCTTATTCATTTCAATGGGTATGACAGTGAAATAATCATCTAGAGAACCATCTTCAACTGGATTAGTGTCATAACCTGCAAATTTTAAATTCTTCTTAGAAAAGGCATCAGTATTAATAATCATTATACCACCCGGTATAAGATCCTTCTGATGAACTTTCAAAGCTGCTGGATTCATTGCCACCAAAACATCTGGTCTGTCACCAGGAGTGTGTATATCCTTGGAAGAGAATTTTAATTGGAAAGCACTTACTCCAGCCAATGATCCAGCAGGTGCGCGAATCTCGGCAGGAAAATCAGGCAAAGTGCTAAGGTCATTCCCAACTATAGCAGTTGTCTCAGTGAATCGCCCTCCGGTTAACTGCATCCCATCGCCAGAGTCACCAGCAAACCGTATTACCGCCGTATCAATTGTTTTAAAATTTGTTCCCATAATCCCTACTGTTCTATCTGTTAAGCTATAATGCTAATTAAAATACTAATAATAATTTTAAACCTAAGGTCTCTATTTACAAAAAAATATATACACGAATTTAAGGAGGCACTTTGTATTCGAAAAACAAATTAATTCCCCCATTAATGTCTATTTTTTTTTAACATTCCTAACTGTAAGTACTCCATAAACAAATTATANANTATGAATAATAAACATCCACTCGGAATGAGAATCCGATATTCAATGGACAATTTTATGTCAAGAGGTAGTTCGTCTATCTTTCTNGCNCTTCTTGGATTATTCCTTATTGGATTTTTAATTATGGTAGTGGTNCGTTTGATTGCAAATGCCTTTGTACCAGATGANACCCTGAGNAGCTGGGGCGAAATTCCCTGGCGAGTATATGTTGCTGTAATGGAAGGATCTGCAGCAGAAACAGACGGAGACAGTAACTGGATAGCAAAATTAACCTCCATTTTGGCCGTGATGGTTGGTCTGATTCTCTTTTCTAGTATGGTGGCATTCATAACTAGTGTATTTGAAGCAAAACTTGATGAATTAAGGCGTGGCCGTAGCCTCGTACTTGAGACANATCATACTCTTATACTTGGGTTTGGAGATAGGATATTAGAGGTCATACGNGAGCTTATNGAAGCCAANGAGTCAGAGCCTGATGCATCCATTGTCATACTTGCTGAAANTGATAAAGAAGAGATGGACAACATCATCAGAGACAATATAACTGACTTCGCAACAACAAGGNTCATTACTAGGTCTGGGGTTGTCACAAATATNAATAANTTGAAAAAGGTAATGGCAGAGAATGCCAAGTCGGTTATTATTATGAATAGTGCTGCAAGTTGGCGCCCAGAAAATGAAAGGAATCTTGCAGACGCTCTAGTNCTTAAATCAATNATGTCCATTATTGCAGTNTGCGATGGAGANANACACCCACCAATAGTATGTGAAATACACTCAGANCGAGACAGNNATCTTGCAGAAAATATTTCNGATGGGNTGGTAAAAGCATTAAANGAAGTAAGTGTNCTNTCTAGAATGATTGCTCAATTGGCACTTAGCCGCAATGGCCTTTCCATTGTTTACAGTGATATGGTCGGCTTTGATGGTAATGAGTTTTATTTTTATAAACCTGATGAAGGATGGGGTGAAAGGTTAACTTTTGGTGATAGCNTAAATCGATTTAAGAGNAGTACTCCAATGGGAATTCATAACTCAAAGGGTGATATCATTTTAAATCCTNCAAANGAAATGTTTGTTGAGNATGATGATGAATTAATTATTTTTGCAGAAGACGATTCAACCATTTTCTATTTTAAAGAACCAGTTTTTAAATCAACANNTTCAGAGATACCTTCATCCAGTATAGAGCCACGATCGCACAGAGTTGCTCTACTGAACTGGACGACAAAGACATCAATTATTCTAGAAAAGCTTTGTAGCTATCTTCCAAAAGGTTCTGAATTATGCACTTACGCGTCTACCAAGGTTTCCGAAATGGATTTATCTAAAAGATTGCTTAATGAGAAGTATCCAGATATAAGTATTTCAATGAATGAAATAGATTTAAATAATCTTGAAAGTCTGAATGATATAGAACCTCAAGATTTTGATAGCATCTTGATCTTATCTCCTGGAGGAACTACAATTGAAGAAATGGATGCATATGTCATTTCAATGTTGATTCGAATTAGGCAGATCTTGATATCTAAAAAAGATGATGAAAATAACATTATTGATTCTAAAGATTGGCCTAAACTGATAACAGAGGTCATGGATAGTGAAAATATTGATATTATATTGAATAGCGGGGTTGAGGATTTTATGGTATCCAACCAGTTTGTTTCTCAAATAATGGCCCAAGTCTCCGAGGAGCCAATGGCTCTTGATGTCTATGATGATCTGTTCCAATCAGAAGGTAGTGAGCTTTATATCAAACCAGCATCTTACTATTTTGATTTTAAAGATAAAAAGACAATTACCATGCCCTATGGTGAATGTGTTCAGGCTGCCAAACTTCGTAATGAAATAATACTTGGTTTACAGATTCACGCCGATCAAAAAGATAAAGACAACATGTTCGGAATAATCTTAATTCCGAATAAAAATGATGAATTTACATTATCTGAGGAAGATGGTCTCATCGCTCTTGCAGAAGATGAAACATAAAATTAATAAATTAAAACTAAGATGAATGATAGAGATAAAGTTAGACTTACAACATTAAGCCATGGCTCAGGGTGAGCATGCAAAATTGGTCCTGACGACCTAGCCCAGGTACTGGGCAATCTAAACATAAAGAAATATCCTTCAGTCGTAATAGATCATGATGGTTCTGATGACGCAGCGGTAGTGCGCCTAAGCAATGGAAATTTAATTATTCAAACCGTAGATTTTTTCACGCCTGTAGTTGATGACCCCTATCAATTTGGTCAAATAGCTGCAGCAAATGCATTATCAGATATATATGCGATGGGCGGTGAACCATTATTTGCTTTAAATATTGTTGGCTTCCCAATTAACGACCTCCCCAAAAAGGTTCTTACTGAAATATTACAGGGTGGAGCAGACAAAGCTGATGAAGCTGGAATTCCAATCGTAGGTGGGCATTCGGTTGATGATAAAGAGCCAAAATATGGACTTGTGGTTACGGGAGAGATTCAAAAAGATAAAATTTGGAAAAATTCTGGTGCTAGAATCGGAGATGCTTTGGTCTTAACCAAGCCTCTAGGTACTGGAATCATTGCTACTGCAATAAAAAAAGGGAAAGCTTCATTAGACAGTGTAGAATTGGCGATTAGGTCAATGGCTACCCTAAATAAAAGTTCAGCTAATGGCCTTTTAAATTACAATGTTAACGCAGTCACCGATGTTACAGGATTTGGACTTTTAGGACATCTTAAGGAAATGTGTGAAAACAGTGGAGTCTCTTCAGAGATCAATTTTCAAGATCTAGAATTTCTTGACTCTGCGGTTGAGCTAGCAATGTCAGGAATTATTCCAGGAGGAACGAAAAGAAATCTAAAATCTTTAAACGAGGTTGTAGTGTTTAGTAAAGGTCTTAGTAAGACCGAAGAATTGCTCTCAGCTGATGCTCAGACATCTGGAGGACTACTGATTTCCATGCCAATTAAAGATGCAAAATCTTACATTGAACAAATGGATGGCAAACCTAAGGTGATAGGTCATATAACTGGTAAAAGACCCTACATAATTAAGGTCAATTAAATTATATACGACAAATTTAGTCGTAAATTGATGTTGTATAAACTTGACTAGCCTATCTAAATTCCTGAAGGGATTAGATAATTATGTTAAAGATTAGTAGAAAAGTTGAATATGCTCTCATAGCGCTACGCCATTTCCATGGTCAAGATAAGGGTAAACTAACCTCAGCCAAGGAATTAGCGCAAACCTATGGTGTTCCTCAAGAACTTCTTGCAAAAGTACTGCAGCGCCTCGCAAAAAAGGACATCATAGATGCGGTTAAAGGCCCTCGCGGCGGTTATCGTNTTGCAATAGATCCAAAGAGCATNAAGATGACTGAATTATTTGAAATNATAGAAGGCCCCATGGGAATCATGGATTGCTATTTTGACTCAGGNTGTGAACAAATNGATGGATGCACAATTCGTACTCCAATCAATCGCATTAATGATTCCATACGAGCNATGTTCAATAANATGACACTTGCTGAGGTAACACATTGANAAGNTTACGAGAAAACATTNTTGAAGTCCTAATGAACTGCTATGACCCAGAGATACCCCTAGACCTCTGGAGCCTTGGCCTAATTTATGACATAAANATNTCCAATGATGAGGCACCTAAGAAGAAAGTCNANATAGTAATGTCATTAACAACACCTGGTTGCAGCATGGGNCAGCAAATGGCAAATGATATAAAATCTAAAGTTGTAAAGTTAGGAGAGGTTGAAACAGTAGATGTTGAAATAACCTTTGANCCNCCATGGAATCCAGAAATGATGACAGATGATGCTCGTNAAAAATTAGGCTTTNATNCTGTTANCAGTNCAAAAAAAACACAAAAAATTAAAACTGAGTGGGATTAAATGAGTANCGCAATTGAAGATAAATCAATAGAAGAAAAACAGTCTGAATTTAAAAATGCTTCCATATCGGTAACTGAATCTGCAGTTAAACAATTATCAACAGTGATGGCAGCAGATGGAAAAGAGGGTCATTATTTGCGAATGTCAGTTGAAGGTGGTGGCTGTTCAGGAATGACATATAAGATGGACTTTGAAAATCAAAAAAGTGAATTCGATAAAGAGTTTCAATCAAATGGTCTTACTATAATTTGTGATATAAAGAGTTGGCTCTATCTAAAAGATATTGAAATAGACTATTCAGATGACTTACTCAACGGAGGATTCAAAATAAAGAATCCTAATGCTGAACGCACGTGCGGGTGCGGAACTAGTTTTTCCGCATAAAACCTTATAAAAACACATAAAGATCACTATGTCTAATGAACAAAAAATAATTGACTCAAATCTGGAAAAGGACTACGAATATGGCTTCGTAACAGATATTGAATCTGAGACCATCCCGCCTGGGTTAGATGAAAATGTAATCAGAACAATATCAAAGAAGAAAAAGGAGCCAAAGTGGCTACTGGATTGGCGCTTAAAATCTTATCGCCATTGGCTTAAGAAAAAAGAACCCAAGTGGGCGAATATTGGATATCCANATATTGACTATCAGGCAATAAGCTATTTTTCAGCACCAAAAAAAAAGGAGCTTGCAAGTCTCGATGAGGTTGACCCTCAATTATTAGATACATACAATAAATTGGGTATACCCCTTGAAGAACAAAAAATGTTATCTGGAGTAGCTGTTGATGCAGTTTTTGACAGCGTATCCATAGCTACAACTTTCAAAGAAGATTTAAAAAAAGCAGGCGTAATATTTTGTAGTTTTTCAGAAGCTGTCCAAGATTATCCAGACCTAGTTAAAAAGTATCTGGGAACGGTTGTACCCTACACCGATAACTATTTTGCGTCTCTNAATTCTGCTGTATTTACAGATGGCTCTTTTGTCTACATTCCCAAAGGTGTCCGTTGTCCAATGGAACTATCAACTTATTTTAGGATAAATGAAGCTAACACTGGACAATTCGAAAGAACTTTAATTATTGCCGACGAAGGTAGCCATGTTAGCTANCTTGAAGGTTGTACAGCCCCAATGAGAGACGATAATCAGTTACATGCTGCTGTTGTAGAATTGGTAGCACATAAAGACGCTACCATAAAATATTCTACTGTTCAAAATTGGTATCCTGGGCATCCTGAAACTGGTAAAGGTGGAATCTACAATTTTGTCACAAAGAGAGGAACTTGCCTCGAAGAGAACTCTAGAATTTCTTGGACTCAAGTTGAAACTGGGTCGGCTGTGACCTGGAAATACCCATCATGTATTCTTAAGGGTGACGGTTCCGTAGGTGAGTTTTATTCAGTAGCTGTAACAAATAACCACCAGCAAGCTGATACTGGTACTAAAATGATACACCTTGGAAAAAACACCAAAAGTACTATTATTTCAAAGGGAATTTCTGCAGGTATGGGTCAGCAAACATATCGAGGAGAAGTGAAGATAATGAAAGGCGCTGAGCATGCCAGAAACTTTTCGCAATGTGACTCTATCCTCATAGGAGATAAATGCGGGGCACACACATTCCCTTATATAGATGTCAGAAACCCATCAGCCCAAATGGAGCATGAGGCTACTACATCTAATATTGGGGAAGATCAATTGTTCTATTGCAACCAAAGAGGAATTTCATCAGAAGATGCTGTATCAATGATAGTTAATGGTTTTTGTAAAGAGGTATTTAATGAATTACCAATGGAGTTTGCTGTAGAAGCAACAAAACTAATGGAAGTTACTCTTGAAGGCAGTGTTGGTTAATAAGGAAAGAATAGAATGCTCAATGTGAAAGATCTTCATGCTGGAGTCGATGATAAAATGATATTAAAAGGCATTGACCTGTGTATAAATCCTGGAGAGATACATGCCATAATGGGTCGCAACGGGTCTGGGAAAAGTACTCTTTCAAACTTGATAACGGGNAAGGATGGATATGCCATCACCAATGGTGATATTTTATATAAGAATGAATCCATATTNGATTGGTCAATCGAGCGCAGAGCGTTGGCTGGTATTTTCATGTCATTNCAATATCCTGTTGTTATGCCTGGAGTAAATAATACCTANTTTTTAAAGGCTGCATTAAATGCGAAACTAAAAGATGCTGGTAAGAAAGAATTAAATGCTGCTGAATTTTTAAAGCTTGTAAAGAAAAAGTTGATCGATCTAGATATGGATACTTCCTACCTTCAGCGAGCAGTCAACGAAGGGTTTTCGGGCGGTGAAAAAAAACGGAATGAGATACTCCAAATGCTTACTTTAGAACCAGAACTTGCGATAATGGACGAGACAGACTCCGGCCTTGATATTGATGCTCTAAAGATAATTGCAAATGGAGTCAATAAATATAGAAACCCAAATCGATCTTTTCTCGTGATAACTCACTATCAACGATTACTTAGATATATTGAACCTGACGTTGTACATGTTTTGATTGACGGTAAGTTCGTTCGATCGGGAGGCAAAGAACTAGCGCTCGAGTTAGAGGAAAAAGGATATCAATGGCTAGAACATTAGTCCCAAACTACCTTGTAACTGAATTTAATAAAATCCTCAGTAAAAAATATTTTTCAGAAGAATTAGAACTTGTTAGAAAAAAGGCTTTTGATAGCTTTATTGATATCGGTCTACCTAACAGGAATCTTGAAGGCTGGAGGCATACAAATTTATCAAGTATCAAAAAGAATGATTTTAGGGTNACAGAAATAAACGATGGACCTAAAGAAAAAATTGATCTATCCCAATATGGATTTGAGTCCTTTCACACAATTGTAATGTATAATGGCCATTTTCAACAAAACCTCTCATCTTTACCAAAGGGCATTGAACTTCTATCTAATCTAGAGTACCTGAAACAAAAAGATTGGGCGATATCACAGCCAGATAAGTCACCTTTTGACCTATTGAACACAGCATTCATGGACAATGGAATTTGTATTGTTGTCGACCAAGGAATTGAGATCACTGCTCCGCTAAGAATGCTATTCATTAGCTCTAGCGACCAAAAGTTAATGACCTCTCCAAGAGTCTACATAGATTTAAAGCGTTCAAGCTCAATCACACTTTTAGAACAACATGTCGGAGAATGTAGTGGACACCTATTAAATGAATCCATGATAATAAATATTGATGATAATGCTAGGCTTGATCATGTGAGAATTCAAAATAATTCTAAAACGACGATAAATATGGGAAACCTCCATGTAAAGCAACAAAGAGATTCAAACTATACATTTGTCCAATTCGCAAAAGGTGGCGAATTGGGTAGAATGAATATCTTTGCAGATCTAGCTGGTGGAGGAGCGTCTTCTTCCATCAATGGTCTCAGTCTATCAAATAATAGTCAACATCTAGATGTAAATATTGTTACAAACCACCATGCCCCTAACTGCAATAGCGGTCAGAACTTTAAATCAATATTAAAAGNTCANTCATCTGGGGTTTTNAATGGAAGAACCGTNGTGCATAATGGAGCAGAAAANACTGACTCTAACCAGTCAAATAAAAATTTACTATTATCTAAAAACGCTCTGATGAATTCCAATCCACAACTTGAAATATACACAGATNATGTAAAGTGCTCACACGGCTCAACAACTGGAGCCCTTNAANAGGATGCTCTCTTTTATATTAGATCACGAGGTATCGATANGGAATCTGCAACATCACTNTTGGTCCATGGGTTTGCATCAGAAATTATTGAGANTGTAGAGAANGATAAAATTAGAGACCAAATCATAAAATACTTCAATAAATGGCTCGAAANTCACAACTGATGAANATCCAAGAACAATTAAATGAGCTNGGTGAGATTTTCATGCTNTTTGAAGATCCAAAGGACAAGTTTGTCCAATTGATGGATATGGCAAAAGAATCAGAAAAGTTGAATGATAACGAAAAAATAGATGTAAATAAAATAAGTGGATGCACGTCAAGAGCATGGGTTGTTGCTGACTCAAATGGTAATGATACATACTCATTTCGAACTGATTCTGANGCACTNATAGTAAAGGGACTTTTAACGATCTTAGAAAAAATATTTACAAACCAAGATGTAGATGATATCCTTGAAATGACGAGCCAAGATATACTACGTTCAATTGGTCTAGAAAAAATAATTACCAGTCAAAGAACAAATGGATTTTCTAGTGCCGTTGAAAAAATACACGGTCTTATAAAATGAACACTGCTAATTCCGAATCGATTCGATTACTTCGTGATGTAGATGCCTANATGGTNCCCTCTGGTGATGAAGTTAGGTTGCTCGCAGGTAACTTAGTTAAGGTCACTCAAGCACTTGGCGGAAATTATACTGTCATAATTAATGGAAACATGGTTCAAATCAGGTCAGAAAATGCAGATGCACTAGGCATGGACGTGCCTGAAGAGAACTCCTATGAACCATCAGGTGATATAGAAAAACAAATTTGGGACCAACTAAAAACATGCTATGACCCCGAAATACCTGTAGATATAGTTGAGCTTGGTCTGATATATGATCTATCAATAGAAAATGGAAAGTCTGGGAGAGAGGTTAGCATAAAAATGACCCTAACGGCACCTGGCTGTGGTATGGGACCAGTAATAGCTGATGAAGTCGACCGGAAGATCAACGGACTTGAAGGTATAGATAATGTCTCTGTTGAACTAGTTTGGGAACCTATGTGGACCAGAGATATGATGAGTGAGGCTGCACAACTTGAACTTGGCATGTTCTAATGGCCTTACCAAAAGATTCGTTAAAATCAGATTTCCCAATATTTAATGACTCAGACCTAGTCTATTTAGATAATGCCTCGACAACACAGAAACCAAAACAGGTTCTTGATGCTGTTATGGCAATGTATACTGATTCCAACGCAAATGTGCATCGAGCTATATATGATATAGGGAGCAAGGCTACAGAAAAGTTTGAAAATTCTAGAAAAAATATATCAGACTTCATTAATGCAACATCTGAAAAAGAGATCATATTCACAAGTGGGACTACTGAATCTATAAACCTCCTAGCACACACTTTGGATAATTCCCTTGGCCCTGGAGATGATATTCTTGTTTCTGAAATGGAGCACCATGCAAATCTTGTACCATGGCAAATGGCGTCTGAAAGAACTGGTGCCAGTCTAAAATTCATACCCATTAATAGCAGAGGCGAGCTCGATCTTTCTGATCCTGAAAAGTACTTTACTCGCTCCACAAAGATCATAGCACTTACACACGTATCGAATGTTCTTGGCACTATAAATCCAATCAATGACATTGCAGGCATTGCCAAAGAAATCGGTGCTTTATTTATTGTTGATGGTGCACAGGGAATACCACATCAGTCTATTGATGTTCAAGATCTAGGCTGCGATTTTTATGCATTTTCTGGACATAAAATGCTTGGGCCAACTGGTATTGGTTCATTATGGGGAAAGATGGAGCTACTTGAGGAAATGGACCCATTTATGGGCGGTGGTGAAATGATTGAAAACGTATCCATGCTATCATCTACGTGGAATGAAGTACCATATAAATTTGAAGCTGGAACACCAAACTTTGTCCAAGCCGTTGGGTTGAGCGCAGCAATTGATTATCTAAATGATATAGGGATGACAAACATAACCAAACATGAGTCAGAACTAACAAGTTACGCCCTTGAAAAGATGTCACAAATTGAAGGTTTAAGAGTATTCGGATCACCAAAGAATAGAGCAGGTGTCATAAGCTTTAATATTGATGGAATTCATGCTCATGATCTAGCACAGTTCCTAAATGAAGATAACATTGCAATCAGAGTTGGGCATCACTGTGCTCAACCTCTTCTGTCTAGCCTAAAAGAAAATTCTGTGGCACGTTTAAGTATTTATATATATAATGATAAGTCAGATATTGACATGTTTTGTACTTCGCTCTCAACTATAAAAGGTTATTTTTGAATGGAAACGGTCTTATTAGATGATTTTCTAGATGAAGGAATCATTCGTGAAAAATCATTTCGTCGACAAGTTGACGAACTTGAACTTGACCAATATAAAAATAAAAAAGTAATCATTAAGGGCTGTGCCAGCGTTACGGTTCCCACTTGGGCTTACCTAATCCTTACAGCACAACTTGCACAAGTCGCTAAAAAGATTTACTATGGCGAACCGCGGTATGCAGTTAAGATCTACAGTAAAAGAGAAAAAAGAGATGACTAAAGAACGAGTCAGTTGGGAAACTTATTTCATGAATATTGCGAAAGAAGTGTCTACTAGATCTACATGTGATAGAAAACATGTCGGGGCAGTAATTGTTAGAGATAAAACATTACTGTCCACTGGCTATAATGGAAGCATCAAAGGCCTCCCTCATTGCAATGAAGCAGGTTGTGAAATGGTTGATGGGCATTGCATTCGAACGTCTCACGCTGAAGCAAATGCTATTGTACAAGCAGCTAAGAATGGTGTCAAAATCGATGGGTCTGAAATCTATGTAACCGCATCGCCTTGCTATAATTGTTTTAAATTAATTGCCAATTCTGGAATAAAGATCATTTTCTATAAAGAATTTTATCGAGATCAAAGAATAAAAGAACGGGCCAAAGAGGTTGGAATCAAACTGGTAAGCCTCGAGGGTTAAACCCAAGAATCATTTATGAATGTCAAAAAGGTAAATTATAAAGATNCCAATGCTCCTTCTGAATTTACNAGATCACTAAAACATACCGGTTTTAGCGTCCTCACNGATCATCCAATCGACAAAGNCCTNATTGATACTGTATATAAAGAATGGGCTGACTTTTTTAATTCAGAGAGTAAAAATAAATATCTTTTTAATAAACTTNACCAAGATGGGTATTTCCCTTTTCAGACTGANAATGCCAAAGGTCAGGCGTTAAAAGATCTAAAAGAGTTCTACCANATATATTTATGGGGTAAATATCCAAAAGAGATATCCAGTGCGACTAGGATTCTATTTGANCAATTACTTGATCTTACATCNACTCTTNTANNTTGGNTACAAGANGAGACCCCTAACAANATTACTTCAAAATTCTCAATGCCTCTTGATAGAATGATCCAAGACAGTAAAACAAATCTTCTTAGAATAATCCACTATCCACCTTTAGATGGTAATGAGCAAAAAGGTGAGATACGTGGTGCAGCACATGAGGATATAAATCTCATAACAGTACTCGTTTCTGGGACACAGCCAGGACTCCAAGTTCAAGATACTGATGGCTCTTGGCATGACGTCTCTTGCGACCCTGGATGCCTTGCAATAAACACTGGAGACATGCTTCAGGAGGCCTCTGGTGGGTATTATCCTTCTACAACTCACCAGGTTATAAACCCAAGTGGTGTAATATCTAATGTGAGTCGATATTCAATGCCTCTCTTTCTTCATCCAAGAGACACTATTCAATTATCTGATGGGTATACTGCAAGGCAATACCTTGATGAAAGATTGACTGAGATTGGTTTGAAAGAATAGTTGAATTGAAAAAAGTTAATAGTTAAAAAAGATTAGCCTAAACTTTTTGAAACCATTTCCGCAATATCTATAACTTTTATATTTTCCTCGTTTCCGGTTGTCTTTACTCCATCTTCTAACATAATATTGCAAAAGTTGCATGCGGCAGCAATTGTTTTTGCATTTGTATCAACTGCCTGGCCCACTCGGTTCTGATTTATTCTATCCCCTGTTTTTATCTCATACCACATATTACCTCCACCGGCTCCACAGCAAAAACTCTCCGATTTAGACTGTTCCATCTCTTTTATTTTGCCTTCTTTTAGTACAGACTGCAATACATTCCTCGGTGCATCATATTCATTATTATGTCTTCCCAAATAACATGGGTCGTGAAATGTAATATCCTCATCAATATATGGCTTTGGTTGTATTTTCTTTTCATTGATCAATTCATCTATGAATTGTGAGTGATGAACCACGTCAAGCTCAATTCCCATTTCTGCATAATCATTCTTTAAAGTTGTAAAACAATGAGGACATTGTGTGACTATTTTCTTAAAATTATATTGATCGAAAGTTTCCTTGTTCTGCTCTGCCATTGTCTGAAAAAGGTACTCATTACCAATCCTCCTTGCAGAATCTCCAGTGCATGTCTCTTCGTTCCCTAAACAGGCATAATCAACTCCAGCCTCATTCATGATATTGGCGACTGACTGAGATATGTCTCTGCCTCTTGAATCATAGGCTCCACTGCACCCAGCCCAGTATAATACATCGGCATTTTTCTTTTCGCGCATCAACGGAACGTCAAACCCCTCCATCCAATTTTCTCTGTCCTGCGGGGATAAACCCCAAGGATTGCCATAGTTCTCCATTTTTTCAAAGGTTTCCATAGCATCCTTTGGAAACTTTGATTCCATCATAACGAGATCTTGCCTTGCTCTTAGAATATCAATCATAGGCTCATTGCCCACAGGGCAAACCTCTACGCAATAACCACAGGTTGTGCAACTCCAAGCAGCTTCTTCAGTTAACATCCATTCTGTTAATGCTTTGTCTATTGATTCCCCATTTGCCAAAGAATTAACATTTTCATTGAGAAAATATCTTTTGTTTATCTCCATGGCAGATGGAGATAATTCCTTGCCTGTCTCGTATGCAGGGCAAGCATCTTGACATCTACTGCATTGTATGCACGCATATCCATCCAATAATTGAGTTTGAGGTAAATGCTGGATGTTTGATGCACCGAATTGTTCTAGCTCTTCATTTTCGAAATCAATTGTTTCAATAGCGGCCATTGATCTTCTGTCAACTGCAGCCATAATATTCAATGGCCCCATGAAAAGATGCGCATGCTTGGAGAACGGGAAGTAAGGTAAAAAAGCCAGGATGAGACCTAGAGCGAGCCACCAAGTGATATGCTCAGATAGATGAAGTGTTTCCATCGGCATATTTGACCAAAAACTCGCCACAAAATTAGCAGCTGGTTGACTTCGGTCTGGGCCATGGATTGCAATCTCGAAACTTGCAGATAAAAATCTGGATCCAATATGAATGATGATGAATGCCCCAACAAGTAAGGAATCGATCAACATTCCTTTTTGTGCCTTGTCCGATAACATTACCGGATCTTTGGTCAATAGCCTATCATCTTTTATGATAAAACGACGGACTAAGAGATAAAGTACTCCAACCAATACAAGAACACTAAAAGTATCTACAAATAGTCGATATATATCTCCAATTATACTATCGGGAAGAAATTTAAAGTTTGGAATAAATCCATAGAGTACATCAACGATGTTCACAACCAGGTAAAGAGTAAATCCCCAAGCAACTAAAGCATGTACAAAGCCTATGAATGGACGAGTTTTAAAAAGAGTATTCTGAGTGAAAAATACAGCAAAACCAGCTTTCCAATTCTTAAAAACATCTTTCCAGATAATTGGAATTGTTCCAGACATTATAACCTTGAACATTTTTCCAAATGTGACGTATGAAGCTCCGAAAGAGCCAAACGCCAATAAAACAAAAATTATTTTTTCAAGGTTGGATAACAAGTATTAGGATCGATCCAATGCTTCAATAAGTTTTGGAACGATCTCTAAGACATCGCCAATAACGGCATAATCAGCTATCTCAAATATTGGGGCATCAGCATCTTTGTTAATGGCCAGTATACTTTTTGCTCCTTTCATACCAACAACATGCTGTATGGCACCTGAGATTCCAAGGGAAAAGTAAAGTTTCGGAGCGACATTGCTCCCTGAGCTACCAACTTGTCTAAATGAGTCTATCCACCCTGAATCAACCACAGGACGACTTGCCGATACTTCTGCACCCATTGCCTTTGCAAGCTCAAATGCGAGTGAAACATTCTCTTCTTTTTCTATACCTCGCCCTACAGATACAAGTACCTCTGCACTCTCAAGATCTACATCTCCCACTTCTTCTTGGAATGGATCTTCAGAAATAGAACGCACACAAGCAGGGTCAAGCTTTGCATTAAACACCTCAGATTGACAAGACCCTGACCTTATATCTTCTTCACTGAATGCCGCAGATTGGAAACTAAGGATCAACTGGTCTGATGGTGATGATATCTTAGCATTGAGCTTTGAATTTAAAATTTGTTTAATAAATCCATNATCGGTCAAAGATATTATATCNGGAATAAANGGAANTCCTAATTTCGCACTGACCCTTGGNATAAAATCTCTTGTTTGATAGGTATGACCTGCAACAACCATCTTAGNNGATGNAGATTCNACTACCTGCTTGAGGACCTCAGAATAACCATCTGCATTGTATGACCTNACAAGCTCATGATNTACNATTATTATTTTTTCAAGGTCGCATCCTTCTAATTCCGCTGCAATTTNTTCAGAACCATTACCCATAACAATTGCCGAAACGCTATCTCCTAACCTTTGTGCACCAACAATGGCCTCTTTGCTCAATCGATGAAGNGAGCCCTGGTTATTTTCAAGAACAACAAGAATATCCATTAATTATATAACCCTTATCTCTGACTTTAATATGCTGACAATACGCTCTACAATGTCGTCTGCATCGCCCTCTATGGTCTCTGTCTCTTTTGAGGCTGTAGGAATGAATACACTGTCGATTGACTGCACTCTTTCATTATTTGATAGATTAGAAGCATGAACCGATCTGATCTCTTTTTTCTTAGCACCCATGATNCCTTTCAAGGATGGGTATCGAGGAGTATTTAACCCTGACTGTATGCTGATAGATGCTGGAAGGGGCAATTCTATCCACTGGAACCAGCCAGACTCCAACTCTCTTTTAATTCTTATTTTATCATCGAGGACATTCATCTCAATGGCCAAGGTGGCAGTTGATAAACCCAACATCTCCCCTACCAATACACCTGTCTGCCCCATCCCTGCATCATCTGATTGTAGACCAGTTAGAATAAGATCAAAACTTTCCTCCATTAAAACATTAGTAAATCGTTGAGAAATCAGTAGCGGGTCTGTCTCGATCTGGTCATCTTCTTCGATATGTATTCCTCGGTCTGCACCTTTTGCAAGCCCCTCTCGAATAACTTTCTGCACACGAAGTGGTCCCATACTTACAATAACAACCTCACCCTCTCCCTTTTTCTCTTTTATCAATAACGCTTCTTCTAATGCATAATTATCAGGAGGGTTCATCACAAAGGTGGCTGATGACTCGTCTATCCAATCACTAGAGCCATTGATAGGCAAAGCTGACTCAGAGCCAGGTACTTGTTTGACTAGAACTGCTATTTTCATTTCTAATTATAGAGAAGTTTTTTTTTATTAATTTTAGTATCTAATTTAATTGGCATAAACTAATACACCAACTACCATGACTGAATTTTGGACTAAACTTATCTTGGAAGCAACTTTCATCGTTGGCAGTATAATGACCTTATATTGCCTATTTATTTTATGGGCAAGACGAAGTTATAAGAACACTAGAAAACCTAAGGACTTAAAATCCTTTGAGGATTGATAATTCTTGTTTAGGTTCATACATAGTCTAAAAAACTATAATGAAAACCAAACCAACAAGTACGCGTGTACTTTAAATCTTTAGATATTTAGGAGCAAAATATGACTAAAATGTTAAAGTCTTTAATTATTTTAACCTTCGTTGCAAACCTTTCGTACTCTCAAAGTTTACAAGCTAACTGGCAATGTGTGGCAGCTATTGTTGAGTATACATATGTAGCACGAGCAACTGAGAGTCCAACAGATACCCTAAATGGTGCTACTCATGTTGTAACAGGTTCTTGGCCTAGTTCAGCCGCTGCTGCGGCNGGAATGGGCTACACTCGCGCNNTNGCANNTTTTGANGTNGGTGANACANTAACAACNTCTATTGTNCCTCTGGCAACTCCCGAACTTCTATCTGCTTNCGGTGTCGTAATGAATGTAGACCTTAATGATGACGGTACTTTTACAATAAATGAGGGAAGTGTTTACCCAACAACTGAGGCTGAAAACTGTTCTACCTATGGAGTTTTCCCAGCAGTAGCAGAAAACGGAACTTGGACAAGTACTCCAGGGTTTGACCAACCGGATGACCCTTTAACCCATACTATGGGTTGGGGTATCTCACTTTCTGATGTTTTTGCACAATTTAGTGCTCCTGANCTAGTNAATGGTCAAGCTGGGGTTGATTATGGACCAGNAACTCCAATGGAAAATTGGGGTTTNGTTAACATAACCTATGCAGATGAAGCACATACAACACCAGCTGCTCTCGAAATATATTGGGAGGCTCATGATGGCGTGGCATCAGGTTTAGGAGTCGATGATAATGGTCTTAAGAATGATTATGTTGGACTCCCTGTTGCCCCTTCGGATACTGTTACTATAAACAACATGGAAGCGTATCTAGCNAACAGCCATCCTGATACAAATCTATGGTGGAACCTTGGATGGACCGGTAGCGAGGATGACTTTTTCCCTGTNTTATCGGGACCTGGCCAACCAATAGATCCTGATGATCCATCAACTTTTGAGATTCATCCTTTTTATGGAGACACCACACCTGCCGGTATTATCAATGCAAATAAAGGTTATATATTTGACCCTACTGGTGCATTGACAGGTGGTGATGGGGTACCATTTAGTGGAGATGAAGCAATGGCACCTACTGGTTACTTTTTCACATACAATTTTCTTGAAGCAAATCAGGTATTTTCAGGTGTATTTGATGCNACATTAGCAGCTACTAGTGACTTGCTAGGTTCCCTAACTGCTGCTGCCGATTCTGTTGCGTGGATCTATGTACAGTCAGACACNTCGGCCATGATTGGCGTTCAAGTTGGTACANCACTAAATGATGAATNTANTACATGCTTAGGAACAGGTGCATCAGCAGATGCATGCGCTGCANTTTTCGCGAAAGGACCTACTATGGCCCTNGCTGGTGTCCAGCAGATGTGTGCTGACNCAGATGGAAATTATGATGGCCGCGTAGATGATTCAGGTTGGGACTATGATCCAGAATACGGAACAGGTAGAATGGTTTTTGAAATAGATAATGCCTGTGTTCCTGATAACACAACACAAAGAGTAAACACCTTNTGGGTATCCACNGCTACAACTGCAGTAGATGAAAATGCACCACTTGCAGAAGAATTTATTCTTCATGGAAACTATCCAAATCCATTTAACCCTGAAACAAAGATNAAATTTGCTACTGAACGATTTTCNGATGTCACAGTCACAGTCTANTCANTNNTNGGAGAAGAAGTCTCTGTTGCACATGATGGTCAATTAGCTGCAGGAACCTATGATATTACCTGGTATGGAAAAGACTCTAAAGGAAATAGAGTCCCAAGTGGTGTCTACTTTTACGAGGTTCGTTCTGATGATAGAGTTCAGAAAGGGAAAATGCTNCTCTTGAAATAGGATATCATCTTAACATCCAAATTAAATGATAAATGATAAGCAGCCTCATTAAGGGGCTGTTTGTCATTCTAAAGGACCTAATGAAACTCTACAGTTCAATTCTTCTTATACTTTTTACAAAACTAATGGCGCAAGGTGGAGCAGTGTCTGGTAAAGTAACTGACTCAACCAATGACTCACCATTAATCGGTGCCAATGTCATATTTGAAGGTACAAGCCTCGGTGCTGCTACTGATGGTGAAGGTAAATACGAGATTAAAGGGTTAGATGCTGGTGAATATGTCATTACTGTTTCTTACATTGGTTTTCGAAATTTCAAAGAAAATTTCACATTGGAATCCGGACAACGCATNACAAAAAACTTAGCCCTCCAGCCTGAAGCNATAGAAATGGAGACATATGTTGTCACCGCATCTAGGAGAAGAGAGCGAGTTGAAGACGCACCTGCNGCAATTTCAGTAATTTCAAAAACAGAAATAAGACGCGAAAGCAATACAAATCTTGGNGACTATTTAAAGGGAACAAAAGGAATAGANTTCACCCAATCAGGGATTGATAGCTATAACATGACTGCTCGTGGATTTAATTCTTCTTTTAGTTCAAGATTACTAACCTTGACCGATGGAAGGATGGCAAATGTTCCATCACTAAGGCTGACTGCTTATAATGTGATTCCCGTTTCTTTTGAGGATGTAGAGCAGATTGAGGTTGTACTTGGTCCNTCTTCTGCNTTGTACGGNCCAAACGCTCATAGTGGTGTATTGAATATTGTTACGTCCTCNCCACTAAGGTCTACTGGGACTAGTNTTAATATACAAGGTGGAATGTTAGATCAGACNGATACAGACCTTTTGAAAAAGTTAACATTTAGAACCGCTCATAAATTTGGAAATATTGGGATAAAACTCTCTGGGGTTGCTTTAGCAGGACAGGATTGGACTCACTTTAACGAAGATGAATTTGAAGGTCATGATCCAGCCTTTATTGGAAGACCAATACTAAAGCATGACCGCTTAGATAAAGGTGGAAGACTTGCTATANAAAGCGATAATAATCCAATATTTACTGAAGAGATGATCGATNATGTAGAAGGNTCTGATGAATCTTGGATAGGATATTATTGGGGTGACTATATCTCTGAATCAGGAGGTGAAGATGGGTCACCTACTATAACACAAGACATGATAGACGACGCCTCAGTAGATATTTTTAATAGATACACCCTTCCAAATGGACGGGTTTTGTGGAACGTCACTGCTGATAAACTTGGGAATATTTATGCAGATGGAGTAGATAATGATGGCGATGGCGCTATTGATGAACAAATTGATATTGGAATTGATGATGAAGAAGAGATCTGGGTAGATGGCATAGATAATGATGGCGATGGTCTTATTGATGAGAGTGACGAGCTTGGTAGCGCCTGGCTAGACCGATTTGAATCTGTTACTGATTTAAACAACCTTCAACCAAATACTACTAACTATTTTGGACCTGATACGACCTGGAGCGCTATAGATCAATATCACAAGTTTGGTTTTGGTGACTACGTATATGATTCTGATGGAAATATTGTTTTTGATACGAATAACAATGGAATATACGATGATAACTGGGGGTCAGATGGGCTTGATAATGATAGTGACTGGGGACCATATAAAGACCTATTAGGAAATGCCTACGATATATCTCGTGAAGAATTTACCGATCTTAATGGTAATGACCTCTATGATAGTGATGTTGGAGAAAGCTACGCTGAGATATTTGGAAACTTTGTATTACTTGATTTTGGACTTGACGGAGTCCCAGCAAGTGATGTAAATGAAGATGGTGACTATGACGATGAGGGCGACATTGCACCAGATTATGGTGAAGGTAATGGTGTCTGGGATGGTGAAAGTTTTATAGATCTAAATGGAAATTCAGAGTGGGATGTATTTGATGATAATGATCTAGATGGAAATGGTTTGCCAAGCTTAGGTGAAAGTGGAGTAGATGAATTTGACGAAAAAGATTTCTCAATGAACTATGGAAACTTAAGCAACGTTTACAAAGATGCTAATGATGATGGCGTTGATGATTATCCTGAGTTCAATGTACGAAATTACAGGTATGATCTGCGTGTAGATTGGGAACCAAATTCTGATTTTTCATTAAGTCTATCACATGGTTTTGCTTGGGCAAAAAATATAAATATAACCGGTATTGCTCGCTATCTTGCTGATGGGTGGATATATAGATATTATCAAAGTAGAATGAGATGGAAAAATCTATTTTTACAATCATATTTAAATAGCAGCTACTCTGGTGATCCTTCGCGTCCTACAAGAAACCTTGCAACCGGTAGTATCATATACGATCGCTCAAAAAAGTTTAGCCTGCAGTTACAACATCTTAATGAATGGAAAGACGGAGACATACGGTTTGTTTGGGGCTTAGATTATTTCTTAACAATGCCAGACACCAGAGGAACCATCCTATCAGATAAAGACCTGTTGGATAGGCGAGATAATAATGGAAATGGAGAATCTGGTTCTCCGTATGTGTTTGATGATAAAAGTGATGATACGTGGTACGATGATGGAGAAAGGTATACAAGATGGAGTACAGAAGATAATTCGCAGTTCTCTAATCCAAATGATGATGCTGACCAAGATGCAGTATACGGTGCAATTGCTGATGGTATAGATAATGATAGAGACAGCGATGACTTTAATGATATAAACCAGAATGGCATTCCCGATTTTTTGGATTCGAATAATAATGGGGTATACGATGCAGGAGAAGTACTTGAACCTGGAGTGAAATGGCTAGGTGACCAATACTTTTATGTTTATGCCGATGGAATAGATAACGATGGTGATGGCAATACCGATGAGGATATTGATGAGGGAATTGACGAAGCCTCTGAGGATAATCGATACACGGTTAACGAATTAGGCGCTTACTACCAGTTTAATTGGAAGATAAATAATAAATGGGAATTGATTCAAGCCACTCGCCTCGATGCTCATGATCGCCTTACAAATTTAGTTGAATTCAATAACCAAGGATATGGGATGGGCTATAGTCCCTTTGATTGGAAATTTAATTTTGATAAAAAAGATGGACTTCAAATATCTCCAAAAATTGGGCTTGTACACCGACCAAGAGATAATCAAAACTACAGATTAACTTGGGCCAGAGCATTTAACACGCCAACGAATCAAGCCCTATTCCTTGACATATTTGTCACAAGAGTTTCTGTATTTAAGGTATATGCACAAGGAGCGGACGGAGGATACGTATTCCCAAGAGACTCCGTTGGAAATCCTTACTGGTACAATCCATATGAAGGCATATATGCTCCGGTGGACACCAGTAATTCAATTTATTTTTATCCTTCAACTGATCCGAAAATCGAAGGATTTTATGGTATGGAAGTAAAAGATCTTCCTGAAATCAAACCAGAGATAGTCAATTCATGGGAATTTGGATATAAGGGTAGACTTAACAACCGATTATTTGGGACTCTAGATATATATACAAGTCACTATAGTAGTTTTGTTAGCCCCGTTACTTTCATTACTCCGATTGTCATAGAAAAATCAGTTCTTGAGACTGACTATAATGGAGATGGAATAATAAATACAATTGAGGATATTTCTAACAATGAAATAGTAGACCAGGAAGACTACGATGAATCATTTGACCATTGGCGTGGAGGATTAAAAGGTGTTACAGCCATGGACACAATTCCTGGATATACCCCTCCTGTTGTAGTTGGTTATATTAATTATGGAGAAGTTGACATGTGGGGATTTGACGCAAGCCTTACTGCATTACTGAATCTAGAATGGTCAATAGATGCAAATTATTCCTATCTTGGAATGAATGAATTTCTAAACCCAATAACGAATGCAATGGACCCCATTAACGCACCGCAACATAAAATGGGATTAAAACTTCAATATAATTCTAGAAAATTGCCCGTAACTGGGTCATTAAATGCAAGATATGTTGATGGGTTCAAATGGTCCTCTGGAATATACTTCGGAGATATCAAACCCTATACTCTCTTTGACATTCATTTAGGATATGAGTTCACTAAGAACTTGAAAGCAAACTTCACTATCACGAACCTCTTAAACCATCGCCATACTCAAATTATTGGTGGTCCCTCTCTTGGAAGAGTAATGCTTCTGAGATTGCAAACTACGTTTTAATCAGCTCCGACTGTTAGTAATCAATACCATATATGTTCGTTCCATATAATCCTAAGACGAACCAACAAGAGCAGGGTTCGTTTAAATAGACGTATGAATAATGATAAAAAGGTAAGAATTGGATGCGCATCTGCATTCTGGGGAGACACATCCACTGCTGCGAGACAGCTCGTGGAAAAAGGCAAACTTGACTACCTAGTCTTCGATTTTCTCGCTGAGGTCACCATGTCTATATTGGCTAGAGCAAAGTCAAAAGATAATAAGATGGGTTATGCGACTGATTTTGTTAGACAATTAAAACCAATTCTTCATTTGATAAAAAGAGATAAGATAAAGGTTCTTTCAAATGCAGGAGGAATCAATCCAAATGCTTGTCGAGATATTTTGAAATACGTTGCTAAAGAGTCTGGAATAGAATTGAATATAGCTACTGTCATTGGTGATGACCTCATATCTGATTTACCTAGAATAAAAGACCTAGGAATCACTGAAATGGATAGGCATAATCAAATTCCTGAATCATGTTTAAGTATCAATGCATATCTTGGCGCTCCTGGAATGGTACAGGCTCTAAAAGAAGGTGCTGATATTGTAATCACAGGCCGAGTTGTTGATAGCGCCTTAGTTCTAGCGCCGCTGATATATGAGTTTGATTGGACATATACAGACTATGATCTCCTTGCTAGTGGGAGCCTTGCTGGCCATATTATAGAATGCGGAGCTCAATGCACTGGAGGTAATTATACTGACTGGAAAGAAGTTGAAGGGTTCCATGATATGGGATTCCCAATAGTAGAAGTTGAGCGAAATGGGGATTTTGTTGTATCAAAACCAGATAATACAGGCGGCATGATAACATTTGGTACTGTTGCTGAGCAATTTCTTTACGAAATAGGTAACCCTGCTGAATATATTTTACCGGATGTTGTATGTGATTTCACCAATGTTACAATTGAAAGTATTGGAGAAGACCTAGTGCAAGTTAGAGGGGCATCTGGTTCAGCACCAACTGACCATTACAAGGTATCCGCAACCTACAAGGATGGTTACCGTGTTACAGGAACACTAGTAATAGGTGGAAAAGAGGCAGGTGAAAAAGGAAAACGGATAGCAAATGCAATCATTAGAAAAGTAAGCGATCTACTTATAGAGCAAGAGCTAGGTCCTTTCAAGGCAACATCATTTGACCTTATAGGCACAGATTCGATCTATGGATCTGAGCATTCAAACATTCATTCAAGAGAGATTGTTCTAAGACTTGTTGCGACCCATATGAAAAAACAAGCACTTATAATCTTTTCACGCGAAATGGCACAAGCAGCAACGGGAATGGCTGCAGGAGTAATTAACTACCTTGGTGGGCGACCATCTGTATCACCTTCAATCCATCTGTTTTCATTTCTTTTTCCGAAAGATCAAATAACCGTTAATACTAATTATGATAATCATATAACTCCTGTAACTATTATAACTAGTGGTGGATATCTTCATAAAAGAAACAGTGCACGATCTACAGTGAGGATAGAAAAAGATCTCCAATTAATCATGGTCCCATTATCACAACTAGCATATGCAAGAAGTGGCGACAAGGGCAACCATGCAAATATTGGAGTTATTTCTCGAAAGCCCGAATATCTTCAGTATATACAACGAGCATTATCATCTGAAGCAGTTGCAAACTATTTTTCACATGTTCTTGATGGTAAAGTCTTAAGTTGGGATGTACCAGGTATTAATGGACTTAACTTTCTGTTAATGAATTCTCTTGGTGGAGGCGGAATGGCAAGCATGAATATTGACCCACAAGGTAAATCATATGCTCAACAACTACTTGAATATGAAATACCGATTGATAAAGATTTAATTACTGAAAAAGATAAAGTATGATCGATCTACCAAAGACTAAATATTGTCATTTAGATATTAATGATGATTGGCTCACCATATCCCTAGATAACGATAAAAAAAAGAATGCACTTTCTGCAACATTGATTGATGAGATTATCAAAGTCTTAAAGAATGCTGGTCAGATTACGCAAATAAGAGGAATTATCATTAAAGGGAGAAATAGGGTCTTCTGTTCTGGAGCAGACCTCGAAGAATTACATCAAATAACTTACGCCAAAGAAAATCGGGAAGAATTAACTACTCGCATGAGCATAAGAATTGGTAACCTCCTTCAAACTATTTCTAATGTACCACAGATCACTGCTTCTGTAGTTGATGGTCCTTGCATAGCAGGTGGATTTGGAATAGCCTGTGCAACCGACATTATGATCACTATGGATAGTTCAATCTTTAAACTTTCTGAAACGCAACTAGGCCTCACTCCAGCACAAATTGCCCCATATATTTTGAATCGAGTGAACTATTCACAAGCTCGTTTATTAATGCTTCTTGGAGATAAAATCGATGGGAAAATTGCACATGAAATGGGACTCGCAGATTATTTAGTCACATCAGAGTCAGAAATTGAAAAAGTGATTAAAAAAATAAAGTTAAGAGTCGATAAGTGCTCTCCATATGCTTTGGAAATGACAAAAAAGCTCTTATCATCAAATCAACGGATTGAAGTACAAGAAGCAGCACATCTATTCACTGAATGCGTAAATCATCCTGAGGGGAAAGAAGGGTTACGATCTTTTTTTGAGAAAGGAAAACCATTCTGGACCAAAATTAAGAACAAATCATAATACTCTTTTTACTGATGTCTAAAAAATTTAGAGCAATAGTAGTAAAAAAAAATAATGACCAAATCAGTATAAGCATCGATGAAAGGACAACCGATGATCTACCCAATGGCGATCTATTGGTTCGAGTTGAGTATTCATCCCTTAACTATAAAGATGCTCTTTCAGCATCTGGTGCAAAAGGCGTTACAAAGAATTACCCTCATACTCCTGGAATAGATGCAGCAGGTATTGTTGAACAATCTAATCAAAAAAACTTTCCTGTTGGTTCATCTGTCATAGTAACTGGATTTGACCTAGGCATGAATACAAGTGGTGGATTCTCAGAATATATTAGGATTCCAAGTCAATGGGCAGTTCAATGCCCTGATGGACTCTCGACTAAGGAGTCAATGATGTTGGGAACAGCTGGTTTAACAGCAGGGTTGGCAGTTAACTCTATGAAAAAAGTATGTGACATCAAAAGCTCTAAGATAATCGTCAGTGGTGCAACTGGTGGAGTTGGAAGTATTGGTATTAATTTATTGTCCAATCTCGGAGCAAAGGTTACTGCAATCACTGGGAAGATGGATAAAAAAAACTTATTGAAAGAATTAGGTGCAACCACAGTTTTAGATAGANGCCATTTCGTTGANACCACCAGACTACCACTTGACCAAGGNANATATCATGCTGCTCTTGATGTCGTAGGCGGNACAATGTTNTCCTCNATTCTTGCAANNATGANNCCAAATGGCGTTATTGCAGCCTGNGGTAATGTAGGTGGTCCAAAATTTGAAACAACAGTATTCCCNTTCATACTTAGAGGTAATTCTTTAGNTGGAATNGACTCTGCNAATGCTNCAATTAATNNNAGAGAAATGATTTGGAAACATTTTTGNANAGATTGGAAATTANANGNAATAGAAAAATTTTCTAAAATAGTTNANCTNGAGAACATGNTNCCNGAAATAANAAAAATTCTTACTGGTAANCAAACAGGTAGAATAATTCTAGAACTCTAACTGCTAAAATTAAATATTGATTTCAGAAATTTTAGANACCTACGACANAGCTTTNATGATTTGGCTACATGGAAAACATATAAAAGTTTTAGNTCAGGTNATGCCATATATCACGGATGCAGANAATTGGGCTCTTCCAATATTATCNTTNATCGTTNTTCTTGGATTCAAAGGTGGAAAAAGAGGAAAAATCGCACTATCACTATTAATTATTTCGTTATCTCTGACTGATTCGATCTGTGCTCAGATATTGAAACCTTTTTTTGAAAGAGTTAGACCTTCTCATGCTGAATTAGAAGGAGTGAATTTATTGGTATCAAAAGGTGGAAAATGGAGCATGCCTTCCAATCATGCTTCTAATATGTTTGCCTTAGCAGTTATTCTATCCTATTTCTACAACAGGTTTAAAATCCCACTATTTAGCTTAGCAACGATTATCGCAATTTCAAGGGTCTACGTAGGAGTCCATTACCCTGGAGACGTTGTTGTTGGTGCTCTATTAGGATATTCAATAAGCTGGGTAGTCATTACCCTTTGGGTTATTGTTAAAATGAGAGAATTGAAACGACGCCAAACTTGGGTTTGGTATGAGAGCGAACCTCCGGTATTTAAAAACTAATTAGGGAGAGTTTCTTCTTTAGGTTTAATGCCAAATGATGAGAAGCTCTCGCCTTGGCTAGGCATTTTAATCTCTCCGTGCTTCGATTCAAATTTCTTTATATTGTCATTTAATGCCGCAAGATAGGCTTTAGCATGTTGAGGAGCCATTATTATTCTTGAATGAACCTTTGCCTTAGGAACNCCAGGAAGAAGTCTTGTGAAATCCATTACAAATTCTGCAGGTGAGTGGGTAACAACAACAAAGTTAGCATATTCTCCTGAACTAACTTTTTCATCTAGCTCAATATTTATCTGTTGGACATTTTTCTTATCTTTACTCATTAGTTANGCAGACCCCTTTTTAGCAGCAAAATCCCTTTCATTAAATTCTTCCCAATCATCATTAATTCCATCAAATTGAGTGTAGTCTTTAATTCCAGTATCTTCTTCTACATTTTTTGGATGAAGTTCGTTCTCATAAATATTGAAAAGATCTTTTTTCTTCTCATATTCACTAGGGTCTCCCTCCTCTTGTTTTGTTTGATCAAGATCTTCTACATCGTCACTGTAAATCTCTTGATCAAAAAAATCTAGGTTCTCCACAATGCCATTTGCCATAAGAAATTCTAAAAAATCAAGATATTTTCTATTTCTTAGGTCAACGGCACAGTGAGGGCACTTAAGATTATCCCTAATATCAATCTCTTCGATTGTGTTTTCACAATTTGGACAAATTAAACCTTCAAGCATTTCTTTTTCTCTCTAAAACCGGCGGATAATATAAACGACAACATTTCTGATGGCAATACTTTTACAAAATAAGAAGAATAAATATTTATCAGTCAATCGACATTCCTAGAATACTCTCTATAATTTGATAATTTGATTCTAAAAAACTATTCTCTGCTGGCTGTATAACCACTGAAAATAAATGATCGGAAATAGGAGATTGGAATCCAACCTTAATTGGTATTTTNAATTGTAGGCAAAGTAAAGAAATACATTGATCAAAAGATTGATTTAGATCAACAAGTGCATCAAAACCTTCATTACCAATTCTATCAATAAGTGTTCTAGTTTTAATGGTACCTAACCAATTTATATCATTATCGGTATAGGTTATGGTATCAGAATCAGGTATGCTGTCATAGTGACTCAGNCTTTCNTGNTGAAGAACATATTTNAAATTCAAAGATAAATTTTTACTATTCCTTTTTATGAAATGAGATATGACCTGTGCAGATTTTTTTTCTGAAGGAAGAAAGAACAATATGCTGTTCACCCCTTTGCCATCCTTGCCTATTTTTACCAACGGTGTCGGGTACAAGTTTCTATAAATTAATTTTTGATATAACAATTGTATTCTAATTNGAAATGGNATTTTCATATTAGAATATAAGTATGAGTGAGGGGTAGACAAACAATCTCCAAATGTCATTCTTATACTTTTTCATGCATAAATTTTACCTAATTAATTAGGTAAAAAATGTCACTTAACAAAAAGTTAATATGGGGTGGATTAGGCTGGGTTGTCGCAGGGCCTATAGGNGCTATCTTAGGATACGCATATGGTTCAATGAATTCTGAGACAAATATTGGACAGTTTAGTTCAAGTCATCAATCAGGATACGCGAATAAGACCAAACACGGTGATTTTGTGATTTCAGTATTAGTTTTGTTGGCTAAAGTGATGAAGGCAGATGGCAAGCTATTGAGNTCTGAGCTTGACTATGTNAAAAATTTCTTGAAACAACAATTTGGTGTTCAACAGACACGAGAGTTAATGAAGGTCTTCAAAGAAATATTGGACCAGGACTACCCTTTACGAGACGTATGCAGACAGATACAAAGGTCAATGGATCACCCAAGTCGTTTAGAACTGATTCATATTTTATATGGATTGTCTGCTGCAGATGGGGATGTACATGAAAAGGAGATCCATGTAATTCAGGCAATCGCAAATTATCTTAATGTTAATAAAAATGACTATGAATCAATAAAAGCTACTTTTGCAAAAGACAAAGAAGCTCCATATAGAATTCTTGAGATCGACCCATCTGCTTCAGATCAGGAAGTGAAAAAAGCATATCGAAAAATGGCAACCAAATACCATCCAGATAAGGTATCCCACTTAGGGAAAGAGATGCAAGATCTTGCAGAAGAAAAGTTCAAAGCGGTAAATGATGCTTACCAAAAAATAAAAAAGACCCAGCATCTATCATGACTAAAGAAAATCCAGGAAAATTTCCATTTAAAAGAGGTCTTTATAAAAACATGTACAANGAAAGAACCTGGACAATGCGTCAATACGCTGGTTTTACNACTGCTGAACAAACAAACCAGCGGTTCCTTAAATTACTTNAAGATGGCGTAACAGGTTTATCTATTGCGTTTGATCTACCTACNCAAATAGGATNTGACTCTGACAATCCCATGGCAGATGGAGAAGTTGGNAAAGTGGGGGTTCCTATTTCAATTCTTGATGATATGGAAAGGTTATTTAAAGATATTCCATTAGATAATGTTTCTACCTCAATGACCATAAACGCCACTGCGCCAATANTATTAGCATTTTACATCGTTGCTGCTGAGANAAANGGAATACGACCAGAGAAATTAAAAGGTACAGTACAAAATGATATACTCAAAGAATACTCCGCAAGAGGAACGTACATTTTCCCTCCCANAAATTCAATNAGNCTCACCACTGATGTGATGGCTTTCTGTGATGCTTATATACCCAAATGGAATTCCATNTCAATCTCAGGNTATCATATACGTGAAGCTGGAAGTACAGCCGTTCAAGAACTAGCGTTTACATTNTCNAATGCNATTNCATACGTTCAGGCAGCTATCGATAACAATCTCGACCCAAATAAGTTTGGATCTAGACTATCATTTTTCTTTAATTCTCATAATGGTTTTTTAGAGGAGATAGCAAAATTCAGAGCAGCAAGAAAATTATGGGCAACGATCATGAGTGATCGATTTTCAGTAACAAATGAAAAGGCTCTTTATTGTAGGTTTCACACTCAGACAGGTGGNTCTACCCTAACAGCAAACCAAATTAATAATAATGTGGTGAGGACAACGATTCAGGCCCTATCTGCTGTTTTAGGTGGAACTCAATCCTTACANACAAATAGTAGAGATGAGGCACTTGCTCTACCATCAGAGGATGCAGCTGAGTTAGCACTTAGAACACAACAGATCATTNCATTAGAAAGTGGAGTCACTGCACATCCCGACCCCTTCGGTGGTAGTTATTTGATTGAAGAATTAACCGAGGACTTTTGCAGTNAAGCCANGTCTATCATTGAACAGATNGATGAACTTGGTGGCGCCATTGCAGNTATTGAAANTGGATTTATNGAAAATGAGATCACAAGAAGTGCCTATGAATATCAAAAACAAATCGAAGAAAAANATAAANTTATTGTNGGTGTAAACATCCATGAAAAAGAAGAATCCGCTGANCAAGNTATCCATGGAATCGATCCCNGNCTAGTAACCGATCAAATNAATAATTTAAGAGATCTAAAAAAGAAGAGAGACAATANNAAGGTCCANGATACACTTGATAGATTGCAAAACGTTGCAAAAAGTAAAGAAAATATCATGCCNTCTATNATTAATTGTGTAAANANAAAATGTACCCTAGGTGANATNTCTGATNCNCTTCGTTTGGTATTTGGAGAACATTGANTNACTATTTTGAAAACATTTTCTAAACTTATNTCTNCCATAATAAATCCTCTNATAGTTGCTCCNTTTAGTTTTGCANTAATGATTTATTTNGATAGATCATTAGNNAATCAGNATGCTCTTTTTCTTACATCTCTNCTTTTNACAAACCTNCTTCCATTAATAACCATATTTTATTTTATTAGATCAGGTAAAATATCTTCNTTTGATGCACCTATCAAAGAACAACGCATACAACTACTTGCGATTGCCTCAATTTTTTATGCAATAGGGTTTCTGATCTTATCCTATTTGGAAGGGCCACCAATTGTTAGAGGTTTAATGTTTTGCTATGCAGTAAATACAGCAATAGTATGGCGNATAACAATATTTTGGAAAATCTCAATACACATGATTGGTCTTGGTGGTCCAATTGTTGCTCTTTGGCTATCAGGATTTGAATATCCATTGGNAATGGGACTAGCTCTGATTTTAGTTGCTACNTCGCGCTTGTTCCTTAAGGCACATACTATNTCTCAAGTCATCGCTGGAACTTTTCTAGCTATGGGNNTAGCATATTTTGAATTAACGTACTTATTTTTATANTNATGATNTTTACAAACCTCATTTATACAAACCTTAGGACCAATATTNTAGGAAAGAATATTGAATATTATCAAAGACTTGAATCAACCAATGCTGAAGCCTGGGAGCTATTGGAAGAGGACCNAGNTNATCATGGAATGATCGTCATAACAGATAATCAAACAGGNGGNAAAGGNCGTAATGGNAACAAATGGTTTATGAGCCCCAGTAAGGGACTGGCAATGTCTTTGATATTAAATAAACAACATAGTCTNGAAAATNCAGAATTAATACCGATTGCTNCGGGTGTTGCTGTTGCCATGACACTNAAAAATCGTGGGCTAGAACCCCNGTTAAAATGGCCTAATGATATAATGATCGGCGATAAGAAATGTGGAGGTATTCTNTGTGAAAGTAAAGTTTCTNGTCAAAANGTTAACCAAATGGTAATAGGTTTAGGCATTAACATAAATGAGACCAAAGAAGATTTCCCTGANAACTTAAATATAACATCAACATCTCTATTTTTGGAAAGCGGGCGTACCCAGCAGAGAGAGTTAGTNTGTGCGATCTTTACTACATTCTTTGAAAAAATCCTTGATGATCTAGATTCNGNNATAGATGAATGGAAAAAATATTGTGCCCACATAGATGANGAGGTTTCATTTANTCANGATGGAGTNAAACAGCATGGGATATTCAAAGANATCAATNANANAGGACATGCCTTAATTGAGGTTAACAATAGCATCAAAACATTTCCATCTATTATCTTAGATTAACTTTTTTTATGTTAAAAAGAATATCTTAGTGCCCACAGCAAGCATATTATGGTCTCAATATTAGAACATTTTACAGATAGTACTCTATCTTTTCTGGAGCATGGATCTTAGTGAGGATGAATTTTCAAGGGCGGATATTGATCTCAATGCTCGGTTGATGCTTTTGACTTAATGTATATATTAAATATAATTTTGGACTACCAAATAATATAAAAGCACTGCTCTTAGTTTCTCAAATAAAATACTTAATTCTTAATGAACACTACCACAAAGTTGAACGTCACCAATTCAAAAAGTTTTAAAATTGATAATGAGTTATC
>NZWG01000020.1 GCA_002698235.1 Fidelibacterota bacterium | reverse complement strand
ATAAGGAATTGTGCTTTTCGTAATACCGATGGAACTGCCCTTGAGATGTGGGGTGGGACTGATACTGTCGATAATTGCTACTTCAATAAGATCGATTACTCTGTAGCTGATAATAGTAGTATAATGCTGACAATGCGCATGAATGGGACATCAAATGTATTTCGCAAAAACACAGTCCACAGGACTGGTGGCTCTGCCACCGTTATGGTTGGAGATGCTGGGCTGGTAGAATATAACAACCTATACGATACGGGCCATCTTCAGAGCGATGGCTCCATGATACAATTTATGGAAGGTCAACAGGATGGGGCTATCTGTAGGTATAACTGGCTCCATGATACAGAAAAATATGGAGCTAGGTTTGACCACAGTGGCACTGCAGATGGGACAAATGGTCTAATGCACCATAATCTAGCTTGGAATTGCGAAAGTGGTGGAATAATGGTTAAAGGTGATAATCATAAGATATACAATAATACGGTCTTGAATTCCGGAAGTAAGAATGACATCATTGTATTTCAGGTTAATAGCGGTGACCATGCCTCAACCATTGTAAAGAATAATGCAGCAGACAAGATAGCAAATCATAGGACTAATAATGTGGCCGTTGATTTTGGAACCTATACCAACAATTGGAATGGTTATGCTGAGAGTGTGACCTTGAATAGTATACTAACAGATACCTCTAATAATGACTTTTCTCCTGGAATATCTTCTCCGCTGATAAATACTGGTACTACAATTAGTGGAATTACGGACCAATATACCAACAATGGTAGCGCACCTGACATCGGTGCATATGAAGATGGAAATTCGAACTGGACCGCTGGACACGACTGGAATTTAAATTCCACATTTGGGAATAGTTGGAAACCGATGCATGGAACTACCCTTAGTGGGAATTCTGGATTTAGGATGATGAGTAGTCCTGTTTCTGGCGCTATCCTTAGTGACCTACTAGATGAACTGTGGGTACAGGGGATTACAGGAGGTGATGTTACTGATGGGAATGCAAATGTATGGATCCTAAACCTTGCTGGTCAAAGTTGGACAGCTGTATCAAATATTTCTAGCCAATCTCTGACCGCAGGGCAGGGGTTCCTTATCTATGCATTCGATGATATAGACTTTGACGGTGACAGCGATCTCCCTGTAGATCTATATGTCTCTGGAACTCATAATACCGGTAACATATCAGTTAGTAGCATTCCTCAGAATAGTTATTATCTCGCTGGTAACCCGTATATCAAAACGATCGATTGGGATGATGTTTCAAAAACAAACCTATCATCTGTTGTCTCTGTATGGGATGATGCGACAACTGATTGGAAAACATGGAATGGGTCATCTGGTGATTTAACCAATGGTCTTATTGCTCCATTTCAAGGTTTCTGGGTCCAAGCAAGCGGTGGGATAGGAAGCTTTACAATTCAGTCAAATGATATTTCAACAAGCACTGGCTCCTTTCTTGGAAGAACAATCAATCAAGAATTAGATGGTAGTTTGGTCTTAAGTTTTTCAGCAAATGATTATGAAGAGAAGATATATATTACCTTTGGCTCAGATGGGAATGTTGAACATGACCTTGCTGATGCAAAAAAGTTATTACCTCTACAGATAACGCCAAGGCTTACCGCGATGACCATCTCAAATGATGTCCCTTTAAAGATCAACAATCTTCCTATTGAGCATTCAGGTACCGTCTTGCTGCCTCTTGATATTTTATGTTTAGATTTTGATTCATCAGGTAATTTTATCACAGTTGATGGCAATGTCATTTTAGGTTTTGACAATACTGATTTACCTATCCATATTTCTTACGCGCTCCTTGATAATCAAACAGGAATTGAACTTGATTTACAGAATTTAGATGGATTAAATATGTTCACTGAGTCAAAGGGTAGTATCGATCTAAGTTCAAGTGGACCAGTAGGACCTTATCCCATCATAGGAGAGCCAAGATATACGCTTTTGATTCACTATGGATCTCTTCTTGCGGATAAGAACGAATATTTACCAAGTTCGTATGAATTGCATCAAAATTTCCCAAACCCATTCAATCCCTTTACAAAAATAAATTATGACCTTCCAACTCTTTCAGATGTTAAGATAATGATTCATGACATAATGGGTAGAGAAGTCATCACTCTAGTTAATGGTACTAAACCTGCAGGCTATCATGATTTAATATGGAATGGATTAAATAGTTTTGGTGAGGTGGTACCATCCGGTATGTATTTTTATTCAATTAGATCAAAAGAGTTCCATCTTTCAAAAAAAATGGTCTTTATGAAATAACATCAATGCTTATCTGACAATCCATTTAATTTTTATGGGGTATTGGTTTAATTTTNNGTATGAAAAAATTAATNATTCTNTTTATCTGCTCTATANTANTAGGACAAAACGATTACTCCNTAGAAGANATTAATCCAANCTCNGATCANTATGGANGCAATGTTGGAACNTCATTTTTTGAAGGAAAAATCACTATAAATTATTTNGGCTATTTTAGCTGAGGAACCTGNACTGCCCGGTTCGGGCAATTAAATGATTTATATGATAGTTACAAGGAACAGGGCCTTCCAGTTGAATTAATAGGTATTGGTAAAGACACCCATATGTCATATTCTGACAATTGGACAGATAGCAATAACGCCCCTGTTTGTGCTGAAGAGTCACCTTTTTTAACCTGGACCGATTGGGGTGCTTCGCAGCGAGATTTATTTGTTCTTGACCAGTCTGGAAATGTAGTCCTCGAACAAAACATAACCTCGGGTCTACCTAATAATTTACAAGAATTAATCACAGATTTATTGGTCCCTAGTGTTACACCCTGTGAATTGGGGACTATTTTTGTTAGTGAAGTAAATAACTCAGGAACATCAGAAAACTATATTGAACTTTACAATTCTGGGACTGCAGATTGCTCGCTTGAAGGATTTAAACTTGGTAACTCTGATGACCCCTTGAATTATTCATTTGGCGCGGTTGTAATTCCAGGAACAGGTTTCTGGTTTGATTATCAAGGACAAGATAGTAGTTTTACTACAGAACTTGATTCTGCTGGAGATACCATCATCTTTTCTGACCCGAATAACAATATTTCATCCGTAATTCTTGAACCATCCCATGAACTGAATGGAGTGATGATGTCCCAGAGTTTTGATTCCAACGGGGTTGGTTGTTATACTGATGCAACTCCTGGGGATGCAAATGCGGCTTGTATAACGCTTAGTACTAATGAAGATCTCGTACTACCAAATAAGATTATTTTATATCAAAATTATCCTAATCCATTTAATCCAGTNACNACAATNAAATTTTCTCTNCTNNAAGATTCNTATGTCAAATTTGNCATATACGANNTNAGTGGTAATCTTATATTNAACTTAATTGAGGNTAGNCTAACTGCGGGTATNAGTTCNATTGACTGGAATGGANCCAATCATATNGGNCAAAAAGTCTCAACTGGTGTNTATATCTATAGATTAGAAATTGATGGNGTCGCNCACAATAAAAAGATGATTTATTTGAAATAATAATATTATTGTATTNTAAAGCCTCTTCATNCATNGGGTTTTTTGTTTCATATATGATCAATATATTTGGTCATNAACTCAGAAGTAATTATCAAAATAGCATTTTAACTAGAATGNCATAAATGCTGTATTCAATCATTCACAATCTATCATTAATNACTCTCAAACTATTTTTCAATAAAGTTTCNATTTTAGANAAAGATAAGGTACCNAAAAACACTCCAGTTATCTTTGTAGCAAATCATCCAAANTTTTTNATGGATCCTTTGATAGTTGGTTCTTGTTGCCCAAGGATTCTTCATTTTTTTGCAAAAAGCACTATCTTTAATTCAAGTCTGAAAAAATACTTCCTTAGAAAACTGAATCTGATTCCCATTTTTAGAAAAATTGATGATGAGAAAAANATGGGTAANAACGCTAATAGCTTTATTAAGGGATACGAAATATTAGAGAANAATGGTGCTTTCCTNATNTTCCCAGAAGGTATTTCAATGGGCAGAAGAGTTTTGGAAAAATTAAAGACAGGAGCNGCAAGAATTGGCTTAGAGGCAGAAGANAGGAATGGCTTTAGTTTGAATACATGCATCATCCCAATTGGTATTAGTTATTCNGACCTAGTTCGTTTTCGGAGTGATGTAATGGTGCGTTTTGGAGAACCCATNTATTTGAGTGAATATGAGAACCAGTATGAATTGAATGCGAAAGATACTGTNAGAAAATTAACTGGAGANATTGANAGATCGTTAAATAGACTGACCAATTACATTCAGAATGATGANATTGAGGATATTGTTGAGGGTTTGGAACTGATCTATAAAATGGAATTNATGACTGAATTGGGAATGGAACTTGATGATAAAAATGATGATTTTACTACGTCGAAGCTCTTAACGGATGCTGTACAATGGTACAATATACATGACCCTGNANTGATNTCTGAATTTAGAAAGAAACTCAATGAATACTTNGGCCTCCTNAGGCAGTTNGATATTCGAGATGAATTCCTTGNCCCTGCAAGACAAGANGTACGTAAGTGGGGTAAAACACGGACGNTTATTTTTCTTGTCTTAGGNGCACCGTTATTTNTTTATGGGCTGATCACAAATTATTTACCTTATAANATTCCACGATTATTAGTNAAAACAAACAACAAACATTTATCAGAGATGGCAAGTTGGAAGCTAATCTATGGATTTATTTTATTTGTGATNTATTATGCATTAGNCATAATGCTATTTTGGANATTTTCTGCGAACATNACTTTATTNATNTTATTTATCATGAGTCTTATCCCNTCAGGAAACTTCGCCCTNTTTTANAGTAAAAGTCTTATCAAATACAGGCAACATGTTAGATTNCTATCCATGTTTTATAGGAGGAGGTCAATTGTNTTTGATATNATTAAACAAAGAATNGANCTNCTAAAATTAATTGATGATTCAAAAAATAAATATATTGAGGATNTGAGTTAANTATTCCTNATTGCTATTTCAGATTTAANTAAGCCAAGNAGGTTATAGCGNTANCAAATTGTTAAACTGACTNGGATTNTCNATGTTNAGNTACANATATCACTAGATTATAAANAATNTNNTCCNTNANTGCCANNTGGAATGATGACAGCATAGACATAGTTCAAATTATGCTGGTTTCTTGTTCTTTTATCAATTGCTAGATTATTNAATGANTTAAGCCATAATGGAGACAAAATGAAACAATATTTCACAGGATTTTTTACAGCAGTATGCCTGACATCTTGCATTTTTATTTTTATGGGNAGNAAGAATANGAACCTAGGAGACATTACAGTTAATAGCATATCAATTCNTCCTGGTAAANATGGAGGCGGTTATATCAAAACNTANAATGATNAAGGCAANCAGACATCNTANNTAGGTACTGGTGAGGANGGNGTAGGNCTGATCGGTGTNCATAATGCGGAAGGTGCNAAGNTAACTTATATAGGAGCAGGAGATTTTGGGTCAGGGTTTTTAAAGACCTATAATCAATTTGGAATAAGGACCTCTTATNTAGGAAGTGGTGGTCAAGGNGGNGGTATTNTACAGACATATAATTCTGATGGAAAACAGACCGCTTATGTGGGAACTGCAGAACATGGAGNAGGAGTCATTGGNGTNCACAACGCCAATGGTAAACAAATAACNTATATGGGTACAGGTCAACAGGGTGGTGGATTTTTTAGGACAANTAGTNGNAGTGGTNTAATGACCTCTTANCTAGGAGANGGAAAAGACAGCAGAGGTGGTCATATGCAGACCTTTAATATGAATGGTGAAATGACCNCATACCTTGGTACNTCNGTANATAAAGCNGGGACTTTGGAGATAAATAATGAATACGGATTGAAAGTTGGATCTCTAGGTGCTTCATTTGATAGAGAAGTNTACAGAGGAGATGGAGTCATNACNCTCTATGATAATACGGGNGCGTTTGGATGGATGAGAGATGGGAAAANTTCGGATAATTTGGATGATTGACATTAAAGNNCTCTTTTTATTTATTATTATATCTTATTGATTTTGAAAATATTTAGGNTNCANTTNTNCACTATNGTTCGTGNTGNTNNNNTAATNNGCTTAATGTTGTCNACATTAATTGGNCAATCAAAGGTTGAGCTAAATATGCTTATNAGATCAGATGGANTATGGTGTCTTCGAAATTCAACTAAGCCTTTTTCTGGTATTGCATATGTNTTATATGAGGATTCAAAAAAGAAAAAAGAGAGTAAATATTCTAAAGGTCAATTGCATGGAGCCCATAACGAATGGTGGGAAAATGGAAAAAAGAAGAAGTATGGTAGNTACAAGCAAGGNAAACGCCANGGGAGATGGGTTGAATATCATGAAAATGGANAACTTCNGTTAGAAAACANTTTTAATAATGGGATAAAAGATGGNCCCACNCAAGAGTGGCATGCAAATGGCAGGATTCATTTAAAAGGAGAATATGACCAAGGTGAAAGGCTAGGGTCGTGGGAATACTGGGATGAACTTGGCCGATTAATTCAATATGCATGCATTCAAACAAAATTAGGCGATATAATCATAGATCTTCATGAAGATGATGCACCTATTCATGTTAAGAACTTTAAAGATCTAATTAGAGCGGGTTATTATGACCAAACTATTTTTCATCGTGTCATACCTGACTTTATCATCCAAGGTGGAGATCCCAATAGCAGACTAACTAACCGTAAGATCCATGGTAAAGGTGGGGCCGCCTACTCTTATCATGGTATTGGAGATAAAAAAAAATCTTCTACATGGAAATTGCCTGCTGAATTCAATGATTTGCTTCATAAGAGAGGCACCGTCTCAATGGCTCGTGGACTTGATGAGGATAGTGCTGGGAGCCAGTTTTTTATATGCGTTAAAGACTCTCCGAATCTTGATAATAGATATACGATCTTTGGAACAGTATTGGCAGGAATGAATGTTGGAGATAAGATAGTTACGGTACCTACTGATTTTAGAGACAATCCCATTAACAGGATAGAAATGAATATTTCGATTTGCAATTAGTGGGTCATAGTAAGACGTAACATTTTTGACCAGTGTTGCGATATGGTACGATATTAACTGTATCATAATGGGATATTAGAATAATAGTTCATCTCTGCATTTAGATTTTTATAGAAAGATTATCCAATTTGGTATATTTATTGCTCAATTAGTGTGTATGAGTAAATCTTATTACTCCAAATTTAAACTACAAAAAAGAGGCGCTAACCTGGCTGATATTCATTATGTTTAGTTACGATAGGGATGAATGATATGGATTTTAATAAGCATATTTTGGATGCTGTATCAAGAATAAGCAACTTTGCAAGAGAGACAACTTTATCCCGATCAGAGTATTTTTCTAGAGAAATGAATGCTCAAGTTTATTTTAAATTGGAAAACCAGCAGGTTACTGGTTCATTCAAGGTCAGAGGTGCTTTAAATAAGATCCTTAGTTTGACAGAATCAGAGAAGCGGAGAGGGGTGTTGTCAGCCTCGACCGGCAATCATGGTGCCGCTGTGGCTCATGCCTCAAAAGAAGCAAATATTGAATGTAATATATATGTACCTAATAGATCTTCCGAAGCAAAAATATCAAACATCAGAATTCGAGGGGCAAAGATCAATGTTTTTGGTGATGACTGCATTGAGGCAGAAGAAAAAGCAAGAGAATTAGCTCAAATAAATGGGTTTACATATGTATCTCCGTACAATGATGTCCAAGTCATAGCCGGTCAGGGAACCTTGGGATTTGAAATCAAAAATCAGATCGATGCATTAGATGTGATCATAATATCCGTTGGAGGAGGTGGGTTGATGGCAGGTACAGCATCCTACTTGAGATCTAAATGGCCAAAAATAAGAATTGTTGGTTGCTCTCCTGAGAATTCTGCTGTCATGATTCATTCAATGGAAGCAGGAAAAATTTTAAATCTTGAGTCATTGCCTACTCTTAGTGATGGGACTGCTGGTGGTGTAGAAGAGAATTCTCTTACCTTCCCTTTATGTTGTGATCTTATTGATGAAACGGTGCTTGTTTCTGAGCAAGAAATAAAAGAGGCAATGGTCATCTATATGCAGAATGAACATCAGCTTATAGAAGGTGCCGCGGGAACTGCAATTGCAGCATTATTAAAAATAAAAAACCAATTAAAAGGTAAAAGAATTGGAGTTGTTATCTGTGGTGGCAATATAGCACTAGATATTTTGAGGGAGGTCATTAATTGATANTTTGAGATGAAAAAATTNATCATTACCATATCTATCATTACCTNTATATCATCAGANGAAANGAAATATTTACAATCACCATATAAAGATTCATTTAGGCAGGNNAAAGTTTCAAAGATTGGCGATAATCCTTTCCCAACCAATCCAATGAGTGATAGAGCTATTGGATACCTACTACANGGCAAAGCTCAAACTGCTATTTCAAACTATGGAAACATTATCAACTGGGATGAACATCCNATGGGTATTTGGAATGGATANTCATATTTACCTTCTGTGGCTTTTTTAGCAGGGGTCCCNGGTCATGAATATTCNAGTAANTTTANTTGGAATAATCTNGAGAATATTNTTGATCAAGATGGGNTNACGNTGTATGGAGTATGGGAGTCNGGCGAGGCATATGATCGCTGGTTTAATAATGGAGACACTACTTTTGTAGGGATTCTTTTTGATGCAAATGAGGACGATGGTATTTGGCAGCCAGACAGTATAGCAAAAAAGGGTTCNAAAGAATTATTTGATTCNCCCTATCAATGGACTGTTGACCATGANCTAAGGAAGNTCATTCTTACTTCANTTGGTGAGCTTGATCCGAACCGTTCTACTGCAAGGATNGGTTTNATTTATCCTTGGGCTCTTCGNCCAAAATTAATTCGCAGAGAAGATCANTTCGATTTCTATAATTATGGAGAGGATCTTGAAGAGTGGACNTCTGATGATGAATATATGTATTATGGTTTTAATGTGGCAGAATCATGGTTGTCAAGGATAGAGAGTTCTCCTAATGGTGAGTGGCATGCTTCTACAATGGCACGTGTTAANACACACAATACAAAGGTAAAGAATGGTGANGTNTTTGGGAATACNTATGTNACAGATCCTGGTGACACATANCCACTNTTGGCACATAGTGCTTTTTCTGANACTTGGCCTGAACGNTANAACAGCAATACGGGGANGAGTGAATCCTTTTGGCCAGGCTGGTGGTCACAAGATTATAACATTAATCTTCCAGGTTGTTCTCAATCAAGAAAAGATCCTGATTGCTGGGAAGAGGTNGAAGGCAGATTCATATCTGACATGGAAGTATACATGGAATTTGATGATCGTTGGGCTCATCGTGGNAACTCGGTNAATACNAATAATGATTATGAGCAAACAGGTTATCCGATGGGACTTCGAGTCATGGCAGAGGCCCATTCATATGGTGTNTCTTATGCAGAGGANATACTATTTGTTACTGTCAAAGTCAGAAACGAGAGCGGAGATTGGTGCGCTGAAGATGAGAANGGAGAGCCAATATATGATGAATTTGGANATCAAAAATGTGGTGAGGGAATGGTTTTACCCGATGGTACTAAACTAAATCATGGAAAAGGTTTTAATTACCAAGGCACCTCATTAGGGTTTTATTTTGATGCAGATGTGTTGGTTGGAGATGAGGNTGGTTACAATGCCTCTTATCATACGAATGATGATGATTTTATGAAGTATTACTGGGAGATCTTTGAACTAAATAACGAGAGAATGCTCATATCCATGGCCATGGTTGGAGATTATGATGGTTTTAGTGGNACGGCAGGATATGCCATGAATGGNGAAGGGGCAGTAGGGAATGATTTTGGATTAGTTGCAACCCAGCTCCTTGATTCACCTAAGGCTACNGACCCCGTAGATCTTGATCAAGATGGNTCNATAGATATTTTNCCAGGAGAACCATTNAAAATGACTGATTGGCATTGGTTTGACTGGTATAGTAGGCCAGGTGTACCACAGATGGAGAGCAATAGCAGTAGTTGCTATACTGGTTCTGAAGGATGTCCACAAGCGAGAAATAAAGAAGAGATCATGTACAANATCATGGCAGGTGATACTACAAANCTAAGTGATAATGAAAAGCAATGGCATTTTCATACCCAAAACCCTGGTACNGACCTGGGNTCTGAACTAAATCCTCATTTTGANTCNCTTGAGGGNCTTCTTGAGGAGACCGCATTCTTGCGTGACCCAGAAGGTCTTGATTGNTCAATATTCTTNAGTTGTGGCCCTTTTGANCTTCCTGTNGGNCGNGAGGTTCCATTTTCNTTTTGTATCATATTTGGTCAAAATGAGGAAGACNTNATCAATAATGCNCGNTTNGCNCAGGTGATGTATAATTCAAAATATCAAGGATTTACACCACCGGCTAGACCTTCCATATATGCAGAAACGGATACAGGATCTGTGAATATATATTGGGATGATGTTGCAGAGAGTACTACCGATGTTTTGACNGGCTATTCAGACTTTGAAGGATACAANATATATAAAAGTNTAGATGGAGGCTCAACNTGGGGNTCTGCCTCAGACCGCATATATGATACGAATGGACTNTTTGTGGGTTGGAGACCTTATAAGCAATTTGATCTTTCTGCTGATGAGGACTCNTTGCACTGCATTTACTNAAATGANTATGATTGCCCTCGTGACCAGCGTAGGAACCATGGTATAAGTGGCCCAGACCCTTATTNCCCTTGGTTTAATTTGGGTGATGATACAGGAATGGACATGATAAGATTNGATCCGTCNGAGTGGAAAGAAAAAGCTGGATTGACCTACAAATATTTATTTATTGATAATGATGTANTTGATGGAATAGAGTATACTTATTCAATTGTCGCATATGACATGGGTGTAGAGCCAACCTATGTGACAAAATATATTNCATTGGAAAATGGACAGTTTGANACAGTNNTAGACACTAATTTTTCAAATCCAAANNAATGGGCTAATCCTGAAGGATATGCTTCCATTGAGAACTCNAAAGGNACAACAANACTTGATAGAAATTTTACGCAAGTNTATCCTGGNATNCAGCCTCAANAGCANCTNGANAATGTTCAGGTTGTTCCTAATCCATATTTTTCTAGATCNAGGTTNAANGAATCAGANTTTGAGAGAAAGATACGTTTCACNAATCTCCCTAGTAAATGNAAGATCAGNATNTTTACCATATCTGGAGAATTGATCTATCAATTAGANCANGATGANGANNCTTCAGGNAATATCTGGTGGGACATGCGAACGGTTAANAANCAAGAGGCTGCTCCAGGNCTGTACCTATNTCANGTTGAAAATCAAACAGCTAGCAATGAAAAAATTGGTAAGTTTGCAATTATTAGATAANGGTTTTGATTAANAATGGNTATTCCNAGATTNCANNTAGCTTTTCCAGTACATGANNTAAAGATGGCAAGGNCCTTTTATGTTGACGTTNTAGGATGTGGTACTGGNAGGTANTCAGATAAATGGATTGACTTTGANCTTTATGGNCANCANNTCGTTGCGCATTTAGCTCCTGAAGATTGTAGACAAAGAAATAAAAATGAGGTAGACGGAGACCAAGTACCCTCAAGTCATTTTGGTGTTATATTGTTGTGGGAAAAGTGGAAAGAGTTAAGCCAAATTATAATAAAAAAGGAGATTGAATTCTTGATAAAACCTAAAGTTCGATTCAAGGACAGTAGTGGAGAGCAGGAAACCTTTTTCATTTCTGACCCAAGTGGAAATGTTCTAGAGTTTAAAACATTTAGAAATGATGATGATATTTTTAAGAATTTTAACTGATTATGGCAAAAATAGATTTTCTACCAGATAATAAGATTTATGACTCGGAGTCAGGTGAGACAATACTCCAGACTGCTGCAAGGAATGGGATACCTCATGTAAGTGCTTGTGGAGGTGAAGGAAATTGTACAACTTGTAGATTACTGGTTCTAGAAGGAATTGAAAACTGTTCTCCTGAAACTGATGCAGAGTTATCTTTAAAAGAAAAGGCTCACACAACTGAAGAATTTAGATTAGCATGCCAGACCACTATCAATGATGATGTCGTTGTTCGTAGATTGGTTCTTAATAAGGATGATATTGAATCGATATCTGAAAAAGGAATCTCAGGTAGGTTAGGTGAAACAAAGCAGATCGCAATATTATTTAGTGATATCAGAGGATTCACACCTTTTTCTGAAAAACTAACTCCATATGATGTGGTCTTTATATTAAATAGATACTTTAGTAGGATGGTAAAGGCTGTTGAAGATAACCAAGGGACAGTCGATAACTATATTGGAGATGGAATGGTTGCAATCTTTGGTCTACACAATGAGGAGAACCCTGCAAAACATGCAGTGAGAAGCGCTCTCGAAATGTGCTCAGAGATGGATGACATGAAACCTTACCTTAAAACAATGTACGGACAAGATTTTGATATTGGAGTAGGTATCCATTGGGGCCATGCTGTGGTAGGAGATATTGGTGCAGGTAAATCGAAGCGTTTGACAGCCATTGGAGATGCAATGAATTTTGCGAGCCGCGTTGAATCTGCAAATAAACAGTTTCAGTCTCGTGTCCTAATATCTGAAGAAACCCACGATGAGATCAAAGACTCTTTGGTCATAAAAGATTTCATGCGAACCAATCTTCCAGGGATTGAAGGGAGAGTAACATTATATGAGATAGAAGATATTAACTTTTCATCTGAAGAAGAAAAAGAAAATGAGAAAATTGAAGACAATGTCCTGTGGAGTAAATGCGCTGGAATAGACACTTTTGAACAAGAAGAGCAACAAGTATTCAAGGTAAAACGAGAAGATATTCTTGTTGTTAAGATAGACGATAATTTTTTTGCTCTAAATGATAAATGTCCGCATGCTTACTTGAGTTTGCAAGGTAGTGATATTGATATGAAAAATGAGACAATAGCCTGCCGTTGGCATAAAAGTTCATTTTGTTATAAAACAGGAGAGGTGAAAGAGTGGATGAAAATAAGTAATTTTCAAAAAATGCTTGGTAAAATAGGATTAAATGCGGAAGCGCAAGAGATCTCGCAAATGGAAAAGATTCCTGTGGATGTATACAAGACCAAAATACAGGATGGCTTTTTATGGGTTGGAGTCAATCAAGGTTCAGAATAATTAAGTTGAGGAAAATAAAATGAATGAAAATAATATTGAATGGACAAAATTAGCAGAGACAATCAGTTTTGAGAAAGAACCAGAACAATTACATAAGATCAAACGCGACGACATATTGATCGTTAAGGATGAAGATGGATATCATGCTATAAATAATCGCTGTCCGCATTTAGGATTGGCATTGAATGTTGGAGGCTGCAATAAAAAAGACAAGACCATCCACTGTAAATTCCATTCTAGTGATTTTTCATATGATACAGGCGAAGTAAAAGCATGGTTGGATGTAAAAGGATTCGAAAAATTCATGATTTGGTTGTTTTCAAAGTTTGATGCTGATGCAAAAAAGATGATGACCATGGAGCCAAAACCTGTAGAAACTTTTCCCACTAAAATTGAAGATGACCATGTCTGGGTTGGTATAGACCAGAGCAATTAATAGGGAAAGTAGTTTTAAATTCAAATTTTGAATCAAAGATTAATACTCTTTGTATCTCTTCTGTTCTCTTCCATCTGTTTTTCTCAGAACAGGTGGTATGAGGGGAATCTCAAAGGTCTAGAGGACCTTTCTTTTGATCTGAATATAAAGGGGATTGATGATGGAGTATGGGAAAAAAGGCTATTCAGTTTTATTGAGCTAAGACTTTTAGAGCATGGAATAGAATTTGTTGAAGATCAGATGCCTCGAATGGTAATAGATGTGAGTATATTGGATTCAAGAGTTGAAAAGACATCCTCATTCCTTGTTATGTTCAGTGTATATAATTATGGAATATCTGAAGAAGATTATTATCGTTCCATGGCTGATACCTTTATCACAAAAAAACTAATGACGAGTAAGGTCTTTTCTCAAGAGGTCATTGGTCAAACAAATTCTGATAAGATACACAGAGATGTTGAAAAAAGTATCAATAAGATCTTGTCAGTTTATTTTGATCAATGGTATCGAGACAATCCTCTAAAACAATTTTAAGAAATGAAGATCAATAACGTCGTTCTTTGACATTTTCATTCTCTGACGTAACTTTCAGGGAAAGGCATAAAACAAACCTTTCATGACAAAGATGTCAGTGATCCGAGGAATAATCATATTACATCTTGTGAGTTTCTGCTTTTCATCAGAGACCACAAAAACCGTTTCCATGAAAACAGGTAATCAATTAGCTGTTCTCAGGTTCGAAGGTTGGTCTATATCCGATCCTCTTACAGATTTTTTGACAGAAGAATTAAGAGAAACAATACGTGAATTAGACATCTTTCAGGTTCAAGATAAAGGCCTTACCAATGAAATCAGTATCTTCTATCCAAGGACTAAAGATTATTGGGCTTGCTGGAGCTTAGAGTGTGCCATTGATCTAGGAAAAAGATTAAATGTGAATTATATCATTGCAGGCAACATTCAGAAAAAAGACCAGAATGAATTTTTGATCAATGGACGCCTCTTTTCTGTTGATATGGAGACCATGCTCAATGAATTCTCTATGAACAGCAGTGGAATTACTGATAGCCTCTTAATTGAAATGAAAAAGATGGCTTACAATGTAAGTGGTCTTCCTATTCCTGATACATTGTCTGTTGGCAGTGACACCTCTGAAATAGCAATAGCTGACGATATTGGCCGCAAGAGAGATTGGTTTAAGCTTCCACCAATACCAACAAAGATCAAGGCTCTCATGATGTCTACTGCGATTCCAGGAAGTGGACAGATCTGGGTTCAAAGAAAATATCCAGGTTACGGATTTATGGGTACAGAAGCGACACTAGGATTAGCTGCTTTAATATCATACTATAACTATAATAAGGCATGGGGAGGATTTGAGGCGAATTATAATTCATACCAAAACGGGACAGACCCACATAATCTGCAAGATCTACGACCTAAGGTCATTCAATATGCTAGGGACTCTCGTAGATATAATTCATTTATGAAGAGCATTCGTGGTGTTGCAGCATCCATATGGATTGTGAACATGGTACATGCCTATCTTGTTGCACCAAGTGATGATTACTTTGATGGAGAATATTTTTTTGATCTAGAGTACAACCCTGATGTCAATCAATTACAGTTTAATTTCAACTTTTAAGTTCTTAAAGGTCCTTCGTTTTTTAATTATAATTGTCGTCATTTCGTGCGAGGATCCAGACTATAATTTAAATAATCCGTTTGACCCTAATAATATGGATTTAGATCCTCCTGCATTATTCTTTCATCCTTTTATTTTGGATGCAAGCTTTGGTGAAACAATTGAAGTCGAGTTATATGGATACCAACTTGATTCTTCTGCAGCAGCACATTTTGACATAAGATATGATTGGGGTAGTTTGGAATATGTATCAGTTATTCCAGGACCTTTTTTTGAAGGAATCAATAGTCCAATAGAAATCACTGTACACGAACAAGGCGTTCTTAATTTATTTATGTATTACCTACCAGATATAAACTCCAATCAGAGTATAGATGGGACATGGTCTATAGCAACAATTTATTTTTCTACTATTTCTAGAGGTGAGTCTGAACTTTTATATGGGCCAAATACAACAATTAGGGATGCATCAAATAATATTCTGCCTATAAATGATTATGGAAAAGGGTATATCAATGTGGAATAGGCCTTATATAAATGTTCTAATATTTTTGGCGACAACTCAATTATTGGCCCAGGACTCAAGAGTATGTGTGGACTCTGTAATTACTAGCCTACCATTCTTTCATGAAGGTGTTTTAGAAGCTGATATGGGAGATGATTGGGACTTTCAAGGTTTACCTGATACTGTTGATTTTGCGTATGAAATAACTTTGAATGAAAGTCGTAATATTTTTGTAGATACGTGCGATCCTTTAACAGATTTTGATACTATTTTAGGTATTTTTGATGAATGTGGTAATCCAATTTCTATCATAGAATCTGATGATGGGGCAGATGAATTTTGCCCTGAAGCAGGTATAAGTCCACCAAACTGGGCAAGTATAATTGAAAATGTTTATTTAGAAGCAGGAACTTACTATATTGTCATATCTGGATATAATTCGACAACTCCTTTGGGTAACTATAAGATAGCAATTGGATTATTACCTGAGATCATAGATTCAGATATTGCACCTGATGATAGTTACGTTGACATCTACTTTAGTGAAGGTGTGTATTCAACGCCAACAGCTTTTGGAGCAGTTGAAATATCTGATTTTGCAATTTCAATTGACGGTGGTACGGCTACAGATGTGAGCATACAGTATTTATCAAACAGTTCTGGGAATGCCTTAGTAGGCGGTGAAGATTTAATACGTATTTACATTAATATAATGGGAGAATCTTCTGGAGATGAGCAAATAACCATTCATGCTGAAACAGATGCTTCAATTTTTAATTCTTTTGGGATTGGTGTACTAACAAGTGCAACCATTACTCAAAAGCTTTCAGATCAGATTGCTCCTTTAATTCAACAAACAATTCCAGCAGATGGGGAAGTTAGTGTACCTATAATTTCAAACATGGAAATTCAATTTTCAGAGCCCGTTGTAAACGGAACTGGCGATGAGATTAATGATTCTAATGCCTCAAACTCTATTGAAATAGTCGATATTGCTACTGGAGGAACTATTCCGTTTTCAACAACTGTAATTAGTAATCAAACCTTTATAATAGACCCGGATACAACTCTGCCAGAATTTGCATTCATCGAAGTTAACTTTTTCAATTTACAAGATCTTTCAGGAAATAATTTGGCTAATTCTACAGTTGGATTTCAGACTGCAGATGAAACTGCTCCTCTAATCGAAGGAAGTGGTTTGGCCAATACAAATCAATATTGCTATATAGACTTTGACGAGGGTGTTTATTCAAATGAAAATGGGTCTGGGGGGATTACTATAGATGATTTGTATTATCAATTCAATTCGTATAGTGGAAATTGTGACTCAATAAAAATATTAGAAATCGTTAATTATACTGGCTCAATATTGTCTGGTGGGGAAACATTAATATATGTCTACGTGCAATTATTTGGTTCTCCATCAGGTTCAGAAACTATCTTTTTCAAACCTGTTGATGGTGCATCTATTTTTGACCAGTTTGGTAATCCAATGCACCCATCAAATGAAACAAATGTAATGACATTTAATGCATCTGCAAGAATTGACTCATTATTTATAGCGGACAGTAATGAATATTTAGATGTTATTTTTTCAAATGGAATTTATGGTGATACTGACCAAATCAATGAAGTAGAGATCAATGATTTTCAATTTATTTTAAATCCAAATAATGGAAGTGCTACAAATTTTCAGATATTGAGCTTGACAAATGTTCTAGATAATAATCTTCAAGGAGGCGAAGAAATAATAAGATTTAACTTATCTTTTAATGAATTACCTTCTGGTACAGAAACTATCACAATTAGTCCTCTGCAAGATAATACTGTTTTTAATTCATCTGGGGTGCTAATACCGCAATCTGAGTCCAAGTTAAAAAGTTTAAACGATCAAATGCCACCATCTGGTTCCATAGATACAGAGGATGATGCTGTAGATATAGGCCCAAGCCAACCCTTAACCATTACATTCTCAGATAGCCTAAGCAATTCTGATAATACGCCATTAAATGAAGACGTCTTAATGTCAATGATAACGCTACAATATCCAGATAGTGGTAATCAAAATATCGATTTTGATATCAGCTGGGATGAAAACCCGACAGTTTTGTATATCAACCCAATAAATGATTACGGTAGTGATGCCGCAATTTATTTCAACTTTCAAGGATCATTGCAAGACTCTAGTAAAAACGTAGTAGACTTTAACTTTACAGCTAACTTTACCATTGAAGATTATGTAGCACCAAAAATTATGAACGCCATTCTTGCACCCGACAATTCATATATTGATTTAGTCTTTGATGATCAGATTTATGGATTTGAAGATCAATCCGGTACCATGGTAGTTGAAGATATCATAGTAGAAATTGCTCCTGATGGAAGTTTAGTTAATAATTGTACAGTAACAAGTCTAACAAAAACTGATAGTAATTTTCTCATTGGAGGTGAGTACAGTATTAGAGTTCATCTTCAATACAATGATACACCCAATGGAGATGAAACTATAACACTTAGACATCCAGAGTCTGAATCAATATTCGATGAAGCTGGTAATCAATTTTCAGGAACAGATTTAGCAAGCAGACCACTTTATGATATCCTTCCTCCTAGTGTAGAATATGTATCACTACCAATAGACTCTTATATCGTTCTAATGGAAAGTACACCTATCACATTTGATTTTAACGAGGATATAATAGTTATGAATTATGAGGTGACCTCTAATGTAAATGGTGTATTGATAGAGGATATTAACTATCTAGAAATGAAGGAAATAAACTCGCTTGAAATTATACTGCAACCACCATTTGCAAGTTTTGATAACATAAATATTTATTTCTCATATTTAGAGGATGATGCAAACCTTAGCACTGTTGATATTGCCTACACTTTCCCTACTCCAATTCTAGGAGATTATGATCTAGATTCAAAAATCACACACAATGATCTTTGGGATTTAGTAGAAAACTGGGAAGCAAATAATCTGAATTATGAACTAGGGCCTGTTACTGGCGAAGCACCGCATTTCATACCAAATCCGGATAGCAAATTCGATATAGAAGATGGGATGGCCTTTGTTCAGATTTGGTCTTGGTACCAAAAAGAATACGGAGAAATAATTGAGGATACTGAATTAGTTGGAAAGCCTTTAGAAGTTAGCCAACTTGAGGATGAATTATTGCTTTTTATCAATGATAGCATAACCTCTGGCCAGATTCACTTTAGTTTTGATGCTGGAGAATCTCCATTAAGTTTTTCACAATTATCTAACTATGATGGTGCAATGTATTTAAGCTATCAACATGAAGATAAAGGTTATTCGATATTAGAATTTGCAAGGACAAGAATACTGGAAAACGACACAATTAGAATTACCTTAGATAAAGAAGAATTGGAATTAGGTATTCAGTATGCCCTTTATGGAATAAATAGAGATGAAATTCAGAAAGGGTACTTTGATTTAGAATATAATCCTATCCCAACTGCTGTGAGTTTACACCCAGCATATCCAAACCCATTTAATCCATTGACCACATTAAAGTATGATATACCCGACATGAGTATTGCTGCAAAAACATACCTCTCAATATTTGATATAAGAGGAAGGGAGATTGAATTGTTAATGAAGAGCTATAAAACTCCAGGATCATATAACTTGAATTGGAATGCTTCTGAGTACTCTTCTGGAGTCTATTTCGCTCAGCTAAGATTTGGAGATCAAGTAAGAACTCAAAAAATAATCCTTTTAAAATAATTGCTTTTGCCAAGTTGCTTTGAATGATTGGTAACCCCTACATTTAGGAAATAATGAAAAATATTTTAACTACTAAGCAACTTAGGGATAAGCATGATCCAGATTCTATTCTCCGAGAGATAGAGTCATTTTACGAAGAGAACTTGGATAAGCTAATATCAATACTTTCTCATTCGAATAGCCCACTTATTACATATAGTTCAAACCTTCAGATATCTTTTCTTGAAACAAATCAAAGACAGGATGAACTCATAAGTGAAGCCGCATCATTGCTTAAAGATGCGCTCTATTTTATGATGCTTTCAAAGAAAGAGAGAACGAGTATTACTCGAAAAATGCGAGCTTACTATTCAGAAGTATTAAAAAATCAATTGATCAGAGTAAAACTACTCTTAGACGACCCTGAGGTTGGGACCCCAAAACACTCGACTGACCCTAGTTCTAATCATAAAGGAATGCAACAAGTAAGATCTATACTGAGTATAATTAAAAAGAGTCTAGTAATAGAAAGTGAATATAGAGAAAATTTAACACGTATTGGCTATTTGACAGGTCTTCAGGTATCAATGGGGTACTTTTTTTTATTTTTAAAAAAGATTGGAATGACTCAAAAAGATCAGATTTCGTTGGTCCAACATATATTTGATGAATTTAAAGTTGACTGGGAAGAAGTAGACAGGGAAAACATCAAAGTATCCATTCAGCAACCTGCGTTAGATTATCACAGATCGATGCAGAATGAAAGTCAAAGAATATCTGGAGTCTTATTTTCCAGTGCTCTGGATGACTCTACTTTATCCAACCTAGTTGATCAGGCAATGTTGCTTTCCAAAAGAATTAGGCGCTTTTAGCACTAAGGTGATTTCTCCTACTGTAATTGAACCGTTATCCATGACTTGGTGGATTGGAATCATCGTATCTTTGATTATTTCGTTCATTATCATACAAATCGCGATTAGGATACCGCCTGATAAAAGAAAGACATTGATGATATCAATTGGTATGACGCTTATTTTGATTGAATTGGTTCAGCAGGCCTATCTAAAACATTTTGGTATCTGGAATGCCAAGAGTTCCCTGCCCATACATCTTTGTGGAATCTCAGGCATCCTAGCAGGAATCATGATGATTAGACAAAATTATTCTGGTTTTGAATTTTTGGCGTTGATAGGCTCACCCGGGGCATTGCATGCAATCTTGACACCTCAATTGAATCATGGACCTATACCCTTTCTTATTTTTAAGTATTATGTAAGCCACGCTGGTATCATTCTAGTACCATTATTTTTTGCAATTGTTCTAGGTTATAGAATAAAAGAATCCTCATGGTATAAAGTATTTCTGCTTTGTCAGTTGCTCATCCTTTTCGTTGGCTTGGCGAACTTTATGATAGGATCTAATTATATGTATTTGACTAAGAAACCATTGGTCAATAATCCGATGATCATTGGAGAATGGCCTTGGTATATAATTGGGTTTGAGATACTTGGATTGATACATATCCTATTATTTTATTACGGATATAGACAAATGAGGCCATTGCCATACTAATTTTTTTTGTAAATAAGTTAAACTACATGCTGGTAGATAGATGAATGATTTGAAGCAGAAATTCATACTCGATAAGGATATCACCTTTTTAAATCATGGTTCATTTGGTGCCTGTCCAATACCTGTATTTGAAGATTACCAGAATTGGCAGAGAGAGTTGGAGAAGCAGCCTGTAAAATTTTTAACTAAAAGCATATGGAGCTCTCTTAGAAATTCAAGAACAAGGTTGGGTGAGTTTGTTGGGTGTGATGAAGGAGAATTACTATTCTTTCATAATCCTACCACAGCAATAGCCAATGTAATCAATAGTTTAAGGTTGAACACTGGTGAAGAGGTGTTGATGACAGACCATGAGTACGGTGCATTGGTTAGGCAATGGAATGTTTGGGGTAAGAAAAATGGTATAGGAATTATACAGCAAAAGATTCCTTTGCCAGTTCATTCTGAACAGGAATTTGTTGATAGTTTTTGGAGAGGTGTTAATAAAAATACTCGGGTCATATTTATTTCACAGATAACCAGTCCTACAGCAATTATTTTCCCAATCGACCAAATTATTAAAAAGGCCAAGAAAAAAGGGATATTAACAATTGTCGACGGTGCTCATGTTCCTGGGCATATTGATATTAACATTCATGATTTAGGGTGTGATTTTTATACAGGAGCCATTCACAAATGGCTTTGTGGTCCAAAAGGAA
>NZWG01000019.1 GCA_002698235.1 Fidelibacterota bacterium | reverse complement strand
CCAGCTAATGCTCTATCAACAGCCGCAATTTTATATTGCCCCAATGAAAGGAAATTAAATTCATAATAACCTTCGCTTGAGGCATCAATCACATAATCAGGGACTCTTTCGTAAAATTTAAGATGATCATTTTCATTCTGGATCTTCCATAAGTTTAATGAAGCATCTTTTGAATGATAAATCGACCCAGAAATTATTCCCCTATCAATTTCAGAACCTGTTGCAAAGGCTACCTGAATACCTTGAGAGAGGTTCACTTTATGCTCATCACTTAGATCTCTATTAATTGAAACTATATACGTTTGGTCGACCGAAAGAGAATCAGGGAAATAAATATGCAGCCTATTCCCTTTATATATTATTTCTGGTTCTTCAGCTAATAATGGTAAGATCGAGACTGCTCTGTCAACTGTATTTTCATCAATATACTCTGAAAATAATAATTCAACCCGACCACCTTTAAAATGAGTAGTTCCATTTGGCGGTGTAACCTCGATCAACTCTGGAGGAGTTTCATCTTTTGGACCGCCAGGAGGTGACATCACAGCAGCACACGAGATGAACAAAATAAATACCAGTTGCTTAAGCAAAAGGTCACGAGTTTGTTTTTTAATGATCACTTATTGTCTCTTTTAAATTTACTGGTATCTCTTTATTAAATGATATTTCTGTTTCTGATATGTTTAAAGTTATACACCATACTTTAACCCCTGATTGAAATGCATTATGCAATGCTAATGAAAAGTTTGGATCTCTTTTCCACATAGGTTCAAATGAAACTGCATCAGGCCTTTGGCATACAAATAATATTCCAGCCTTATCACCTTTTTTTACAAGATCTGCTAATGCATTAGCATGTTTCATCCCTCTCAATGTTACCGCATCTGGAAATTTTGCAATTCCATTTGCAACAAAAGTAACTGACTTTACCTCGAGGTAAAAAGATTTCCCATTCATATCTTTTAATAGAAAATCAAATCTATGATTTTTAACAGTGACCTCTGGCCTTACTANATCATAAGAGTTAAAAATAGGTAAGGTCTTATTTTTTANTGAATGTTTCACAAANTAATTTGGAAGTGTAGAGACAAGGGATATCCATTGCCCCGCCAGATTCACCATTACCGTAGTATAGGCAGTTTNCCTTTTAGTTACTTTAGGTGCAGGTCTAACCAATAATGATACTCCCGGAGTAAGCAGTTCTTTCAGTCTGCCTGGGTCTGGTAAGTGACTTCTATGTTTAGTCCCGCTTATTTCAATNATAGTTATAAANCGATTAGGTCTCTCAATAAAAATAGCGGATACTAATGGNCCATCAATTTTCATGATTCACCACATAAACAAATTTTTTATCTGTNAATCGTAAATACATATTTATTTGTAAATTTCATACAACNAATATATTCAACATATATGCCCCTTGTCCCTTCATACATAAAAAAGTTAACTAGTTACAAACCAGGAAAACCTATTGAAGAACTAGAAAGAGAATTAGGGATTACCAATATAATTAAATTAGCTTCTAATGAAAATCCAATGGGCCCATCACCNAAAGCTTTGGAGGCAATGCAAAGTTCAATGATCAATAGCCACCGATATCCTGATGCATCTGGATATGATTTAAGAAAAAAACTTAGTGGCATGCATAATGTAAATATAGATAATGTAGTATTGGGCTCAGGATCCGAGGGCATCATGTCAACNATAATGCGCACATTTTTACTTCGAGATGATGAACTAATTAGTGCAGAAAATTCATTTATTGGTTTTCGTGTCCTTGCCAATGCNTCAGGCAATAAGATTCACTGGGTCCCTATGGATCATCATCGATATGATCTTGAATCAATGGCGGATAAAATAACAGACTATACAAAAATCGTNTACATCGCAAATCCAGATAATCCTATGGGCACTTACATCACAAAGAAAGANTTTGATAACTTCTATTCACACGTCCCTGAAAGAGTGCTTATTATTCTAGATGAAGCGTACTTTGAATATGCTCAAAGTNAGGAAGATTATCCTGACTCAATGACATATAGATACGATAATGTGATTACCCTACGTAGCTTTTCAAAAGCATANGGCCTGGGTGGAATAAGGATAGGGTATGGNTTTGCACACAATGACCTCATCAATAATTTGCTCAAAGTTAAAGCTCCATTTGAGCCTTCTTCATTGGCCCAAGTTGCAGGNNTAGCCGCACTTGATGATAANGANTTCTTAATTAGTTCCATCGAATTAAATAAAAGAGGTATGGAATACATNAAAAAAGAANTGGAACTTTTAGGAGTTGATTATATCCCATCAGTAACNAATTTTATTACAACTTTATGGGAATCAGAAANTNAAGCAACNNTCTTNTCAAAAAACCTATTAGAAAAAGGTNTNATTGTTAGGCAACTAACCGCATTTGGATGGCCTGCATGTATTCGGATATCCATTGGGCTTGAGAAAGAAAATGAAAGATTTATAGAATCACTGAAACAAGTAATATGAATCATACCCCATATTCAATAAAAGGATTTAACCATTGTGAATTCTATGTAGGTAATGCAAAGCAGGCTGCATATTTTTATCAAANAACAATGGGATTCAATATAATTGCATATCGTGGACTTGANACAGGATCNAGANATANAGTGAGCTATGTTTTAAATCAAGGACATATTTTCTTTTTAGTCACGTCNCCTCTTGAAAAGAATACCAAAATAGGAGACCANATTGACCGCCACGGTGATGGNATAAAAGATGTTGCCTTTACCGTAGATAATGCTGAAATGGCTTGGAAAATATCATTGGAAAGAGGTGCAAAAAGTGCCCAAGAACCATACGAAGTAAAAGATGATAATGGCAAAGTAATCATTTCTTCAATTCATACATTTGGTGATACCATTCATACATTTATTGAAAGAACCAATTACAAAGGAAGCTTTCTACCTGGATACAACGATTTTCATTCACCAATAAGTCCAGAATCGCCTAAACTTATTCATATAGATCATATCGTTGGAAACCAACCAGATGGTCAAATGCAATCAGTTTGTGATTTTTATGAAAAGATATTTGGATGGCACCGTTTTTGGACCGTAGACGATAAGGATATAACCACAGAATATTCTTCGCTTCGTTCAATCGTCATGGCAAATAATAATGAAATAGTGAAAATGCCAATAAATGAACCTGCTGAAGGATTGAAAAGATCTCAAATACAAGAATTCATAGATTATTATGAGACAGCAGGTGTTCAGCACCTCGCCCTTTCAACTAAAGACATAATTCATTCCGTTAAAGTAATGAGAGCGAGTGGAGTTGAATTTCTTCCAACTCCTGACTCCTATTATGATGATATAAAGGAGAGGGTTGGTGACATAGATGAAGATATTCAGACATTGAAAGAACTTGGCATTTTGATTGACAATGATGAGAATGGTTACATGCTACAGATATTTACAAGGCCGCTTCAAGATAGGCCCACTCTATTTTTTGAGATTATTCAAAGAAAAGGATCTAACAGTTTTGGAAAAGGAAATTTTAAAGCATTATTTGAATCCATAGAAAGAGAGCAACAAAAAAGAGGGAATCTATAAATGAAATTTGCAACCTATCGGTACGACAAAAATGATAAGCTACGATTTGGTTTTAAAAAAGATGAGCACATCATAGATATAAAAAGATCTGCAACNTGGCTGAAANAGCAACATGGAAANACAACCTATTTAGATATACCTNATTCTTTAAAAGAAGCTCTCNAAAATTGGAGAGTGAATTTCGAAAAATTAAAGGAACTCGAAACTCTATTNAAAGATGAAGATATCAAAAAGAGTGCTNAGNCTGGAAAACCCATTGCCAGCTTAGAATTAGAACTAGAATTAATGGCACCTATACCCGACCCACAATCTTTCAGAGATTTCTATGCATTTGAACAACATGTACGTTCAGCAAGAAAACTACGCGGACTTGATATGCATCCAGATTGGTTTAAAATTCCCATTTTTTATTTCTCTAATCCATCTGCCATNTTTGGCCATAAGTCANATCTTAATTACCCAAAAGCCACAAAAGAATTAGATTTTGAACTAGAGTTTGCAGTCATTATAGCTGACGGAGGTTCAAATATTTCATCAGATTCAGCAACTGATCTTATTGCGGGCTATACCATTTGTAATGATTGGTCAGCTAGAGATTTACAAAGAGAAGAAATGGCAATGAGCCTTGGACCTGCAAAAGGAAAAGATTTTGCAACTAGTTTTGGCCCATACATGGTAACACCAGATGAACTTAAAACTGCTTGGGATACTAAAGGTAAATTGCATCTTCGAATGACATGCCACGTAAACGGAAAATTGATTTCTGATGGCAATACCAATGATCTATATCACCCCTTTGAAAAAATGATNGAGCGCGCATCAATGAATACCAATCTNCTCCCNGGAGACTATNTNGGTTCTGGCACAGTGGGTACGGGATGNATTCTTGAATTAAGACCTGAAAATACTGGNGGTTGGATAAANAAGGGAGACATAGTAAGATTGGAAGTAGAACGACTTGGTGTATTAGAAAATAAAATAGTATAAAAAATGTCTTTTTATCAAAAACAAGGGAGTATTCCCTCAAAGCGACATATACAATTCAGGAACAATAATAATGAATTATTATGGGAAGAACTTATTAGTCGCGGAGGNTTCAGCAATATCTATTCTAATGTTTATCATAAAAATCCACCAACATCTATTGAAGCAATTGGTGAAGTATCAAAAATTAAATTAACGTCTAGAGAAAATAAGCACAGGCATAGACATATACTTACCTCTAAGGTAANATCTTTGGGTGATTGTATTTCTTCTCGTATCCCTCTTTTATTTAATGATGACATAATCATATCCAAAGCGCATGTAGAAAAATCAATGGTCTCACCGTATAAGAATGGTTGTGCTGATGAAGTTTTATTCTTTCATGAGGGGGAAGGAGAATTCCGTTCCAACTTTGGNAACATCGATCTGAAAGCAGGTGACTACCTCGTAATTCCAAGAGGTGTTATTTGGGAAATACATACTCAAACCAAAATGAAGATACTTATAATTGAGTCTTCTGCGCCAATTGAGACACCTGATAGGTATCGTAATAATTTTGGACAGTTAATGGAACATTCTCCATTTTCAGAAAGGGATATAACTGTACCTAAATTTATTGGCCCTGTTGAAGATAGATCAGTTGAGGTTCAAGTCAGACTAAAGAACGGCATTCAAACATATACCTACAAGCATCATCCTTTTGATATAGTTGGATGGGATGGGTTTTATTTCCCTTATGTTTTCAACATTCATGATTTTATGCCCATCACAGGAAAAATCCACCAGCCTCCTCCTGTTCACCAAACTTTTCAGAGTAAAGGTTTTGTCATTTGCTCTTTTGTTCCAAGATTATTCGACTATCATCTAAACTCAATACCCGCTCCTTATGCACATAGCAATGTAGACTCTGATGAGGTTATCTATTATGCTGAGGGAGAATTTATGAGTAGGAAAGGCATTGAAAAAGAATCGGTGACCTATCACCCAATGGGACTCCCACATGGTCCACAGCCAGGAAAAATCGAAGAATCGATTGGAGTGAAAGATACCAATGAACTAGCTGTCATGATCGATACATTCAGTACACTTAATATATCAGAAGAGGCTCTGAAAATTGATGATGAAAAATATCCATATTCTTGGTTAAATAAATGAAAGTTGACCCCTCTAAAATTTCATTTAGTGATACACATAAATTGATGATCGGGTCTATTGTACCAAGACCAATAGCTTTTGTATCAACAATATCCAAGCAAGGTGCTCATAACATTGCTCCATTTTCGTATTTTAATGGTGTCTGTTCCAAGCCACCAACTATTATGTTTGCACCAGCAAGACGTGGATGGGACGGTAAAGAAAAAGATACGCTAACAAATATTAGAGATAGTAATCAATTTGTAGTAAACATTGTTTCTGAAAGTTTTGCAGAGCAAATGGTTATGTGCTCTACTGATTTTGATTCCAATGTGGATGAATTTGAAATTTCTGGATTGCATGCGAAATCCTCTGATAAAGTGAAACCACCTAGATTACTTGAATCAAAAATAAGTTTTGAGTGTGAATTAAATCAAATCGTTGAAATAGGAAAAGGAAATGCTGGCAGCGGTTTTGTCGTTATTGGAACCATTGTCCTATTTCATATTGATGACGATGTCTATAAAGATGGTCATATTTTATTAGATAAACTCGAACCACTTGGAAGACTTGCCGGGAATAAATATACCCGACCTAAAGATATTCTTGAGATTTCACGTAAGGTAAAACCAGAATAATATTACTTTTTACAATCTAGAGTTTAAGGTCGATGATCTTTTCCCGGTCCACCTTGATCATCTTGGTCTCAGTTTTTGATTGGAGTTTAAATATCTCTCCTTTTGGTAGCATAAATGTCAAATGATCATTAGCATCACAAGTTTCATCTTTGCTAATTCCTTCCTTCGAATAATTATTCTNACCATAGATAACAACCTTCACTTCTTGCCTATTACCAGATGAGTCCAATGCTCTCACACGAATAGGTATGAGATTATCATNTGCTAGATTATTTTTATACCTCTGTGTAACATCTATCGCATTATATATTTTAACTTCAGGAAGCCAATCCATTGGGAAGTGTATATTTGNTTCTTCCCATGTAGCTGCAAAAACCCCATATTTATTATTGCCTTGAATAGCCTNACTAGCGAGGTCTTGAAACCAAGACTCATTGAGCTTTTGATCTGTTGGCTCCGCTGCTCCTGTAAAATGCCATCCNTCGTCCCAAGCCTCNATCCACGAATGATTTCCAGAATTATTATACCATGATGGTGTACCTACAAATCGAGCAGGGATACCTACACTTCTACATACATCTATTAATAAGATACTTAACCCCGTACATGAAGCCATCCCCGCATCAATACTTTCATAAGGTGATTGATCAGCTTTCGGTCGACTGGTAGAATAAATAACACCCAATTCTTCATAGATCTTATGATTTAGAACAACAACGGCCTCATAAGCGGATTTCAGATCTTTTACCATTGGATAAAATTTATTGTAAAAGTCTAAACGCCAATCTTCAACTCTCTCATTTAAATTTGCATATGGAAGNACATAACTATAGAAAACCTCATCAGATATTTTCTGTCCCCAAATTGTGTTTCTCCTAGCTTGATATGCTAACTCACAGTTTGAAATTAGAAATTCGGCAGATAGGGTTTTTAGGTCTTCGTTTGGCATATGAGTAATGAGCCACTTCATGCCTTCGAATTGATCTTCTGGTACTATTTTGATTGCTCTTTTAATTTCTAAATGATTTTTCCCAGCAATCTGAAATGCCTGATCTAGATTTTTACCAACTGAGATGGTAAAGAGTAATAGTATACATATTTTATTCATATGGGCTACTGTTTTGTATGCTACAGAGTACATAAACAATTCATAAACTTCCAATTAAAAAATTAATCATAATTAATATGGACAACGTTAAGGATTTAATTTGAAAAACAGTCTAAGATCAAGAATCTACAATGCTCAGTGTATTGGCAATGTCGAGCCAATAGAGTATATGACTCCTTATCCCTCAATGAGATCTCTGATGAAGGGACAAACAATCAAATTCTCAAATCAGATTATTAATGAAAGATTTAATATTACCAATTTTGGATTGTACTCTCTTGTACAACAGACCAGTAATTGGTTAGAAAGTATTGGAATAAAACCAAGACAGAGGGTTATTCTTCCTGAACTTACCGATCATCAATCAGAGATATTACTTTTTGGTATATGGAACCTAGGTGCCTCAGCGGTTTTTTCTCATGATTTACACATTGATAAAATAAAAGAAAGTTGTACAAACGTGCGGACCCTAACCTTAAAAGCAGATCTATTTAAAGAGATAGAATCATTTTCAGAGAACTTTGAACCAAAATACAAACCTCTATTAAGTGACGAGGCAGTGCTCACATTTGAAAAGAAGCCTGGAATTAGGTTATCCCATTACAACCTTTTGGTAAATGTCAATGGTGTACAAAAAGCTATAAAATTAAAAAGCAGGACGCGCTTCCATTCTGACTTGAAAGTTGGATCCACATGCTGGGTCATTTTTCAGGTTATTCTTCCATTTTATTGTGGATGTATTAAAGATAAAAATAAATCTGATGTCACCATCGGGCTATCAGGAAGTGAATACAATATGAGGCATGACTTAAAGAATATCGAGAAATTCTCAGATAATGATATCGGTATTTGCCTTGAGAATACTGCAGCATTGTGCATTGGGAAAAACCCCATACACCTTTCTGATTATAAAATCATGAAAAAGGGCATCAAAATAAAGGGTCACTCAGTAATGATGGGCTACCTAGAAGACAAGATCAATGAAAAAATATTTAATAAGGATGATTTGACCATCCTATTTTAACTAAGGTCTGATAAGACCTGAACCGCGTGTTCTTTTGGCTTTACCTTTTCATAGGCCTTTTCAATCATACCCTTTTCATCTATTAAATATGAGATTCGATAGATACCTTCATATTCTTTTCCCATGAACTTTTTTAATCCAAATGCTTCGTATGCTTTTATAGTTTCCTTTTCAGGATCTGATAAGAGAGGAAAAGGAAATGCTTGTTTGGTGCAGAAATTCTTTTGAGCCTTAACTGTATCTGCACTCATTCCAATAACTACAGTCTTTTTTTGTTGAAAATTCTTGTACTCATCCCGGAGTACTTGACCTTCAACCGTTCATCCAGGAGTGCTTGCTTTAGGATAAAACCATAATAATACTTTCTGGCCCTCAAAGTCACTNAGACTTACGGGGCTACCATCTTGGTCATCTAGCGTAAATCCAGGCGCCTTACTTCCTTCTTGTAACATATTTACCTCCGTTAATTTATAGTTCTACCTCAGACCAACGCATCCGGTCATCGTCTGATATTAACATATTATGAACAGATAATATTCCCTCTTTCTGACCTTGCCAGACAAGTGTTTTACTAGCTAATTCAAAATCAACCCACTTAAAATCACAATGCTCTTTCGATATAGAGACCTCACTCTTTTTTACCTCAATACCAAATACAGGAACAAGGTTGATCCTATCCCATTTAGCCTCATAAAACTTACTTACATGGTCAGCAGTGAACATCCTAAAGGGCTTGAAGCCAGTTTCTTCCATTAACTCTCTAATTGCAGTCTCAACAGCTGTCTCACCTTCTTCTATCTTTCCGGCTACACCTTGCCAAAGATGTTCATATATTTTTGTTTTTGCACGTTTTAATAATAGAAACTTTATTCCTTCTTGCGTTTGACGGTATACATAAGCGTCTATAACTCTAATAACAGAATCGGGCATCACATTCCTTTACTTATGCTCATTTTAACCAAAGTTGCATCGGACCAATCATCAAAACTACCGTTATTAATATTTTCTCTTATTTGAATCATCAGATCATTGTAAAAAGTAAGATTCAAAGTTGAAGCTATTCGAAGACCTAAAACCTCATTGATGTTAAAAAGATGCCTTACATAAGATTTTGAAAAAGTAGTCCCCCATGAATTAGAACTCTGTATATCCATCGGGGAATGGTCATTTTTATACTTTTCATTCCTAATGTTAATAACCCCGTCACTTGTAAATACATGACCATTCCTACCATTTCGTGTAGGCATTACACAGTCAAACATATCTACGCCTCTTTGGACTGATTTTATCAAGTCACTTGGCCTACCAACCCCCATTAAATATCTTGGTTGATCTTTGGGCAAGATTGTATCACAAAATTCTATTGTATCCATCATTGCATTTTTCTCTTCCCCTACGGCAAGTCCTCCAATTGAAATTCCACATGAAGAATACTCAACTAATTGTTCAGCACTCAGTCTTCTAAGGTTAAGGTCTATACCTCCTTGGACAATAGGAAAGAGAACTTGCTCATGGCCATAATATTTTGGGTTTTTACTAAGCCATTCTGAGCAACGTTTCATCCAATTAGTTGTTCTTTCAACAGAATCCTTAATGATGGATTGGTCTGCATCTCCTGGAGGGCAATGGTCAAAAGCCATTATAATGTCTGAACCAAGTTTACGTTGAATTTCCATTGAAATTTCCGGGGTTAACATATGCCTACTTCCATCTAGGTGAGATTGAAATTCAACTCCATCATTTGATATCTTGTTTAATCTAGCAAGCGAGAAGACTTGGAAACCTCCACTATCAGTTAGGATTGGCCTATCCCACGAAATAAACTTGTGAAGTCCTCCAGCTTTATTAACGATGTCAGTACCAGGTCTTAAATAAAGATGATATGTATTACCTAGTATTATTTTAAAATCTATTTTTTTAAGCTCTCCGGGTTCCATTGTCTTTACGGCACCAACAGTACCAACAGGCATAAATACCGGTGTGTTGATATCACCGTGGTCAGTTTCTAATATACCTGTCCGCGCGCTATATTTTGANGATGTGGTATTTAGCGTGAATTTCAAAAAAACTTAAAATAATTGTTGAAATGCTTCTTTAACATAACCAACTGGTTTCAATTCTATATCTAATTTTAGTTTCTTAATACTCTTCTTAAGGCTCGAGGATGGTATTAAAGCAGTTTTAAATCCAAGTGACTGTGCCTCCATCAATCGATGTTCAATTCGATTAATTGATCGTACTTCACCTGCCAGTCCTACTTCTCCACAAAGTACGACACCTTTATCCACGGGCTTATCCATTGTACTAGATGCAATAGATGAGATAATTGAAAGGTCCAAGGCTGGATCATCAACCTTAAGCCCTCCAACTAAATTGACAAATACATCTTTTGCACCCATTGCAAGCCCCATTCTTTTATCTAGAACAGCAATTAACATTCCCAGACGTTTGTAATCAAATCCATTCACATTGCGCTGAGGGGTACTATAATTTGCATTTGAGACCAAAGCCTGAACCTCTACAAGGATTGGTCTTGTTCCTTCTAATGATGGGTATATTGTTGTGCCTGCCACATCTACACTACGTTCAGCTAAGAACATCTCTGATGGGTTTTTTATTTCCTCTAAACCAGATTCATTCATTTGAAAAATTCCGACCTCATGTGTCGCTCCAAATCGATTTTTTGCTGACCTCAGCATTCGATGATCATACCGATCATCCCCCTCCATATATAGTACTGTATCCACCATATGTTCTAGCATTTTGGGTCCCGCAATAGTTCCTTCTTTTGTAACATGNCCTACAATCAATATAGCAACATTTTTATGTTTAGCAGTTTCTAGCAATCTTTGTCCGCAGTCTCGTATCTGACTTGGAGAGCCAGGCAAAGAATCGAGACTTGAATTCATTATAGTCTGAATAGAATCGATTATAAGCATTTCTGGTTGTATGCGTTCTAAATGATTTAAAATNCCATCTAGGTCATTTTCGCCAGAAAAAAANAGATTCTCTGGACTTACTTTTAATCTTTTTGCCCTAAGNGCTACTTGCTCTTCACTTTCCTCTGCAGATATATAAAGCGATTTTCTTTTTAAACCAGAACATATATGNAATGCGAGCGTTGATTTACCAACACCTGGATTACCACCTANAAGAATGAGAGAACCAGATAAAAGTCCACCGCCAAGGACTCTATCAACCTCATTCAATCCAGTACTTAACCTTGATCCTGAGTCTGTATTTAGTATATCATCTAAAGACCGTGATTCTCTTTGAGNAACNTTTCTTTTTCTTTTATTGGTTACTTTGAATTCTGAAAGAGTGCCCCATTCTCTACAGGATGGACACTGACCGTTCCACTTTGGAAAATCATCGCCACATGCGGAACACAAAAATGCTATTTTTGATTTAATATTAGCCATGATGAGTCCTAAAGTTGACCATCACTCAAACAGGAATCAAGAAAGGTTTACCAATCTGGACCTAAAGAGAAATACCATTGGGGTTTAGAGTAACCACTTTCATTTCTATCCCAAGCCATTTCAATTTTCAGAAGAAAATATCCTAGATTGATTTTTGTTCCCAGACCCGCAGTTGACACCCATGGTGAATAGTCTCCAGAAACATTATTACCATACCTTCCTGGCCATTCCTTAGAAGAAAATTCATCTTTACTATCCCAGGCAGCACCAATATCTACGAAAGCATGTCCACGAATATTTCCAAATATCATCTTTAATGGAAAACCCAGTGCCAAGTAATTAATGAAAGGGAAACGAACTTCTATGTTAAAAAGGGAGGTTGTGTTCCCAAAACGTTCTGCAAAACGTGCACCTCTTAAAGGCCATGCATATTCAGTGAAGTAAATATCATGTATGAGAGATCCATTTGATGTATCGAGAATAACATCTCTAAAAATATTATCATCTTGAATGCCATTTGTCTCACCACCTCCAGTAAGAAGATAGGGAATACCCCCTAAAAAGAACTTTTGCTTATTTTGTCCAAAACTCTTTCCAAAATAACTTCTAAATGCAATTGTGTAGTCTCTTCCCAACCTCCAATATTTTCTCAGATCTGTCTTAACTGTTTGAAATTTGATTTCATTTGACCCGTACCCTG